>JBGPVC010000136.1:0-7480 GCA_041491485.1 Candidatus Limnocylindria bacterium
ATCGCGACGGAGCTCGATCGGCTGCTCGCCGCCCCGCTGCCGTCGGTCGGCCTTCGCCTGATGAGCGATACGGGCCTGCTGGCAACGATCTCGAAGGACCTCGCCGCCCAGCGCGGCATCCCCCAGAACAAGGTGCCCGAGGAGGATCTCTGGGATCACACCCTCCGGTCGGTGGACGCCGCGCCGGCGGCTCGGCCGATCGTGCGGCTCGCCGCCCTGCTCCACGACATCGGCAAGCCGGCGACCTTCGCCGACGGCCACTTCCTCGGTCACGAGGCCGTCGGGGCGCGCCTTGCCGGCGCCTTCCTGGATCGGTTGCATGCGCCTCGCGCTGTCCGCGAGCGGGTGGTGGACCTCGTCCGCAACCACATGTTCAGCTACGAGCCGAGCTGGTCCGACGCGGCGGTCAGGCGATTCATCGCCAAGATCGGGAAGCTGGGCGACGGCGCCCTGGGCGAGCTGCTCGCGCTGCGCGAGGCCGACAACGCCGGCTCCGGCCTGCCACCCGAGGCCGGGCAGCTGGGTGAGCTCAGGGCACGGATCGCCGTCGAGCTGGAGGCCGACGCCGTCCTCGACCGGCGCGGGCTGGCGGTGGATGGCACGGACCTGATGGGCGAGCTGGGCCTGCCGCAAGGGCCGATCCTCGGGCGGATCCTTGACACGCTCCTGGAACGGGTGATCGCCGATCCGGCGCTCAACAATCGACCGACGCTGCTGCTCATCGCCCGTTTGATGCTCCCCGACGGCTCATGATCGAGCTGCTGTTGCAGGCCGAAAGCGCCCTGTCGCTCGGGCTGCTCGATCGCGCCGAGGCGCTCTACCAGCAGGTCCTCGGGGCCGATCCACGCAACGCCATGGCGGTCGTGGGGCTCGCCCGCGTCACCCTCGAACGCTCGGACGAGGTGGGCGCGCTGACCTTCGCGCGGCGCGCGCTGGCGATCGATCCGGAGAACAACGCCGCCGGGCGGATGGTCCAGCGGCTCGAGGAAGTGCTCCGGGTTCGCGGCGTCGCGGTCGTCCCGGCCGACGCTCCGGACGGCACGGTGGAGCGGCAGCCGGCCGGGGCCGATGTGGCAGAGCCGCCGCTGGAAGCGCCACGGGCGCCCGATCACGGCGGCCGCTCATATCTCGATCGCCTCATGCGTCGCGGCAGGAACCCGCGGTGACCGGTGAGTCACCCCGGAGCCGCCCAACACGTATCGTTCCGACATGACCCGAATCCTGATCACCGGCGGCGCCGGCTATGTCGGCTCCGTCTCAGCCGAGGCGTTCATCGCCACAGGGCACGACGTGATCGTGCTCGACGACCTCACGACCGGCCATCATGCGGCGGTCCCTGCCGCGGCGACGCTCCATGTCGGCACGTACACCGACGCCGAGGCCGTGGCGGAGCTCCTCCGGGCCGAACGGATCGACGCGATCCTGCATTGCGCCGCCCGATCGCTGGTGGGCGAATCCATCCTCGATCCCGCGCGCTACTTCCGCGACAACGTCGCGGGCGGGATCGCCCTGCTGGAGGCCGCGCGTGCGAGCGGGGTGCGACGGATCGTGTTCTCGTCGACGGCCGCGGTCTACGGAACACCGGATTCCACGCCGATCACGGAGGACGCGCCGCTCCGGCCGATCAACCCGTACGGCGAGAGCAAGCGGGCGTTCGAGGCCGCGCTGGGCTGGTACGGGCGGGCGTACGGGCTGCGCAGCGTGACGCTGCGCTACTTCAACGTCGCCGGAGCGACCGCCACGCTCGGTGAGGACCACGACCCGGAGACCCACCTGATCCCGAACATCCTCCGCGCGGCTCTGGGCCGCACCGAGCTGACCGTCTTCGGCGACGACTACCCGACGCCGGACGGGACGTGCATCCGCGACTACATCCACGTCGCCGACCTGGCCGACGCCCACCGGCTGGCGATCGAAGCGACCGCGCCGGGCGATCACCGGACGGACGAGCCGCTGATCTGCAACCTGGGCAGCGGTGGTGGCTTCTCGATCCGCCAGGTGATCGCCGCATCGGCGGCCGCGGTCGGCCGCGAGATCCCATTCATCGTAGGGCCACGACGCGTTGGTGACCCGCCGGTGCTCGTGGCGCAGTCGACCCTGGCGGCCGAGGTCCTCGGCTGGCGAGCGGCCCGACCGGCGCTCGACGAGATGATCGGCTCGGCCTGGGCGTGGCGGCAAGCGCACCCGGACGGCTACCCGGACTGACCGCCGCCTGGCCTACCTCGGTTCGAGCGGCCCGAGACCCGGCGACAATCGCTCGGGCGGCGACGCAGGCCCCATCTCGGCCTCGCCGAGGCGAGCTCCCACCTCGCCGGATCCCGCCCAGTCGTCGCGCACCGGCCAGACCAGCCAGAGCCCGACCAACATCGTGACCAGCAGGCTCAGCACCGCCACCTGGTAGGCGCCGTTGCCCGCCGTATCGAGCAGCACGAAGATGATCACGCCGTAGAGCAGCTGACCGACGACCTGGCTGCCCTTGCCGACCAGGCCGTACAGGCCGAAGAACTCGCCCAGCCGATCGGGCGGCGAGAGCCGGACCATCAGCACTCGATCGGCCACCTGGACGCCGCCGAGGCCGCTCCCCAGGATCGCCCCGGCCAGCAGGAACGGCGCCAGGCCGGCCGCACCGAAACCGAGCGACAGGCCTCCGAGGACCAGCCCGACCGCCCACGAGATCAGCACCGCGATCAGCGTCCGCTTGGGCCCGTACCGGTCGCACAGCCAGCCCCAGGCGAAGCTCATGACGATCGCGACGAACGTGAGCGACAGCAGCACGACGTTGGCGTTCGCCTCGGACATCCCGAGCGCCTTCACCGTCACCACGCTCATCACCACGATGACCGTGTTGACCGCGTCCGAGTAGAAGAACCGGCCGAGCAGGAACCGGCCGAGGCCAGGCACCATCCGCGCATGGGCGATCGACTGGCGGAGCTGCCCCAGCGACGCGACGATGTCGCGCGCCGTCAGGCGGGCTCCCGGTGGCGGCGCCGGTTCGCGCACGAACAGGAAGATCGGGATCGCGAACAGCGCGAACAGCAGCGCCGAGAGCCTGAAGCGGTCCTCGACCGGAATGTCGAGCAGGAAGATGAGCAGGCCGACGAAGACCGTTCCGCAGTAGCCGATCGCCGTCCCGATACCGGACAGCCGGCCCCGCGCGATCGGCGTGCTGACCGTCTTGAGCGTCGAGTCGTAGTAGATCAGGGCCGCCTGGTAGGCGAAGTTGGCGACGATGAACAGCACCAGTCCGACGATCGGCGGCACGTTGGCGATGAAGAACGTGGCGCCGATGCAGACCGCGGTGAAGAAGAGCAGGAACGGGATCCGACGCCCGCCGCGGTCCGAGATGGCGCCGAGGATCGGCGAGACGAGCGCGTTCAGGCCGACGCTGACGACCACGGCGATCGACAGCAGCGCGTTGCCGTCGCGTTCGCCGAACTGGGCGTCCTTGACCAGGTAGAGGCCGATGGCACCCGATACGATCGCGAACGAGAAGATCGTGTTCGCGAAGTCGTACAGCGCCCACGAGGCGGGAACGATGGTCCGGCCGCTCGGCGTCATCCCCGCCAGCCCGCGTGGGCCGGCGGCGGGTTCGCGAGCCGGGGACGGGGCCGTGCTCGTCACGGCGCGATCTTAGCCGGGTAGGATGGGCCGATGACAGACGCCCGGGCGGTCCTCGCCTCGCTCCGTCCGCAGGCCTTCGGCGACGGGCGTCCTGACCGCGTGACCGATCCGATCGTCGAGCCGCTGTGGGCCGGCATCCGAGCCCTCGCCGCCATCGACGCGGCCGATCCCGGTGCGACCGGCGGCACCCGCGGCGCCCTGCTGGCCGACGACTCGGGCCAGATCATCGAGGGCTACCCGGAGATCCTGGACGCGCTGGTGGCGGCCGCCCGGAGCCCCGGCCTGATCCTCGACGGGTTCCTGACCAAGCAGGCTGCCCAGGACAGCACCGGGGTCTTCCTCAAGGTGGACGTCGACACCAGCGTGCAGAGCGCGATCGGACACTTCTTCCTGGGCTCGCGACGCAATCGCGCCGCCGACGCGGCGGAGGCACGAGCGGCGCTCCGCCGCGCGGAGACGTTCGGACCCGAAGACGTCGTCAGCTACGTCGCCTTCGACCTCCTCTGGCTCGATGGCGAGTCGCTCCTCGACGTGCCGCTCCTCGAACGACGCCGCCTCCTCGACACGGTCGTGGCCGAATCGGACATCGTGCGCCGCGGTACGTTCGTGCGCCCCCCGATCGCGGGCTGGATCCGGTCCTGGCGCGCCCAGGGCTTCATCGGCCTGACGTTCCGGGCGGCCAACAGCCGCTATGCGCCCGGCGCCACCAGCACGGAGTGGGCCACCGCACCGATGCCTCGCTGATCGGCGAGCGGCCCGCCACGGCTGACAGCCATCAGGCGGAATGGTACGGTGGGCGTGTGCCCCAAACCGTCCTGACGCCGGCAATCCGCGAACAGGTCGAACGCCTCGGCAAGGCCGACATCATGGTCGGCATCCCAAGCTTCAAGAATGCCGCGACGATCGGCTACGTGGTGCGCGCCGCCCAGGCCGGGCTCGTCCAGTACTTCCCCGATCTCCACCCGGTCGTCGTCAACTCAGACGCGGCCTCGCCCGACGGAACCGGTCGCGTGGTCGTCGAGACGGAGCCGCCCGGGTACATCGAGCAGATCCTGCTGGTCCGCCCCACGAACAAGCTCCAGCGCGTCAGCCTGACCTACCCGGAGATCGACGGGGTCGGCGGCAAGGGCGCGGCCCTGCGCACGATCTTCGAGATCGCCGCCGCACTCGAGGTCCAGGCGCTGGTCGTCGTGGATTCGGACCTGCGCTCCATCGTCCCCGAGTGGATCGAACTCCTGGCCGGGCCGATCCTCAAGGGTGGCTACGACTTCGTCGCACCGCTCTACGCCCGCTACAAGTACGACGGCACGATCACCAACACGGTCACCTACCCGCTCACCCGGGCGCTGTACGGGCATCGCATTCGCCAGCCGATCGGCGGCGACTTCGGCGTCTCCGGCGACCTCGTCCAGCACTACCTGTCGCTGGACGACTGGACCGCCGACGTCAGCAAGTTCGGAATCGACATCTGGATGACGACCTCCGCCCTGGCCGGCGGGTTCGCCGTCTGCCAGACCCGGCTCGGGGCGAAGGTCCATGATCCCAAGGACCCGGGATCCGACCTTGGACCGATGTTCCGCCAGGTCGTCGGGACGATCCTGCGCCTGGCGGTCCGCCATTCGAAGCAGTGGCTCACGATCCGCGGCAGCCACGACGTCCCGGCGTACGGCTTCGAGCGGATCATCGACCCGCCGGCGCTCGAGGTGAACACGTTGCGCCTCCTGTCCGAGTTCAACGCCGGATCGCTCACCCTCGCCGACACGTGGCGGCGGATGCTTGCGCCGGCCACGGCCGAGCCCGTGCTCGAGCTGGCCGCCGAGGCAGGCCACCTCGCCGACGTCGCCAGGACGCGACTCGGCGTCGGCGGCGACGTCGCGTCGACGACGGCCACGACGCTGGAGATGGCCGACGCGGTCGCCGCCTTCAACTTCTCCGACGACCTGTGGGCGAGAGTCGTCTACGACCTGGTGGTCGCCGCCCGCGACCCGAAGCCGTCACTCGAGACGCTCGTCGCCGCCCTGGTCCCGATCTACTTCGGGCGGGTCGGCAGCTTCATCATCGAGAACCGCCACGTCACGACCGACCAGGCCGAGGAGAGGGTGGAGCGCCAGGCCCGCGAGTTCGAGCTGCTCAAGCCATACCTGGTCCAGCGCTGGAACGAGGCCGTCCCGTGACCACCCGCACCCCGCTGCCGGTCAGGATCCTGATCCCGGTGGCCAACCCGATGACCGCCGAGGAGCTGATCCGGCTGGGCGCGGCGATGCTCGACAAGCGCGCCGGCGAGCTGTCCGCCCTCGGCATCGTGGAGGTGCCCGAGGGGATGCCGCTGTCGGAGGGCGCAACCCGCGCCCGGCACGCCCGGCGGCTGCTCCAGCGGGTCCTCGACTACGCGCCGGACGGGACGACGATCCACCCGATCGTCCGCATCGGCCGGCACGCCGCGGAAGGGATCATCGAGGCGTCGGGCGAGCAGGAAGCCGACCTGATCATCTTCGGCTGGGGCGGCAAGGTCGCCACCGGCCGCGACGGCTCGGCGCCCACGGTCTTCTCGGCGACCATCGACGAGGTCGTCCGCGATTCGCCCTGCGACATCGCCGTCGTCAAGCAGCGCGGCTCGATGGAGATCCGGCGGGTCCTCGTCCCGGTCCGCGGCGGACCGCACGCGGAGCTGGCGCTCCACTACGCCGACGCCATCGCCCGCCACCACGACGCAACGGTGGTGGTGCTCCACCTCGTGCCACCGGGGATCACGCTGACCGTGCGTGCCCAGGCGGAGCGGGCCCTGGCCGCGTTCATCAAGCAGCACCTCGAAGGCCGCAGCGAGGCGATCCTGCGCGAGGCGCCGAACGTCCGGAACGCGATCCTGCGCGAGGCCGAGAAGGCCGACCTCGTCGTCATGGGGGCGTCCGCGCAGCCGGGTGGCTCGGGCGGCGAGAGCTACCTGTTCGGGGCGCTGCCGGAGGCGATCGCCGCCCGGGCCAAGCCGTCGGTCATCGTGGTCAAGACGCGCGAGCGGATCGAGCGAGCGACCTTCGAGCAGCTGGCCGCCCGCGCCGAGACACTGGCCGCCGCCGACCGCGCGGCCGAGGAAGGACGAGCCATCCCGATCCGCGTCGAACGCTGGTTCGGCGAGGCCAACTTCCATCATGCGGAGTTCAGCGACCTGCGCCGGCTGGTGACGCTCAAGGAATCGCAGCACCTGACGATCAGCCTGGTCCTGCCAACCCTCAATGAGGAAGAGACCGTCGGGCCGATCGTGCGCCGCGCGATGCGCGAGCTGGTCGGTCGGGTGCCGCTGCTCGACGAGGTCCTGGTGATCGACTCCGCGTCGATCGATCGGACGCGCGAGATCGCCGAGGCCGAAGGCGCCCGGGTCGTGCAGCACCCCGACGTGCTGGCGCGCTACGGCTCGTTCCGTGGCAAGGGCGAAGCGCTCTGGAAGTCCCTCTACGAGACCTCCGGCGACATCATCGTGTGGGCCGACACGGATGTCCGGAACTGGCACCAGCGGATGGTCTACGGGACGCTCGGTCCATTGCTCCACGAGCCGCGCCTGCAGTACGTCAAGGGCTACTACCAGCGCCCGATCGTGGAGGGCGGGGTCCTCAAGGAGGGCGGCGGCGGCCGGGTCACCGAGCTGGTCGCCAGGCCGCTGATCAACCTCTTCTATCCCGAGCTGTCGGGCATGATCCAGCCGCTCTCCGGTGAATACGCGGGTAGGCGGACGCTCCTCGAGTCCATCCCGTTCTTCACGGGCTACGCGGTCGAGATCGGGCACCTGATCGACGTCGCCGAGCGGCTCGGCATCGAAGGGCTCGGCCAGGTCGACCTGGAGCGCCGCGTGCACCGCAACCAGGAG
>JBGPVC010000137.1:0-7437 GCA_041491485.1 Candidatus Limnocylindria bacterium
ATCCGAGCCATGGAGGAGCTGTGACTCGAGCTGGAACGTGATGAGGCGGTGGCCGCCCTGGATCTCGACGGACAGCTCGCCGACCGAGACACGGTGCCAGCGGACGATCTTGCCCGCGGCGCGCGGCCCCTCGCCGGGCACGTTCACGCGCACGTTGAGGATGACGAGCCCGGCCGGGGCGGGCGCCAGGATCGTGTAGCGGGCGCCCGGATCCTCCCCCCAGGAGATCCAGCAATCCGGATCGCGATCGGCTCCGAGCAGGGCGAGGGCCTCGCTGGCCGGCGCCAGGACCTTGGCGGCCATCGAGTCGCGATTTGGCGATCGCGAATGCCATTCGCTGAGGCGCATGCCGGCCCTCCATCTCCAGGTCCCAACCGGGGACCGGTCGCCTGCGGCCGCCCCTGCGGGAGGCTAGCACAGGGGCATCACGTCACGCGCCGTTTGGGCCATTCGGCCGTTGCCTGTGGCAAAACCTCGGGTAGTGTGGCGTCATGCGTATTCACCGTGGCTTTCTCGGTTGGGGAATCTTCCTGATCCTCGCTGGCTCGATCCCCCTGGCCGTCCGGGCCGGCTATCTCTCCGACGACCAGCTCAGGAACGTCGGCAGCCTCTGGCCATTGATCCTGGTGGGGATCGGCGTCGGGCTGCTCCTGTCCCGGACGCGCTATGGATTCCTGGGTGGGTTCATCGTGGCGGCCACCTTCGGCGTCATCGTCGGCGGGCTGCTCGCGGGCAGTGTGGGCGGGATCGATCTCGGCTGCGGTTCGGGCCGGGGCACGACGGCCTTCGAGCCCCGGCAGGGGCCCTTCACCGGCGCCACCGCGTCGGTCGACATCGACCTCAGCTGCGGCGACCTGACCGTGGCTGTCGCTTCGGGCACCAGCTGGCAGATCGAAGGCCAGGATCGTGACGGGAAGGGACCGAATCTCAACGCCGGCAACGACTCGCTGCGAGTGAGCACTCGCGACTCCAACCAAGGGGTGTTCGGGGCGCTCGGCGACCGGCAGACCTGGCGGGTCACCCTGCCGGATGGACCGCGCCTCGACACGCAGCTGACCCTGAACGCCGGATCATCGACCGTGAACCTGACCGGCGCCAACCTCGGCGGGTTCAAGACGACCCTCAACGCCGGCTCGACGACGGTCGACCTGGGGTCGGTTCGCCAGATCGGCAGCCTCGACGTCCAGGTGAATGCCGGCTCGATCGTGCTGACGCTGCCGAACGTGTCGGTGAGCGGATCGTTCGAGGTCAACGCGGGATCCGTGGAGCTGTGTGCCGCACCAGACGCCGGCCTTCGAATCCAGACCGACGAGAACATCATCTCCAGCTACGACTTCCAGGGGAGCGGCATGACCAAGAACGGCTCGACGTGGGAGACGCCGGGGTTCGACAGTGCACCCGTGCGGATCGACCTCCATGCCCACGCGACGGCCGGCTCGGTGAGCCTCACCCGGACCGGCGGCAACTGCGGTGGCTGAACCACTGCACCGGTCGCGCGACGACCGGATGCTGGCCGGCGTCGCTGCCGGGGTGGCCGAGACGCTCGACGCGGACCCATCACTCGTCCGCATCGTGTGGGCGCTGCTGGCGATCCTCACGGGTGGCATTGCCGTGCTGGTCTACATCGTGATGGCGATCGTGGTGCCCGAAGGGCCGGTCGAGCCGTGGCCGACCAGCGTCCCGACACCCGCCGGCGATGCGCCTGGCAGCGTCGAGACGACCGCGCCGACGGCTCCCTCGCCGGCGACCCCGCCACAACCGGCCGCCGCGACCCCGCCGATGCAGACCCGCGCGGAATGGCGCGCGTCCCGGCGAGCCGCTCGGCGGGCTCGGCGGCATGCCGCCGTCGATTCGGGCGACGCCGGCCTGATCTTCGGGGTCGTCCTCGTCGTGATCGGTGCCCTGTTCCTCGTCCGCCAGGCAATCCCGTGGTTCGATTTCCACGTCTGGTGGCCGATCGGGATCGTCGCCCTGGGCGTGCTCCTGCTCGTCGTCGCCGCCAGGCCCGGCCGCCCGACGGACTAGCCGTTCCTGGTCCACGGCAGCTGCTCGGCGGGTCGCTCGGTCCCGTACGATGCGAGGGTGTCGTCGTCCATCTCCTGGATCCTCGCTGCCTCGGGTGCGGGCGTGCTGGCTGGCCTTGGGCTGGTGGTGCGCGGTCTGGCGGGCTACCGGACCGCGCTGCTCGTCGCCGACACGTCGACCTCGACGATTGCATCGGCAGCGGCCGGCGAGGTGCGAATCAGCGGCGTCATCGAACCGGCCGAGCTGACCCTCGTTTCGCTCCTGCAGAGCACGCCGTGCGTCTACTACCGGGCCTCGGTCGGCAACGGTGGTGACGCCTCGATCCCGGACAGCTCGTATGCCGAGGAGCGCTCCGTGGGGTTCGCGGTGCGCGATTCCACCGGCAGCCTGCGCGTCTTCCCTCGCGGCGCCCGGGTCGACGCACCGCTGCGCTTTCACGATGAAACGGGTCTCGCCGGCGACGAGCCGCTAGGCCTCGCGATCCGGACGGGGCCGGCAACGCAGACTGCCGAAGTCGATCGCGCCACGGCGATCGCCGACCTGCTGACGGTCCACGACCCGCGAACGTCGACCGGCCTGCCCGCCTGGCAAGGGCTTCGGCGTCAGAGCGGGCGCCGCGAGTACCGCGAAACCCGCCTCGAGCCCGGCGACGCCGTCACCATCGTCGGGCGAGCGCTGCCGTTCCGGGATCTCGACGACCCGGCGGGGGCGGACCTCGGCATGGGCGGCAGCGACGTCCAGGCGGATCCCGAGATCGCCGCCGACATGGCCGAGGCGAGGGCCGCGGGCACGCTCGCCGACGACCCCGACGCCGCCTGGGGCAACGCCGCGATCCCGGGCTTTGGGATCGGCCGGCCGGTCACCTCGCCGATCATCGATCCGGCGGCCAATCCCCTTCCGCTGGCCACGGCGGACGCAGCCGCCGCCACGAAGCGCCGCTTCGAGATCGCACCGGATTCGCTGGTCCTCGCCGCGTCAGCCGAGGTCCCGCTCCTGATCGCCTACGGCACGCCCACGGCGGTCGTCGGGCGGGACCAGGCCCGCTTCGTCGCCGGCCTGTTTGGCGCCGGGCTGGCCATCGCGTCGGCGCTCATCCTGGCGTTCTCGGTGAGCGGCGGTTTCGGCGCGTGAGCCCGCCCGCGCTCGCTGCGCTCTTCGCCGTCGCGCTCGTCATCGCGATCGCGGCCTACGTCGTGTTCGCAAGCTACAACGCGATCGTGGCCCTTCGGCAGCGGATCGACAAGGCGTGGGCCAACATCGACGTGGTGCTCAAGCAGCGCCACGACCAGCTGCCGAACCTCGTGGCCGCCGTCCGTGGGCTGATGACGTTCGAACGGGACGTGCTGACGCAGGTGACCGAGGCGCGAGCTGCGTACTCGCCGGCCGCCCCGATTCCGGACCAGGCCGTGACGTCCGACGTGACGAGTTCCGCCGTTCGGTCCTTGTTCGCCGTCGTGGAGCGCTACCCGGATCTCAAGTCACAGGCCAACGTCCAGGACCTCCAGGCCGAGATCGAACGGCTTGAAGCGATGATCGCCGACCGGCGCGAGCTCTACAACGACCAGGTCTACCGGTACAACACGGCGATCGGACAGGTGCCGGGCGTGCTGCTGGCGTCCATCCTCGGTTGGACGACCCGCCAGTTCTTCGCCGCGGAGCCGGCCGACGCCGCCCGCCCGGACACCAGCCTCGGGGCGACGTGACGGCGGGCGCGGTGGCACGCGGCACCGGCGACCTCTGGTTGGTCCGCCACGGCGAGACGGAATGGGCACGGCTGGGTCGGCACACCGGCCGGACCGACGTCCCGCTGACTGACCGTGGTCGCGAGGAGGCCCGGGCCCTGGGCCGGCGGCTGACCGGCCATTCGTTCGGGCTCGTTCTGACCAGTCCCCTGTCGCGAGCCCACGACACCGCGGTGCTCGCCGGGTTCGGCGCCGTGGTCCGGCCCGATCCCGACCTGATGGAATGGGACTACGGCTCGCTCGAGGGCCGCGAAACCTCCGCCATCCGGGCGTCCTATCCGGGCTGGACGATCTGGGGCGGACCGTGGCCGGGAGGCGAGACGATCACCGAGGTCGCGGCGCGAGCCGAGCGGATCGTGTCCAGGGTCCGGTCCGGCTCGTTCGCCGGTGATGCGCTCGTCTTTGCGCACGGACACCTGCTCCGGGTGTTGGCCGCGCGCTGGCTCGGCCTCTCGCCGGAATCCGGCGGGTTGTTCGCCCTGGGTACCGGAACGGTGTCGGTGCTCGGCTGGGAACACGGGTCGCCGGTCATCCAGGCCTGGAACGAGGGCTGCCAGCCCGGATGAACCCGAATTGCCGGCCGGCCGGAGGACGGCACTGCACGCGAGCCCGACCCCGCCCGCCAGGGCTAAGTGAGGGACGAGTCCGAGCCGTCAGGCCCCGGCGTCCGCCTCTCCAGCGCTCGAGGCTGCGACCTCCGCGCGCGCCTGCCGAAGCGCGCCGTGGTCGATCCCACCGAACCTCGGCAGGTCGGCGAGGCTCGCCGTCCGGGCCAGGCGCTCGGTCATCTTGCCCTGGACGAGCTGGCTGAACTCGGGAACGGCCATCAGGAGCCGGAGCGTGTCGGCCGGGACTTCGAGCAGGGTGGTGGCTTCCTCCGCGACGACGTCGGCCGTCCGGGTCCCGCCCGCCAGGGCGGCGATCTCGCCGAAGATGTCCCCCGCGGTCATCGTCGACAGCGTGCGCTGTGGTTCGCCTTCGCGTGCCAGGCCGGCCACGGCCCGTCCGCCGAGAACGAAGAACGCGGCGTCGCTGGCGTCGCCAGCCCGCAGGATCGCGGTCCCGGCGGCTGCGTCGCGTACTCGCGCCGTCGCGACCAGCGCTTCACGATCCCGAGGTGGCAGGCCTGCCAGCGCCGGCACATAACCCAGCAGTGTCTCGAGATCGACCAGGCTGGCGGGCCGGCCGTAGCCCATGCCGGGAGCCGAACCGGCGCCCCGGAGCAGGCTGATCGCGCGGCGCCACTCGGCGGCCGGCTGGCCGAGCCCCGGCAGGACCGCCGTGATCAGGCCGGCCGCAACCACGACCACCGAGCCGGCGAAGAAGAGCACGCGCACGTCGAAGGCGTCGGCCAGGCCGGCCAGTCCCATGCCCACAAGGAACAGCACCGTCGAGATGACGCCGGCGGTCGAGAAGACGCGCCCGCGCATCTCGCGGGGCGTGTTGCGCTGGTTGATCAGGCGGCCGGCGACGAACGACGGCGCGTTGAGCATGCCGGAGAGCGCGATCAGCGCGATCGCCAGCCAGACCGAGGAGGACAGCGAGTACGCCAGGCCGAACAGCCCCATCCCGGCCCAGCTCAACACCAGCCACTGGCCTTCGCGCAGGCGGTCGGAGTACCTGGCCATCAGCAGGCTGCCGACCACGAAGCCGACCGACGTGAGCCCCTCCTGGAGGCCGTATTCGAACTCGGTGGCATGGAGGGCCGTGATCGCGAACGGCAGCAGGAGCACGTTCTGCATCCCGAAGGAGACCAGGATCGGCGCCTTGACCAGGTTGAGTGACCGGAGGATCGGCGTCCCGGCGATGAACCGGGCCCCAAAGGTCAGGTTCCGGATCATCTCCCGAACCGTGGTCAGCTCCTCCACCACGAGGGGGGCGATCCGGACCAGGCTGATCATGCAGGCCGAGAAGACGAAGGTCCCGGAGTCGATCCAGAAGACGACGTCGATCGACTGCGACGACGCCAGCAGCCCGGCCAGGGCGAAGCCGACCGCCGTCGACCCGAACTGGGCGATCGCCATGATCGAGTTCGCGGCGCCCAGCTCCTCTTCGGGCGCGATCTCCGGCAGAACCGAATCGTTGGCGGGCGAGAAGAACTGGGTGATGGAAGCCGAGACCATCACGGCCACGTAGAGCCACACGACATGCACGTTGACCAGGAACGGGATCGTGAAGACGACGGCCGCCCGGAGCAGGTCGGCCGTGATCATGATTCGCTTTCGGTCGTAGCGATCGACAACGACGCCGGCGATGAGTCCGAAGACGAGGGCCGGCACGGCCGTCGCCATCAGCATCAGCCCGACACTCAGTGCCGAGCCGGTCAGCCGGTAGACGATGATCCCGGCGGCCAGGCTGGTCAGCGCGTCGCCGATCGTCGAGACGAGCTGGGCGCTCCAGATGTAGACGAAGGCCCGCCTGCGCAGGACGGCGAACGGGGATGGCTGGACCGGCAGAGCCGCAGCGGTCACGGTGTGTCGACCCTCCCTCGGTGAGGTATGGCGGTCCCCGGGCGTCGGCACATTGTGCACGACGCGGCCGGTCGAGTTGGGTGGTCCTGCGCGCCGCGACCGGACGAAAGACGGGCCTGCGTTTCGGGGCCCTGTGACTTGTCACGGTCTACGGCATCGGCTTCCGGCTCGACGTGCCGAAGCTCGAGGCTCCCGTCTACGTCCTCGACGGGGCGGCCGAGCTGAAGGGCCGGCGCGATCTCGCCATCGAATGGTTCGACGGCCCGCAGGCGCCGGTCAATGAGTCAGCTCGCCCGGGAGCGGCGCCGCCGGCGCAACCAGGCAGTGAACCAGAGGCCGGTCAGGACCGTGGGGAGCACCCAGCCGCGCCCACCCGGATCGAATGGTCCGACGCCCAACCCGGTCACGCGGATCCGGATCAACGGGATTCCCCCGGCCATCGACTGCATGCCCTCGTCCGAGGCTCGACGGACGTCGCCGATCGTGAGGCGGCCGATGACGCCCAGGCTGGCCAGCAATGCCCGCATGCCCCGGCTCCATTCCGCCGGGTCGGTGATCTCCTCGGCGATCCCGGCGACGGCAAGCGTGGGAAGCAGGACCTCCACGTGCGGGTCGGCCTGGATGTTCCGGAGCCATTGCGTTCGATAGCCGAAGCCGGCACAGCAGTAGACGTGGCCGTCGAGGATGAGATAGCCAAGTGGCGCTTCTCGCCACAGCCCGGTCGTGCGCCCGCGGGTGCGAAGGACCATCAACGACCCGGTGAGCGGCGTGTTGACGAGCGGTCCGAGACCGGCGCGCAAGGCCGGCACCGCAAAGTACCGGTTCACAAACCGGAATCCCCGCTGCATCTCCGGCAGGAGGCGGGTCATGAGCGGCCCGTATGGCAATGTCGATTCGGGTGGTGCGGTCACGGTCGTCATGCACGAAGCCTGACCCCAGCTCGTCACCGCGATCAAGGGCCAGAGGTCGCGACTTCCGGAGATCGGCGGCCGCGGACGAGGCAACCGCGGCGGACGGGCCTCAGGCCACACGCACCCCTGAGAGACCGCGGGCTATCTCGCGAGCCCATGCATCGATCTCGGGCCAGTCCCGAAAATCACCAAGGGGCATCTCCGCTTTGATCACGGCCGGCAGGTGCGACGCGAATCGCTCGGCGATCCCGATCGGCTTGCGATCCACCTCGAAGGCGCCAAAGAAGA
>JBGPVC010000138.1:0-7421 GCA_041491485.1 Candidatus Limnocylindria bacterium
GCCCAGTACGGCCGTGAGGCCGTCGAGGTGAACAACCATGACCGCTGAGATCGAGCGCCGGCCGCTCCCTGCGGTCGCACCGCGCGTCCCGTTCTTCCGCCGCGTGTACGGCCTCGGCAGCGTCTTCGGCAAGACCGTCCGCGACTCGCGACTGGGCCTGATCACGATCGTCGCGCTGCTGGGCGGGATCATCCTGGCCGGCGGGGCGACGATGGCGTCCACCTACGGCACGCTCGAGACCCGGCAGGAGCTCGCCAAGCTCTCGGCGACCCTGCCGCCCGTCCTTCGCGGGCTGTACGGCGACCCGGTCAACGTCGACACCCTCGGCGGCTTCATCTCCTGGCACTACGGAGCGTACTTCGCGCTCCTCGCCGGGCTGTGGTCGATCCTCGCCCTGTCGTCCACGCTTGCCGGCGAGGCGCGCCGTGGCAGCCTCGAGTTCGCCCTCGCAACGCCGATGACCAGGCGCGCGGTGGCGCTCGAGAAGCTCGCCGGCCACCTCACGGCCCTGGTCGTCGCGATGGTTCTCATCGCGATCGCGACCTGGATCACGGGCGCCGGCTTCGCCAAGCTGCCCGGCGACGAGATCGCACCCGACGCGGCAGTCGGGTTCGCCGTCGGACTCGGGGCGAAGGCCCTCATTGCCGGGTCGGTCGCATTCGCCCTGGCGGGGCTCATCGGGCGAGGCGCGGCCGCCGGGCTGGCCGGCGCCATCATGGTCGCGAGCTACGTGCTCAACAGTTATCGGACGCTCGTGCCCGCGTTCGACGTGCCAGCCAACCTGACCTGGTTCTCGTGGACGCGCGACCATCTGCCGCTGGCCGGCCAGGTGGACTGGCCCGGCGTGGCGCTCGTCCTAATCATCTCGATTGGCCTGCTCACCATCGGCATCGAGTCGTTTGCACGACGGGACGTCGGCGTGACCAGCGCGATCCGCACGCCCAGCTTCCCGCGCGCATTGCTGGGGATCCGCGGGCCCGTCAGTCGATCCTACGGCGAGCAGCTGCCGTCGGCGCTCGCCTGGGGGATCGGTCTCGGCCTGTACGGCTTCGTGATGGCCGTCTCTAGCCGGGTGTTCACCGACGAGCTGACCAGGTCGCCCGGCCTCCTGGAGGCCGTCCGCAACATGGTCCCCGGCGTCGACATGACCACGACCGCGGGGTTCCTGCAGCTGGCCTTCGTGGACCTGGGGCTGATCCTCGCCGCGCTCGCCGCGGCAACGTTCGTGGCCGGACGATCCTCGGACGAGACGGGCGGACGCCTCGAGCTCCTGCTCAGCACGCCGCTCACCCGCGACCGCTGGTCGATCGCGAGCGGGATCGGGGTCTGGCTGGCGATTGCCACCACCATCGCCCTGCTGGCGGTCTCGATCGGGATCGGAGTCGCCCTCGCCGACAGCGATCCCTGGCAGCCCATGGTTGGCGCGGTCGCCCTTGCCCTCTACGGGGCGGCGATGGCCGGCGTCGGACTGGCGGTCGGAGGCCTGACCCGATCCTCGCTTGCCGCGCCCACCGTCGTGGTCGTCGGGATCGGGACGTTCCTCGTCGATTTCCTGGCCCAGGCGCTGAAGCTGCCCGACTGGGTCCGCCAATTCGCGCTCAGCTCACACATGGGCGAGCCGATGGTCGGTCGCTGGGACGAGGCGGGCATCGTGGCCTGCCTGGCCCTCGCGATCGGCGGGCTCGGGCTCGGCGTGTGGGGCATGCGCCGTCGCGACGTCAGCACTTGACCATGGGCCCAGCGCAGCCCAGTCTCATGGCCGAGGCGTCCGGCATGCCGACGCCTCGGCCGCCACAGGAGAATCACACGACGGCCACCACGACAGCGGAAGATCCAGGGCGCGCCATGCAGGGCTGGCTGCTCCTGATCTATCGGATCCAGGCCGGTTCGTCGAGCCGCCGCACGTATGTGTGGCGGCAGCTCCGGCAGCTCGGGGCGGTCTACCTCCAGCAGGCGGTCGCCGTGCTGCCCGATCGACCGGAGCTGCGGGCCGGCCTCGACCAGCTCGGCGGGCGGATCCGCGCCGGCGGGGGAGAGGTCTCCCTCCTCGAGACCGCGTCGCCCTCGGCCGCCTGGGAAGAGGAGCTGGTCGGTCGCTTCGACCTCGCCCGGAACGCCGAGTACGACGAGATCATCGAGAGCGTCGAGCGCTTCGAGGACGAGATCCGGCGCGAGACGCGCAAGAAGCGGTTCATGTTCGCCGAGCTCGAGGAGAGCGAGACCGACTGGGAGAAGCTTCGGCGCTGGTTCGCGCGCCTGACCGAACGAGACTTCTTCGGAGCCACGGGTCGCACTGAGGCCGAGGCGGTGCTCGCTCGCGGCCGCGCCCTGCTCGACGAGTTCACGGCGGAGGTCTACCGGCACGAGGGCCTCGACGCGGACGCGCCGGCCGACATCGCGAGGCGCTGATCGGCGTCGGCTCGCAGGAGGCGCCGCGGAGCGTGCCGCGCGGCTCGGCGGGAGCCGCCGGGCTCAGCTGGAGATCTGGCTCCGGCGGTAGGACTCGAACCTACGACCAAGCGGTTAACAGCCGCCCGCTCTACCACTGAGCTACGCCGGAGCGAAGGACGCAGGGGCCCGGGCGATGCCGAAGCCGCGAGCGTCGTGGGCGCCGGTGTCAGCGCCGGGCGAAGGATAGCACGAGGCCGGTGATCGTCGGCTGCCGGCGGCGAGATCGATGGGTCCGGGGAACGGTAGCCTCCGGGCGTCGGACCACCCTGCCGCACCCCGGCCGGCAAGCGTAGGATGGCGCCTCATCGCCCGCTCGGGTGCCCGGACGATGAGCTCCGGTCGAGCACGTCCACCAGACCAGAGGAGGTCCCATCGAATGACCCGACGATTCCCATTCAAGCATTGGCGCTTGCTCCGGTTCCTGGCTGGGAGCGCCCTGGTCGCGTCGCTTCTCGGAGGGAGCGCGATCGCGCAGGCCGCCTCTCCGGGCGAGGCCCGTCTCGACCACGTGTTCGTGATCATGCTCGAGAACCACAGCGCCGCGAACGTCATCGACAACAAGGACGCCAACGGCGTTCTCACCGCCCCGTACATCACGTCGCTCGCCCACAAGTTCGGCACCGCGACGCAGTACTACGGCGTGACCCACCCATCGCTGCCCAACTACGTGGCGGCGATCAGCGGCAGCAACTGGTTCGTCAACAACGACAACCCGGCCAACCGGTTCGACCACCTGAACCTGGTCGACCAGCTCGAGGCCAGGCACATCACCTGGGGCGCCTACATGGAGTCGATGCCGGCGAACAGCCCGCTGGCCGACTTCTGGCCCGACGAGGCGAACCCGCTGTACGTGAGCAAGCACAACCCGTTCGTCCTGTTCGAGGACATCCGCTCGAACCCGGCGCGGCTGGCCAACATCAAGCCATACACGAGCCTGGCCAAGGACCTCAACTCGGGCCATGCGCCGTCGTTCGTCTGGATTTCGCCGAACCAGTGCCATGACCTGCACGGCGGCCTGAACAACGCGGTCGACCCGAGCGGTGCCGACGGAACGCCGTGCCCGTTCGGAACGACGTCACCAACCCAGGACGCGAAGGACCTCGCGCTGATCAAGTCGGCCGATCAGTGGGTCGCCTCCGCCGTCAGCACGATCACCAAGTCGAAGGCCTGGACCGGAAACAGCGTGATCTTCCTGCTGACCGACGAGAACGACTTCGTGTTCGCCAACAAGAACATCGACTCGTGGGAGACCGCGGACGGCTGCTGCGACTCGCCCGTGCTCCCCGATGGCTACGTGTTCTACGGCTCGCACGGCACTCCGGACGGCAACGTCCTCGACTGCCCGAATGCCGCCACGTCGTGCACGTATGGGGGCGGCCTGGTGCCCGCGATCGTGGTCGCGCGCCACGGCGTCCGCAACTACACGAGCAACAAGCCGTACAACCATTTCTCCCTCCTCCGCACCATCGAGGAGAACTGGGGGCTCGGCTACCTCGGCAATGCCGCGGACAGCATCCAGGTCAAGTCGATGAACGAGTTCCTCGGCCACTGACCATCCGGCCTGGCAGTCCGAAGACCCCTGGGTCATTGGCCCAGGGGTCTTCGCATGTCGGCGACGGTATCCTGCGTTGATGCCTGCACCGCTCACGCGACCGATCGTCGCGCCGAAGGAACTCGCGGCGCTCGTGCGATCCGAGCCAGGGCGCATTCGCGTGGTCGACGTTCGCTGGTACCTCGGGCGCCCGGGTGACGGCCGGGCGGCGTACGACGCCGGCCACATCCCGGGTGCGGTCTTCCTTGACGTGGACGGAGACCTGACCGCGGCCGAGGGTCCGGGTCGTCACCCGCTCCCCTCCCCAATCGAGTTTCGTGCACGACTCGAGGCTGCCGGGATCGGCTCCGAGCACCAGGTGGTCGCCTACGACGACGTCGGAGGTTGGGTCGCCGCCCGGCTGTGGTGGATGCTCGACGACCTCGGTCACGGTCGCACCGCCGTGCTCGATGGCGGCTACTCCGCGTGGGTCGCCGACGGCTATCCGGTCGCGACGTCGGTGCCCGACTACCCCGCCGTGCGTCTCGAACTCGCCGATGCCTGGACGAACACGATCGACCGCGCCGGCGTGATCGAACGACTCGGTGGCATCGTCCTGCTCGACGCCCGCGGCGAGCCCCGGTATCGAGGCGAAACCGAGCCCATCGATCCGCTGCCCGGCCACATTCCGACTGCCATCAACGCGCCCACCGACGGGAACCTTGGACCGGACGGGCGCCTGCTGGATCCTGCGAGCCTTGCCGATCGGTTTCGCGCCCTGGGAGCGGACGGCTTGGCGGGCCCCGTCGTCACCTCATGCGGCAGCGGCGTCTCGGCCTGCCTGAACAGCCTGGCCTTGCGCGTCGCGGGCCTGCCGGACCCGATCCTCTATCCCGGTTCGTACAGCGACTGGAGCCGAGCCGGGCTGCCCGTGGCGGTCGGCCCCGAGCCGGGCGCCGTCCCGGAGGCGCTCCGACAGCCGCACCGGCCGCGCCCGAACCGGTGAGCCCGGACTCGAGCCCGGACCCGAGGCCTGTGCCCGATCCCGATGAAGCCCCGCCCGGATCGCCGCGCCGCGAGCCCCAGGCCTTCCGGGCGCTGGCCCTCCTCTATCTCGTCACGAACGCGTCGTATGGTTCCGGCCTTGCCCGGCGGCGCCTCCAGCGGGTGATGACCCGCCCCGAGCGCGAGGCCGTGACCGCGGTCCTCGAACGGTTGCCGTCGACCGTGCACGCCTGGAGTGATGGGCTGGCGACCCTCCACCCGCTCGACATCGTCGAGATCCGGCGGCCCCTGGCGAGCCTGTCGTCGAGCGGTGGCGGTCGATGGTGGGCCGGGCCGCGCGACTGTCGCGAGGAACTCCTCGAGCTCGCCGCCGAGCATGGATATGACAGCATCCTGGTCCTGTGGCGGGCGGGCCCGGACGTGCCGCTGTGCGGCTGGGGCTGCACCGTCGGCCCGTCGGACGCCACCTTCGGGGCCGGCTTCACCTCGATCCCGTCGGATCACTGGCCGACCCTCGCGACCGACCCCGATCCAGAGCAGGGCTACGTCCACGAGTGGCTGCACCAGGTCGAGTCGGTCTATCGCGCGCTCGGCCTCGGTGAGGACGAACTGCCGAACCTCCACGACGCCGGCGACTTCACCTCCACCCGCCCGGCAACCGAACCGCCGTTCGGCGAGTCCTACGCGGCCTATCACGATGGAACGACAGCCGGAGGCGGCCATCCCGGTCGCCCCGGCGCGCGGACCTGGGCACCCTGGTACCGCGACTGGATGACCGGCCGGCTGCGGCGGCTCGCAGATCCCGATGGCGGACCGACGTCGGCATCCGTCGGCCTCACGCCACGACGGTGGGCTCTTCGAGACCGCCCCATCGCGAGGTAAGTCCGCGGTACGCAGCCTTCGCGATGCTCCGCGAATGGCAACGAAGGTCAGGCAGCTGGATTTCGGCACGGCTCGAGCCGCCGAGCTCATCAGGCGAGCCGGCCAGGAAGTCAGGCAAGCGAGGATGGACCGCGGGCTGAGCGCGGCGGCGGCTGGACAGGCCGCCAGGCTCTCGACATCAACGGTCAGCCGGATCGAGCGCGGGCTTGTCGCGCGAGTGTCGGTGTATGACCTCGCTCGCCTCCATGCGGTCGTTGGCCTCGAGCTGTCGATCCGGTCCTACCCCGCCGGCCATCCTGTCCGCGATATCGCGCATGGTTCGCTCCTCGCGGACTTTCGACGCTGTCTCCACCGTTCCATCCGATGGATGATCGAAGTCCCGCTCCCGATCTCAGGCGATCTCCGGGCGTGGGACGCTCAGCTTCGAGGCGAACACTGGCTCTACGGCGTCGAGGCCGAGACCGCGCCCCGCGACGTCCAGGCATTGGTTCGTCGACTTCAGCTCAAGGGACGCGATGGGCGCGTCGACGGTGTCCTGCTGGTCTTGCGCAGGACCGCGCAGACCCGCCGCATGGTCACAGAAGCTGGTGAGCTCCTTCGGAGCGCGTTCCCGGTCGACGGCGGTCGTGCCCTCGAGCTACTGCGCGCCGGCGTCGATCCTGGCGGCAGCGCGTGCATCATCCTCCCCGCCCGTTCGCCGCGATGAACTGGGCATGTCGGCGTTGCGACCAGAGCAACAACGGCGCTGCCCGGCGACCGGTGCCGCGCAAGTGCGGAGCACCCGTTGCTCGCCAGGCAAACCTGTGGCTCTTGAGTCGTCGCGCCCGCGCACGACTGCGCTCTCGCGTCACCGGCGACGAGCCCGGCCGTGGGCCAGAACCGTTCTCAGACAGCACTGTTGCCGTACGGGCAACACGAGGAGCCGTTGTTGCCGCCGTGGCAACAACTCGAGCCTCGACCGCTCAAGCCGGCTGGCCCGCCCCAGCTCCGGACTACTCCAGGTAGTCCTTGAGCTTGCGGCTGCGGGACGGGTGGCGGAGCTTGCGGAGCGCCTTGGCCTCGATCTGGCGAATCCGCTCGCGGGTGACGTTGAACTCCTTGCCCACTTCCTCGAGGGTCCGGGCACGACCGTCTTCCAGGCCAAAGCGCAGCTGGAGCACGCGCCGTTCGCGGCCGGTCAGCGAGTCCAGGACGGCCTCGACCTGCTCCTTGAGGAGCTGGTGCGACGCCGCCTCGGCCGGAGCCAGGGCGCCGCGATCCTCGATGAAGTCACCGAGGTGCGAATCCTCCTCCTCGCCGATCGGGGTCTCCAGCGAAACCGGCTCCTGCGAGACCTTGATGATCTCGCGGACCTTCTCCGGGGTGACCTGGACCTCCTGGCCCTTGGACATCGCCTCGGCAATCTCCTCGACGGTCGGCTCGCGGCCCAGCTCCTGGAGCAGCCCGCGCGAGACGCGGATCAGGCGGTTGATGGTCTCCACCATGTGGACCGGGATCCGGATGGTGCGGGCCTGGTCGGCGATGGCGCGGGTGATGGCCTGCCGGATCCACC
>JBGPVC010000139.1:0-7364 GCA_041491485.1 Candidatus Limnocylindria bacterium
CCCGGGAGGCCACGGAAGTCGATGGCCGGAACCGCGTCCGCGAATCGCAGCTCGACCTGGTGGTGAGACAGATCGCGAAGGGCCTCGACCCGGTCGACCATGACCAGCCGTCCCTCGCGGATGATGGCCACCCGGTCGCACGTCTTCTCGACCTCGCCGAGGATGTGCGAGGAGAGGAAGGCCGTGCGCCCCTCGGCGACCGTCTCGCGAAGGAGCTGGAAGAAGGTCTGCTGGACCAGTGGGTCAAGGCCGGCAGTGGGTTCGTCGAGCACGAGGAGCTCGGGCTGGTGCTGGAGCGCGATCACCAGCCCGACCTTCTGCTTGTTGCCGCGCGAGTACTCCCTGAACCGCCTGGAGGGATCGAGATCGAAGCGCGCGATCAGGTCGGCCTGGTAGAGCGGGTCGACGCCGCCGCGGAGGTTGGCGAAGTATTCGATCGTCTGCCCGCCCGTCAGCCGGTCGAACAGCGCGAACTCGCCGGGCAGGTAGCCGACCCGGCGATGGATGGCGGGTGGATCGGCGCTCGTCTCGACACCGAAGACGAACGCGCGACCGCTCGTCGGGCGGATGAGGTCGAGGAGGATGCGGATCGTCGTCGTCTTGCCGGCACCATTGGGGCCGAGGAAGCCGAAGATCTCGCCCCGTTGCACCTCGAGGTCGATGTCGACGATCCCACGGTGCGATCCGTAGTACTTGGTGAGCGTCTCGGCGCGAATCACCGATTCCATGGCGAGCCCTCCGATCGCTCACGTCCGCACCCCCTGAGTGGTCCGGGCGTGCGGCAATAGCCGGCGGACCCACTTGCCCGGGCAAGCATGCCCGCGGCTGGCGTGCGAACGATTGCGGGGCTGCGGATCCGCTGGACGAGCCACCTCGCAGGCGTGCATAGCACGTCCCTGGCGCGATCTCTGCGGATCGGGGGAAGTACACCGCGCCGGTGTGATCCCCTGACAGTGCCGTAGCGCCTGTTGCGTGTGACAAGTGTCACAAGTCGCGATCGTCACCCGGTCGCGACGACTGGACGCTCAGATCAGGGTCGTCTTCGGTTCTTCCTGTCTGCTCGGTGAACTGGTGTGCGGAACGTCGTGCACCAGGACGCAGCATCGGCCGGGCTCGGGAGCGAGCTCCAGGGTCGCGGTCGAATCACCGAGCCCCTCGACGACCCCCTGCGCCCAGGCGAGGTTCATGCCGCACGTCAGCTGGCGATGACCGGCGACCAGCGCATCGAATGGGCAGTTCCGAAGCGTGACGGTGCCATTCGCGACATCGACGTCGGGCTCGTAGCCCGCACGCTGCAGGACCTCCATCAGTCCCGCTCGCAGGCGGTGGCGACCGTGTCGGGGGCCGGCCTTTCTTCGCGCGATACGGCCGGCCGCGGCACCTCGTTCGCGGGCCACGCTGGTCAGGGCGTCGACCGCCGGTGTCCCGGCCAGCCGGTCGAACGCGGTCGCCATCACCTCCGCGGCGACGTCGTACGAGCGGGGCGGCAAGGAGACGGCCACCTCGCGGGCCGCTCGGCGGTAGAGCTTGGCGGGCCGGCCAGCGCCCGGGCCCGAACGACCGCCGCGCCGTCGAAACTCCGTCTCGAGCAGGCCGGCCTCGACGAGCCGGTCGAGATGAAATGCCGCGAGCTCCCGACTGATGCGCAGCGACTCGGCGGCCTCGTCGCGACCCACCGCCTGACGACTGCCAACGACCACGTCATAGAGGCGCTTGCGCGTCGGCTCCTCGAGGAGCGCGACTGCCTCAATCGGGTCGAAGCGGTCCGGATCCCTGGTCATCGACGGACTCTAACACAAAGTAGCGTTATGAATACACTTGACATCGCGGCAGGCCTCTGTAACGATAGTGAGCGTTCCTAATAGAAACGACCGACAGGTCGAAGGAGAGGTGTCATGGCAACGTCGAGGGAACCGGTCCGACTCGCGCTCCGCAAGCTATGGTCCGATCACGTGATCTGGACGCGGGAGTACATCGTCGCTGCGGTGGCCGGGACGCCCGACGCCGATGCGGCCGCCGGACGGCTGCTCAGGAACCAGGAGGACATCGGCGCCGCGATCGCCGGCTACTACGGGCCAGCGGCAGGCGACAAGCTGACCGACCTTCTCAAGCAGCACATCATGATCGCGGTCGACCTCGTGGCCGCTGCCAAGTCGGGCGACCAGACGGCCTTCGCGACACACGACGCGCGCTGGACCGCGAACATCGGCGAGATCGCCGCCTTCCTGGCCGGTGCCAACCCGAATTGGCCGGAGAAGGACGTCCTGGACCTGCTCGCGCTGCATCTCAAGCTGACGAAGGACGAGGCGGTGGCCCGCCTGACCGCCGACTGGGCCGCCGACGTCAAGGCGTTCGATGACATCTTCACCGAGATCATGGTGCTCGCCGACGCGCTCCATGACGGGATCGTTGCCCAGTTCCCCGATCGCTTTGCGGCGGTCGGCGCGCCTGCATGACCACCCTGGACCTGGCGGAGGTGTCGCCCGAGCCGGCGACCCTCCCGATCGGGGCGACGGGGCCCGCGTTCGAGGGGCTGCTCGGCGTGGACGGACAACGTCACGGCTTCTCGAGCTTCGATGACCGTGGCGTGCTGGTGCTGGTGTTCTCATCCAATCGCTGTCCAACGGCCAAGGCCTATGGCGAACGAATGAACGCCCTTCAGCGCGACTACGGCGTCAGGGGCGTCCAGCTCGTGGCCCTCAACGCGAATGACCCGCACCTGTACCCGGACGAGAGCTTCCCCCGGATGCTCGACCGCGCCGCGGACGATCGCTACACGTTTCCGTATCTCGTCGACGACGGCCAGCGAGCCGCGAAGGCGTTCGGCGCGACGTGCACGTTCCATGTCTTCGTCCTCGACCGCGAGCGGCGACTCCGCTACCAGGGACGATTCGACAACTCGAGGATCACAGCCAATGTCACGAGCCACGATCTTCGGAACGCGCTCGAGGACATCCTCGCCGGGCGGGACGTGCGGGTCACCACCACGCGCCCGTTCGGCTGCAGCCTCGACTTCGTCTAGGCTCGGGTCAAGACGATGCCCCAGGTCGCAGGCGTTCACGGGGGCACGGCCGCGCCGAGACTCGATCTGCCCGCTGCCGCCACAGCCTGGCGCTTGCCGCTGGTATCGACGGCGATCGTCGGCGCCTGGCTGGTTGCCATCGTCGCCCAGCTGACGGGGAACGCGGCCGCCCTGCATCACCACGCCCTGATCGAGAAGGGTCCGGCCCTCTGGGTTGGCGTGCCGCTCTTCCTGCTCGGCTGGCAGGTCATGGTCGTCGCGATGATGTTGCCGGCGAGCCTGCCCACGATCCGCATGGCCTGGAGGGGGATGGGGGGTGCGCCCCGACCGCGGCTCGCCGCCACGGCGTTCATGGGCGGCTATGTCCTTGCCTGGACGACATTCGGCCTCGTGGCGTTCTTCGGCGACCTCGGTCTCCATCACGTCGTCGACGCGTCGCCCTGGTTGGCGGGCCGGCCGTGGCTGATCGAAGCGGGGGTGCTGGCGCTCGCCGGGGTCTACCAGTTCGCGCCGCGCAAGCAACGAAGCCTGGAGGCGTGCCGCCTGCCAGCCGGCCTGCTGCCGGAGCACGTGCCATCGGCACGCGGCGGGTTCCGCCTGGGCCTGGACCATGGCCTCGACTGTCTCGGCAGCTCGTGGGCCCTGATGCTCCTGATGTTCGCCCAGGGCTTCGCCAACCTGTGGTGGATGGCAGCCCTCACGGCGCTCATGGCCTACGAGGCAAACGGCCGCCACGGGCAGCGTGCGGCACCGGTCGCCGGCGCCGTCCTGCTCGTGGCCGGTCTGGCCGTCCTGTCCGGCCCGCTCCCAATCACTACCTGATCGACCCACCCAACGCAACCCAGCAAGGAGTCTCACTTGACGTCCGCGGCCGCACTCGACACCCACGCCATCGCCTTTGGCGCACTCGAAACCCACAGCGACGAGGGCATGCTTCCTCGCCCACGACAGGTCACCGACGGCGACTGGATTCGCTTCGAGCGGTATGCCGCCGAGATGCTCACCTCGTTCGGCATGGACCTGTCCGCG
Organism: Candidatus Limnocylindria bacterium; assembly: GCA_041491485.1. GTDB lineage: Bacteria > Chloroflexota > Limnocylindria > Limnocylindrales > CSP1-4 > SPCO01. The sequence continues at coordinate 4,052 of JBGPVC010000139.1, forward strand.
CCGGGCACCGGCGACACGCCGCGGCGCTTTGTCCGCGCCTTGTTCGATGCCACCGACGGGTACGACGGGGATCCGAAGCTCCTGACGGCCTTTCCGACCGAATGTCGAGGAGGCGCCAACTGCGACCTGGCCCAGGTCGTCGAGGGACCCATTCCGTTCTTCGCCCTGTGCGAACACCATGTCCTGCCGTTCTTCGGCCGGGCGTACGTGGGATACGTGGCGCACGACCAGATCATCGGGATCAGCAAGCTGACCCGGCTCGTTCGCGTGGTCACCAGGCGATTCGGGGTCCAGGAACGGATGACCCATGACATTGCCGACGGGCTCACCTCCATGCTCCGCCCGCACGGGGTGGCCGTCTACCTCGAGGCCCATCACCTGTGCACCCAGATGCGCGGGGTCCGCGAGCACGATCCGATGACACGGACGACGGCCTATCGAGGGACCTACGTCGAGCAGGCCGCGCTTCGGCAGGAGTTCCGCGACATCAGCGGCATCGGGCGCTCGCGATGATCGCGGCGAGCACCTCGCTCGAGCAATCGGTCGCGGACGCGTGGCGGATCGAGCCGCTCGGCGACGCTGCCCAGCCCAGGCCGCGGCCGGTGCGTGGCGGCACGCTCCCTCCACCGCTCGCGCGGAGGTATGGCTCCGACCTGACCATCGGACTGCGATCCGCTGGACCGACGGTCGTCGCGAACTTCGTCACGACGCTCGACGGCGTCGTGGCGTTCGACACGATGGGCCAGACCGGGGGTCGGGAGGTCAGTGGAGGATTCACCCCCGACCGCTTTCTCATGGGCCTCCTCCGGGCGACCGCCGATGCTGTCCTCGTCGGCGCCGGGACCGTTCGCTCCGGAGCCCGCCACGTGTGGACGCCCGATCACGTCCACCCGCCGTCGAGCGCAGCCTTTGCGACCTGGCGCGCACAGCTGGGCCTCGCGGCGTCGCAGCCGACCACGGTCGTGGTCACCGCGAGCGGGAGGATCGACCCGGAGCATCCGGGCCTGCGCCGGCCGGACGTGCCGGTCCTGGTCGTAACGACGAGCGCGGGTTCGCGTCATCTCGGATCGATCGCGTTGCCGCCGACCGTCGAGGTGATGGCTGTCGACGACAGGGAAGGGCAGATCGACGTGCACGCCCTTCGCTCGCTGCTCGGCGACCGCCACTTCGACCTGGTGGTGTGCGAAGGCGGCCCCACGCTGTTCGGCGGCCTGATCGGCGCCGGCCTGGTCGACGAGCTCTTCCTGACCGTCGCGCCACAGATTGCCGGCCGGGCTGCCGGCTTGCCGCGCCTCGCGCTCGTCGAGGGGCTCGGGTACGAGGCCGGCTCGGCGCCGTGGGCGACGCTCAACTCGGTCATGCGAGCCGGCAACCACCTGTTTCTACGCTACGGCCTGGCCGGCGCCGCGATTCCGCTCGAGGTCCGCACGGGGTCCGCATCGCCAGCGGACATCGTCGCCGCGCAGGTCGAACCCGCGACCGTTCGGCGTGTCAGTCGGCGGTCCGATGGCCTGCCGTTCAGCCTCCGAACACCGATTGCGGCGGCCAGCGCAGCCAGACCGCGACCAGCACCGCGACGTTCACCGCCAGCGCGGCCACCGTATTGAACGCGGGCCACGTGCCGAAGAACAGCACGATTCCGATCATCGAGACGACGGCGGATCCCAGCGCGACGGACCGCCACACGTCGGTCGGCAGGACCACGCCCCAGAAGGAGAGCGCGGCGATCACGAACCCGACCAGGGCGGCGATCCAGAACACGCTGGCGAGCGTGGCGGCGGTCTCGGCGGGCATGGAGGGCATCAACCAGGTTCGGGCGGCAGCCCAGTCGCCCGTGCTCGCGCGCGGACGGAACCGGATCCAGAGCAGTGCCCCCAGCGCTCCGCCGTGACCGAGCCCATGCACCAGGAGCACACCCCCGATGACGAGCCTGAGCATCTGGTCAGACACGACCGACGCCCTCGTTCGGCTCAGGCACGACTGCCGACGCCGGCGCGCGCCAGGTCGTGCGCGATCCCCGCGGCCCAGGCGGCTGCGCTCTCCCGATCACGTCAGACGACTTCGACGGCGACCTGCTCGACGAGGGTCAGGGCCCAGCGCTTGGCGCGTTCCTCCTCGCCAGCCACGAGCGGGCCCGTGAATCCGGCTACGAGGAAGCTCTCCGGAGGGGCGACCAGCCGGCAGCCGGCGGCCTGGAGGCGCGTCCCGATGGTCTCCGAGGCGGCGGCGTTCTTCTCGGTGGGGGTACCCATGCGCGTGTCGAACGCGGCGGCCGCGACGTTGCCGAAGCCCTGACGCTTGAGTCCGTCGAGGAACGACCGAACGATCAGCCGCCGCCCGAACATCTGGGTCGGGGCGCCGACGATCAGGAGATCCAGCGGGGTGCTGCCGAGGGCACGCGCATCGCGGGCGCCCACAACCTCCACGCTGTGGCGAGGCTCGAGCGCGGCGCCGATCGTCCTGGCGATGCGTTCGGTGTTACCGAACTGGCTGCCATACACGACGAGAACGTTCACTCCGCGTCTCCTTCTGGGCCACCCGCATGGCCACCACCGCTGCCTCGGGGATGCTCGATCGCACGGCGAATGGTCCGACCGGAAGCGCTCCCGCACCAGTGCCGCTCGGACCGATTCCCACCGCGATCGTGTCGCGCTGCTGGGCAGTCCCGCGGGCTGTGACGGACGGCCCTTCCCAGACCCGCCAACCTCGGCCCAGGATCGGGATGGACCCACCCGGGTCATGGTTCCGGTCGGAGCCGCCGTCACCGATGGCGCCTACGATCGTCAGCTGACGAAAAGGAGTCTCGACATGCGTGTCCTCGTCGCCTATGCCAGCCGACATGGCGCGACCCAGGGGATCGCGGAGCGGATCGCCGAGACGCTCCGGAGCGAAGGACTTGTTGCGGATGCACGACCGGCGGCTTCGATCGGGACCCTGGACGGATACGACGCGTTCGTGATCGGCAGTGCCGCCTACATGGCCCATTGGCTCGGCGATGCCGCGAACCTGGTGCGCCGCAATCGCCGGTTGCTGCGCGACAAGCCGGTCTGGCTCTTCAGCAGCGGCCCGGTCGGCGGACCGACCGATGCCCACGGTCAGGATCAGCGGATCGCGGCCGTACCCAAGGAGATCATCGAATTCGCGCCGGCCCTCGGCGCTCGTGACCATCACATCTTCTTTGGCGCCTTCGAGGTGGATCGCAAGCCGATCGGGATCGCCGAGCGATTCGCGTCGCACCTGCCGGCCGTGATCAAAGCGGAGATGCCCCTTGGTGATTTTCGGGACTGGCCCGAGATCGATGCATGGGCTCGCG
>JBGPVC010000140.1:0-7345 GCA_041491485.1 Candidatus Limnocylindria bacterium
CGTAGACCGTGACGTCATGACCGGCCCTGGCGAGCTCGCCGGCCGCGGTGAGCCCCGCTGGGCCAGAGCCGACGATCGCGACCCGCTTGCCGGTCTGCGTCGGCCTGGGGTGGCCGAGCTGCTCGGTGTGGTGCTGCGCCCAGTCGGCGACGAAGCGCTCGAGATACCCGATGGCGACCGGTTTGCCGGTCTTGGCTCGCAGGCAGACCAGCTCGCACTGCGTTTCCTGCGGGCAGACCCGCCCGGTCACGCACGGCAGGGCGTTGTCGATGAGCAGCGACTCGGCCGCCGAGCGGACGTCGCCGTCGCGCAGGAACGAGATGAACCGCGGGATGTTGACGGCGACCGGGCAGCCGTCGATGCAGTACTCCTTGGGGCACTGCAGGCAGCGCTCGGCTTCCTGCCGGGCGATCTCGAGCACGTAGCCGAGGTTGACCTCGCCGAAGTTGTGCGAACGGCCCTCGGCATCCTGCTCGGGCATGCCGTGGCGCAGGATCGCCATCCGCTCCTTCTTGCTGAGCGTGGACGCGCCCATCGGCGTGGATTCGTCAGTCATCCTGCCGCTCCCTCAGCGACGGCCTCTTCCGCGCGGATGAGCGCGGCGGCCAGCCCGGGAACGCGGCACGCCTCGCGCCGCTCGAGCGCCTCCTGCTCGAACATGCGGTAGGTCGTCAGCCGGTCCGACAGCTCGCGGAAGTCGACCGCATGGGCGTCGAACTCCGGGCCGTCGACGCAGGCGTAGCGGGTCTTGCCGTCGATCGAGACGCGGCAACCGCCGCACATCCCGGTCCCGTCGACCATGATCGCGTTGAGCGAGACGAGGGTCGGGACGGCGAACGGGCGCGTCAGCTCGGCGACGGCCCGCATCATCGGGACCGGACCCACCGCGTAGACGGCGTCCACGCCGCCGGCCTTGAGGACGTCCTCCAGCGCCTGGGTGACGAAGCCCGGGCGGCCGTAGCTGCCGTCGTCGGTGCAGGTCACGACCTCGCCGGCTGCGGCGAGCTCCCCCTCGAGGATGACCCACTCGCGCGATCGGCCACCGATGACGCTGGTGACACGGACGCCGCGCCGGTTGAGCTCCTGGGCGATCGGCAGGATGACGGCCGTGCCCACGCCGCCGCCGACACAGACCGCATGCCCGCGCTCGATCAGGTCCGTCGGCCGGCCGAGTGGCCCGGCGACGTCGGTGATCGCGTCACCGGGTCGCAGGTCGACGAGATCGGACGTGCTCTTGCCGACCGACTGGATGATCAGCGTGATCGTGCCGGCCACCGGATCGGCGTCGGCGATCGTCAGGGGAATGCGCTCGGCGCCCGGCCCGAGCCGGACGATGACGAACTGACCGGGCTGGCGGATCTGGGCGATGCGAGGCGCCTCGATGACCAGCCGGGTGACATTGGGTGAGAGTTGGTCGGTGGAGAGGATCGGATGCATCGTGCGTCAATGCTACTTGGCGGCCCTGGCCCACCCATGCGTCAGGCGGCCCGTTGCACGCGGGCCGAATGTCACGTGAGGACTGGGACCTCGCCCGACCCGCCTGGGACCGATCCGTCCAGCCAATGCCTGGTTGCGCAACCGCCGGACCCGGCTCAACCGGCGCCGACCGGCGCGACCTTGCCCTTGGGCCAGTAGAGCTCCTTCTTGACGTGGAACTCCGGGAAGCCGTTCTCCATCAGGACCGACTCGGCGTTGAGGATCATGTCCGGGTTGCCACAGATGTAGACGACGGTCTGGTCGGGCCGCAGGTGGAGGTCGCGGCAGACGTCGTGGACGACGTGCTCCGCGCGCCCGGTCCGACCGGTCCAGCCGGCGTTGCGCGGATCGTTCGGACGGCTGACGGTCGGGACATACGTGAGGGGGTAGGCATGATCTCGCTGCAGGTCCTCGAGCTCCTCCCGGTATCCCAGCTCCTCGACGTAGGAGCAGCCGTGGAGGACCACGGTCTTGCGCGGCCGGCCCGCCGCGAGCGTCTCGCGGATCATCGACATGAACGGCGCGATCCCGGTGCCGGTCGAGATGAAGAGGTGGGTGCGCCGGTCGTTCGGTTCGAGCAGGAACTTCCCCTTCGGCCCGATCATTCGCATCCGATGTCCGACCGATAGCCGCCACAGGAGCGTGGTGAACCGGATGATCGGCACCAGGCGGACGTAGAGCTCGTAGCCCTCGGTGCCGGCCACGCGCGGGGCGGAGGCCACGGAGTAGGGCCGCTGCCACAGCTTCCCGTCGGCGATGACGCCCGTCGTCATGTACTGGCCGGACTCGAAGGGGACCGGTTCGTCGTCGTACCTGACCCAGAAGTAGGCGAGGTCGTCCCTGATGTCGACGCGCCGGACGAGGGTGGCGTTGTATTGCGGCGCCGAGGGATCGATGACGCGCTCGTCGTCGGGAAGGATCATGCCGATCGGCCTCCGTCGGGGTCCGTGAAGGTATCCCGCGGATGGTACCCGTCCTGCCGCCGGCGGCGCCCGATTTCGCAGAAGCCAGCGCCTCGGGCCGGACGCCTTGAGGCACAAGGAGAACGCGGGGGCCGGCGAGGCCCCCGCGTTCGGGTACGGTTCGCGTGGCGGTGCTAGGGGCAGCTCACCCGCGGGTTCCACGGAGCGAACAGGTCGGTCGGGTTCGGGTCCCAGATCCAGGCGTGCAGGCTGTAGAAGGCCGGCAGGCCGAACCTGTTGCCTGCGGCTGTCTCGTTGAACGGCTGGCCGAAGAGGGATGGCGGACCGGAGTGTTGCGCGTCCCAGGTGGCCTTGATGGTCAGGTACTCGAGCGCGACCAGTCGCTGGGTGCCGCTCGGGCCCGGCGCGAAGACCAGGAGCTCCGGCGTCGAGGCGTCGACCGTCGCGGCGGCGGTCGGATCGAACAACTCGGGGACCAGGCCCGGGTTGAGGTAGTGGACGCCCATGGCGCCGGTCCCGGGGTTGTCGATGCAGGTGATCCCATTGACATCGACGACCCGCACCGTGTACCCGGCTGCATTCGCCGTGTCCAGGTCGTGGAAGCTCGCCGTCGCCATCCTGGCCGCCGCCACGTCCGACTGCCCGTCGGACTTGGCCGCCACGGGGATGGCGAAGAGCGTGAGGGCCAGGATCGCCAGACCCATGAACAGCGGCCAGCGTCGGGCCGGCCTTCGTGCCACTGAATCGTTCATCGTCACACCTCGATCGGGAGTTCGTAGACTTCGGCGGTCGGGTGGCCCGCCCGCTCGTGGATGCGCATCACGGACTCGCGCGACGGCCCGGTCGCCAGACAGAACACCTTGCCGGCGTCCGGGTCGAGCCACGCTCGTTCGAAATGCACGCCTTCCTGGCCTTCGATGTCCAGGTCTGCCTGGTGGGCGGCCGCGAGCTGTTCGGCGCTGACGCCGAAGAAGCCCGAGTGGACGTCCATGAACTTCGCCATGCCATCCTCCTGGGGGGTGGTCTCGGGGCCCCGCTCATCGGGGCGTGGCCTCAGGCTCGACTCGCGGGGAGCGCCGGTCATCGGTCGATCGACGGATCAACCCGGTCGGCGTCGTCCGATGCCCGACGTACAATCCGCGGCGTAGCCGAGGTATTCGCGATGCCGACTGTCGCCGACACGTTCAGCGGGTTCCGACCCGAAGCCATCCAGTTCCTGGCCGACCTGGCCGCCAACAACGAGCGGACGTGGTTCCAGCCGCGCAAGGCGGAGTACGAGCGGCTGCTGAAGGAACCGCTCGAGGCGCTGTGCGCCGCGCTCGCAACGGCGTTCGAGGCGAAGGGGATCCCGCTGCGAGCGGATCCCGCCCGGTCGCCATTCCGGATCTATCGCGACGTCCGCTTCTCGAAGGACAAGTCCCCGTACAAGACGAACGTCGGGGCGAGCTTCGCGTGGGGCGGTGACGGCGAGGGGGCCGGTGGGGGCTACTTCCACCTGGCGCCCGGCGAGGTCTTCGTCGGCGGCGGGATGTGGCATCCCGAGCCCGCCAGGCTGAACGCCTTCCGGCGCCTGGTCGACACGGATCCCGCGCGCGTCCACGCGGTGATCGATGACCCGACCTTCGTCAGGACCTTCGGACACGTCTCCGGCGAGACCTTGACGCGGGTGCCGCAGGGGTACCGGGCCGATCACCCGGACGCGGAGCTGCTCAAGCTCAAGGGTGTCGTGTTCATGCGGCAGCTGTCCGATGCGGACGCCGCCTCGCCGGCATTGCCCGACAGGCTGGCCGAGACACTGGCGCTGGGCGTGCCGCTCCTGCGTCTCCTGGCCTCGCTGCCGGCCTGACCACACTGGGGACTCCATCGGTCGAACGACCGATGACCGCCTCGGATGCCGTTCTACACTGCAGCCACGATGGACGTCCCACGTCGCAAGGTTCGCTGCCCACTCCTGATCGGTCGCGACGAGCTTCTCGAGCTCGCCGACCGGCGCATCGATGACGTCGTCGCGGGTCGGGGCCAGTTCCTCCTCGTTGCCGGAGAGGCGGGCATCGGGAAGACCCGGTTCCTGGACGCGATCGACCAGAAGGCCCGGGAACGGGGATTCGTCAGTGCGTGGGGGTTCGTCGCGCCGCAGGACAGCGATGTGCCGGCCGCCTCGATTCTCGATCTCGCGCGCAACATGCTCCGCCAGCCGCCGTTCGCGGATCTCGGACGCGAGCTCCTGGGGCTGCGCGAGACGACGGTGGAAGCCGAGCACGTCCGTCGTCGGCAGCTGGTCATGGACGTCGTCGACGGGATCCTGGCCAGCATCACCCGCCCGACGCTCCTGGGCTTCGATGACCTGCAGTGGGCGGACGATCTGAGTCTGGAGCTCATCGGCGAGCTGGCGCGCCGCTCGCGTGACCGACAGCTCCTGCTGTGCAGCGGCTACCGCACCGATGAGGCGCCACCCGGGACGAGCCTCCGCGATTGGCGCTCGCGCTTGTTGACCCAGCGGATCGCCGAGGAGGTCAGGCTCGCGCCGTTGACCAAATCCGATACGGCGCTCGTGACCACACTGGTCCTGGACACCGGCCTGCCGGCCCCCCGTGGGGTGGTGGATGCGGTCTACGAGCGGACCGACGGGATCCCGCTGCACATCGAAGAGCTGCTCGGCGCGCTGGACGCCGATGCGACGGCGAATGGCTTCGCGATCCGCGAAGCGACGGTGCCCGACACGATCGAGGATGCCGTCCTCGCCCGGCTGTCGCACCGGTCGCCGGAGGCGCAGGCCGTCGCCCGGGCCGGCGCGATCATCGGGCGCTGCTTCGTCCCGGAGGTCCTTGCCGGCGTCCTGGACGTCTCGCCCGAGACGATCGAGGCGCCGCTCCAGGAGCTCATCGACAACTTCGTCCTCGACCCGCCCGGAGCGCGTGGATTGATCGACTTCCGCCATCAGCTCCTGCGCGACGCCATCTATCGAAGCGTCCCGGTCGCCGATCGCCGGCGGTTCCACGCTCGCGCCGGCGAATTCGGAGCGGATCTCGAGGGCCAGTCGGACGTTCATTCGTCGCTGCACTACGAACGTGCCGGATTGCGCCGGCGGGCATTCGAAACCGCGCTGGCCGGGGCGCGGGAAGCGGCCAGGCTGTCCGCCCATCGGGAGGCCTTCGAGCTGTATCGCCGCGCCGTGACGAACCTGCCGGACGACCTGGGTCCGAGCGAGCGCGCCACGATCCTGCAGGCGTACGGCGTCGAAGCCGAGGCAATCGAAGAGAACGCGATCGCCGAGCAGGCGGCGACCGAAGCGGCGGCCGCGTTCCGCGCCGCCGGTGAGCCGGTCCTGGCGATCGGGGCGTTGACGGCGCTCAGCTCCCCGATGTCCAGAAACGGACGTCCGGTATCGGAACGCCTCGCCCTCGTGGCCGGCCTGAAGGCCGAATTGGAGACGCTGCCGGAGGGGCCCGATACCGATCGCGTTCGCGCCGAGCTGGCGATCTATTCCGCCATCGCCTACACGGACGCCCGGGACTTCACGGCGGCGCGGGCGGCCCTCGCGACCACGCGGGAGCTCGGACAGCGCCTCGGTGACGACGACTATGTCTCCGTCGCCGATTGGAAGTCCGGCCGGGCGGACTTCGCCGAGGGCGATGTCCGCGGCGGCCTGGATCGCGTTGGCGATGCGGCCCTGGGCGCCGAGCGGGCCGGTCGGGAGAGCACCGGGGTGTCCGCCTTCCGGGACGCCTCGACCATGGCCGTGGCCGCGATGGAGTACTCGGAAGCCACGCGCTGGATCAACGAGGGTCTTCGCTACGCCGACTCGATCGAGCAGTCACATTGCGCGCACGTGATGAGCGCAACCTCGGCGATCGTTGCGTGGGCCAGCGCCGATTGGACGGAATCCGCAACTCGGGCGAGGCAGGCTGTTGCGGATCACGGGTGCCGCCGAGCCGCGGGAATGGCTCGTTGGGCGCTCGGGTACGTGGCGCTCGGACGGGGAGACACCGCGGCCGCAACCGAGGAGCTCGGGGAGGCCCTGCGGTTCGGTGAAGGCAGCGAGGTCATCGACTTCATCCTGCCGCCGCTCTGGGGGCTGGCCGAGGCCGCGCTGCTCGACGGCGATCCGGTACGAGCGGCGGGCCTGTGCCGCGACGCGCTGGTCCGGGCGACGGCGCTCGGCGAGCGAATCGGTCTGGTCCCGTTCGTGGTGACCGGCGTTCGCGCCGAACAGGCCGCCGGCCGGCCGGCGGCCGCGGTGACGTGGCTTGCGACCTGTGATGCCGAGCTGCGCGGAATCCCGTCGGTGGCGGGGGCTGCTCTCGAGCACGGACGTGGACTCGTCGCGCTCGCGGACGGCGCCACCGGGGTCGCTCGAGCGGCGCTCGAGGCGGCCGTTCGCGGCTGGGACGCCAAGGGCCGGACCTGGGAGGCGGCGTGGGCGCGTCTGGATCTCGCCGCGTGCCTGATCCGCTCGAACCGCTTCGCCGACGCCCTGCCGCTGGTCGTGGAGGTTCGGTCGCTCGCGTCCCGCCTCGAGGCACGGCCCCTCGCCGACCGGGCCGACGCACTCGCGCGGATGGCGCGCGGCCGTGTCGCCGTCGACGAGCCGTGGCGTCCGCTCACCGTGCGCGAGTTTGCCGTCGCCAGGCTCGTGTCCGAGGGCCGAACGAACGCCGAGATCGCCGAATCGCTGGGCATCGCGCCGAAGACGGCGAGCAGCCACGTGGAGCACATCCTGGCCAAGCTGGGGGCCTCGCGGCGCGCCGAGATCGCGACCTGGGCGAGCAGCGTCGAGCGGAGTCCCGCGCCGCACTGATCGCCGTGGGCGGGGGAGCGGTGGTCCGGCGCCGCGAAGCGCCGGTCGCAACCGAGGCGCAACCGAGGCTCGAACGTGAGCGACGGTACAATCCGACAGCCACGAACAGACCCCAACGCGGTCTCGATCCCGCCGCGCCCCACCCGGA
>JBGPVC010000141.1:0-7340 GCA_041491485.1 Candidatus Limnocylindria bacterium
AAGCGTGGCCAGGGCGGACGCGCGTTTCTCGTCGTCGGCGGCGTTCATGTTGATGTAGAGCGCCTCGACCCCGGCTGCCTCGATCTCGGCCTTGACCTCGTCGACGTGGGCGAGCGCCGCGCGAAAGTCGAGGTGGATGCCGCAGATGTTGTAGCCGGCCTTCGCGAGCGTGATCGCGGTTGCCTGGCCCATCCCGGACGATCCGCCCAGGATCAGCGCCCAGCGCTCGCGGTCGTCGGTCATCGGGATCCTCCGGAGGCTTGATTCGACGGGTTCGCCCGGTGTTGGGGCGCGGCCGAGTCTAGCAGGGCCGCTCGCGCCGCCCGACCGCGACGCGTGCACCATCGCACGGGTCTCGGCGCCCGTTGACGGGCGGCCCGGCCCGTGACGTTCGGGCCGGACGGACCTTCCGACAACGCCATGCTCGGCGTACCCTGCCCCGAATGGCCGAGCTGAAGACCGAGCAGATCATCGCGCTGCTCGCCCCGATCATCATCATTCAGCTTGGCCTGATGATCGCGGCCCTGGTCGACCTCGAGCGCAGCGAGCGGCACGTCCGGGGCGGCAGCAAGCTCGTCTGGGCGCTCGTGATCGTCTTCGTCAACGTCATCGGCCCGATCGTCTATTTCGTCGCCGGGCGGGAAGAAGCGTGACGGCGGCGCTGACGGGCTCCGTCACGACCACGGCACCAGCCGGCCCGGCAATCGAGGCGCGCGGCCTGTCGAAGCGTTTCGGGGCCATCCTCGCGCTCGATGGGCTCGACCTGAGAGTGCCACGAGGGTCGGTGTTCGGCCTGCTCGGCCCGAACGGGGCCGGCAAGACGACGACGATCCGGATCCTGACCGGGCTCGCGCGACCGACAGCAGGCAGTGCGTCGGTGGCCGGCGTGGAGGTCGCGCTCGATGAGCCGAGGCTCCACCGCCGGGTCGGCTATCTCGACCAGGATCCACGCTTCTACAGCTGGATGAAGGGACGCGAGCTGCTCGAGCTCGTCGGCCGCCTGCACGGTCTGGCGGGGTCGGAGCTGCGTACGCGCGTCGGCGAGATGCTCATTCGAACGGGCCTCGTGGCCGCGGCGGATCGCCGGATCGGCGGGTACTCGGGCGGGATGCGCCAGCGGCTGGGGATCGCGCAGGCACTGCTCCACGGGCCGGACATCCTGTTCCTCGACGAGCCGGTCAGCTCGCTCGACCCGGAAGGGCGCCGTGACCTGCTCGAGCTGATCGCCGGCCTGCGCGGCGAGGCGACGGTCGTCTTCTCGACGCACGTCCTCTCCGACGTCGAGCGGATCTGCGACCGTGTCGCGATCCTCGATCGAGGCCGGCGCGTGACCGAAGGGCCACTCGAGGAGCTGCTGGCCGCGCACGCGCGACCGATCTTTCGGCTCGTCCCTGCGTCGGGGCAGGACGAGGCGGTCGCGACACTCGTCGAACGCCTGCGGGCGGCGACCTGGTCGACCGACGTCGCCGCCGACCGTGGGCTCGTCCGGGTCACGGTCTCCGACGCCGATGCGGCGGCGGCCGGCTTGTTGCCACTGGTGGTGGCGGCCGGCGTGGTCCTCGAATCCTTCGAGCGCGCACGCCCAACGCTCGAGGACGTGTTCCTCGAACTGGTCGGGCCGGCGCCGACGGCGGAGCTCGACGGACGAGGCTTCGTCCGGCCGCGGGAGGTGGGCCCTCGATGAGCGGGTTTGGCGCCCTCCTGCGCAAGGAGCTCCTGGAGCAATGGCGCACCACGCGACTCCCGGTAGTCGCGACGGTCTTCCTGCTCGTCGGGTTGTCGTCGCCTCTGCTGGCCCGCTTCACGCCGGAGATCCTCAAGGCGGTCGGCGGCGATCAGTTCCAGATCGTCCTGCCGACCCCAACGGCGGCCGACGCCTATGACCAGCTGGCCAAGAACCTCGGCCAGTTCGGGGCGTTGATCGCCGTGCTGCTGGCCATGGGCTCGGTCGCGACCGAGAAGGAACGCGGGACGGCCGCGCTCATCCTGACCAAGCCTGCCGGCCGCGCCGCCTTCCTGGCCGCCAAGCTCGTGGCCATCGCGACCACGCTCGGCGTCGCGACGGTCATCGCCGCGGCGGGCGCCTGGTTCTACACGCTGGTCCTGTTCGAACCGCTGGCTGTCCCCGGGTTCGCGGCCGCGACCATCCTGCAGTGGCTGGCGCTCGTGGCCTTTGCCGCGATCACGTTCCTCGGCAGCACCCTGACGCGATCGTCACTCGCGGCCGCCGGCCTCGGCGTGGCCTCGTTCATCGTGCTCGGGATCCTGAGCATCGTGCCGACGATCGGGCGGTACCTGCCGACCGGCCTCGGTGAGCCCGCCCGCGGCCTGGCGCTCGGGCAGCCAGGGGTCGACGTCCTGGGACCGACCGTTGCCTCGGTCGTGCTGATCGGCGTCCTCGCGGGCATCGCGTGGCTCGCCTTCCGTCGCCAGGAACTTTGAGGTTCGCCGCGCCCGATCGGGTGGCTCGGCCTCTCAGATCACGCCGTCCTCGCGCAGGGTCGCCACCTCATCGCCTGCGTAGCCCAGCTCACCGAGGATCTCCGCGGCGTGCTCGCCGAGTGTTGGCGGCGGCATCCGGATGCTCGCCGGGGTGGCCGCCAGCTTGAACGGGACACCGACCTGGCGAATGACACCCCAGGCCGGATGCTCCTGCTCGACGACCATGTCGAGGGCGTTCGCCTCGGCCGAGGCGAACGCGGTGACGACGTCGTTGATCGGCGCACACGGGATCGAGGCGGCATCGAGCGCGGCCAGCCAGGTACCAGCGCCACGCTCCCGGAGTCGGGCGGCGAGGATCGGGCGCAACGCCGCTCGCCCGACCACGCGGGCGCCGTTCGTCGCGAAGCGCGGGTCCGTGGCCAGCTCCGGCATGCCGAGGACTTCGCAGAACCGTGGCCATTGGCGCTCTGATCCCACGGCCACGGCGATGGCCCGATCGGCGGTCTCGAAGGTCTCGTACGGAACGATGTTGGGATGCGCATTGCCGAGCCGTCCTGGGGCTGTGCCCGTGACGAACGCGTTCTGGGCCTGATTGACCAGGCTCGCCAGGGTCGCACCGAGCAGTGAGATGTCGATCCGCTGGCCGCCGTCGGCCGCGGCGGCGGGCGTGGCCACCTCCAACGGGCGAATCCCCTCGCGACCCAGCAGGGCCGCGAGCACGCTGACCGCCCCGAGCATGCCGGTCACGACGTCGGTGATGGCGACCCCGACCTTGGTCGGGCCCCCGCCGTCGGAATCCGAAGCGCCCGTGATGGACATCAGGCCGCTGGCTGCCTGGATCGCGAAGTCGTAGCCGGGGAGGCCGGACGCCGGACCGGTCGGCCCAAAACCGGAGATCGCCAGGTGGACGAGGCCCGGGTTCAGCCGCTCCAGCACGTCGTCGTCGAAGCCGAGGCGGGCGAAGCCGCCGACTCGATAGTTCTCGACCACGACGTCGCCGCGAGCCAGCAACCGGCGCAGGACCTCATGGCCGGCCGGCGTCTTGAGATCGAGCCGGAGGCTGCGCTTGTTCCGGTTGACCGCCAGATAGTAGGCGGCCGTCCGCGTCCCGCCGGCTTCCGAGCCGACCCACGGTGGTCCCCAACCGCGCGTGGCGTCGCCCTCGGGCGGCTCCACCTTCACGACATCGGCACCGAGGTCGCCCAGGAGCATCGTGCAGTACGGCCCGGCCAGGACCGTCGAACAGTCGACAACTCGGAGGCCCGTGAGCGGACCCGGGGCAGGCGCGGATCCAGATGTGCGTTCGAGGGGCATCGTCCCCGGATGGTAGCGCCACGCCCAGGGTGAGCCACGGCCATCCGGCATGGTCCCGGGGCTCAGGCGGGCGTGGGCACCAGGCGCTTGGGTCCGGTCGGGAACTCCTCCTGGCTCGGCATTATCTGCTCGATCCAGTCGATTTGCTCGCGGTTCACGATGAGGGTGTCGACGCGAGTCTCGCGACGCTCGCCTCGGAACGTATAGCCGATGCGGGCGTCGGTGATCGGCACCATCGCCTTTCGCCGGCGGAGCGCCTCGACGGGGTCGGCCCCGGGCAGGGCGTGGAAGAAGCCGCGCACCTGGTACGGCCCCATCTTGATCGCCAGGTGCTGGGGCATGGTCCGGTGGCGCCGGGCCGCATCGCCGCGCGGACCGCTGGCGTGGACCAGGAAGAGCTCGTCGCGGGCGATGGCGATCTCCGGGACGTCGAGCGGCTCGCCGCCATCGAACCGTTTGACGGTCACGCCGGCCAGCACGTACTCGTCGTGGGCATTGAGCATGTCGGTCAGGCGGTCGGCATGCAGGACGGCCTCGCCCGACAGGATGCAGTCCTCGCCGTAGGCGACGAACGCCACGAGCTTGCCGTCCTCAGCTGCCGGAATCGACGCCTCCTCCGAAGATCGCGAGAAGCCAAGGCGAAGACGGCCGGGTAGTCGCGCGATCACCTTCGGAGGGTTGGCCACGCCCACATCGTCAATACGGCCCAAAAGTACCGCCTGCGCTAGCATCGCCTGTCTATGACGACCGAAACGACGGGCCACCGCCCAACCCTGATGACCGTTCATGCCCACCCGGACGACGAGACGATCGGCACCGGCGGAGCGATGGCCAAGGCTGTCGCCGACGGCCGGCGCGTGGTCCTGGTCACCTGCACCCGCGGCGAGATGGGCGAGATCGTCGTGCCCGGGATGGACACGCCGGACAACCACCGCCGGCTCGGGGAGCTGCGGGCGGCCGAGCTGGAAGCCGCCGTGGGCGTCCTCGGCGTGACCGAGTGGGAGAACCTCGGCTACCACGACTCGGACATGATGGGCCGGCCCGGGAACCGCGACCCCCGCAGCTTCTGGCAGGCCGACCTGGACGAGGCGGCACGCCGCCTCATCTGGCTGGTTCGGCGCTACCAGCCCGACGTCATGACCACCTACAACTCCTTCGGGGGCTACGGCCACCCCGATCACATCCGCACCCATGACGTCGCGGTCCGGGCGTTCGCCCGGGCCGGCGACCTGGCCTGGTACCCCGAGCAGATCGCGACCGAGCACGGCGGCAGCGGGCCGTCTGTCGAGGACGGCGGCCTCGCGCCGTGGTCGCCGGCCAAGCTCTACGAACAGGCGATCCCCGCGTCGGTTCGGGCCCGGATGGAGGAGGCGCTCGCCGCGCGAGGCCAGAAGAGCTTCTGGTCACCGCCCGACGACGCGACGCCCGAGCAGATCGCCGAGATGGAGGCGTTCGCGGCCAGGATGCTGGTCCCCGACGAGCAGATCACCACGTGGATCGACATCGCCGGTGACCCGCTCGAGCGCAAGTGGAAGGCCATCCACGAGCATCGCACCCAGATCGCGGCGGACAGCCCGTTCATGCTGATGGGCCTCGACGGATGGCGCGACGGTTGGGGCAAGGAGGCGTACATCCTGCGCGAGTCCCGGGTCGACGCGACCAGGCCCGAGTCCGACCTGTTCGCGGGGATCGCGTAGGGCGCGGCAACCTCACCAGGGCAGCAGGCCCTTGGAGGCCGAGTAGACCTGGCCCAGGACGACCTTGCCGTCGCCGGCCGGGTCAAGGAAGTTGGGCTGCGCCTTGTCGAGGATGATGTGCGGCCGGATCCGGACCTGGGCGAGCGTCGCGCCACGGAACGTGAGCTCGAGCGTGATCCCCTCCATCGTCGGCTCGGACCAGGTCTGGTCGAAGACGAAGTTGCCGAGCGCGTACCAGATCGGCTTGCCCTTGTAGACCTCCATGGCCGCTGCCCAATGCGCGTGGTTGCCGATCACCACGTCGGCGCCGGCGTCGATGATCATGCGGGCCAGCCTCTGCTGGGCCGCGAACGGCTTCGACTGGTATTCCGTGCCCCAGTGCGGGAAGACGATCACCAGGTCCGCGCCGGCCTCCCGAGCGGCCTTCACGTCCGCACGGACGTAGCTGGCCGCGAGCGGGGCGCTCCCGATCTTGGTCGAGGTGGCGTGGTACCCGGCGGCGATGGCGTCGTACGCCAGGATCGCGACCTTCGTGCCGTTCACCGTGAACACGCCCGGCCGGCGAGCGGCAGCCAGGTTCCTGCCCGACCCGGATGACGCGATCCCGTCCTTCCGCAGGTTGGCGATGGTCTGGAGGAGCCCGGCGCCACCCGCATCGCGGATGTGGTTGTTGGCCAGCGACACGTAGTCGATGCCGGCATTCGCCAGACCCGCGATCAACGCCGGATCGGCCGAGAAGACGGTCCCGGACGTGTGATAGCGGGGCTGGTCCGGGGCCGGATTCTCGAAGTTGGCGATGGCCAGGTCCGCCCCTTCGATGACGTCCCGGACGGCGCCCGCGTCGCCGGTTCGCTGCGTTCGGGGCAGCTCCCAGCCGAAGGTCGAGCAGCAGTACCGGCTCGTGATCTCGGCCGAGCCGCCGCTGAACGGGAAGTCGACGCCCTTGCGCCGGAGCTTGACCGTCTGGTACACGCCCCGGTCGAGCAGGATGTCGCCGCCCGCGAACAAGGTCCAGGTGGTCGCCTCATCGAAGGCGGTCCCTACCGAAGGCAACGGCAGGGCCGCGCTGAGCGGCCAGTCGGCCAGGGTCTTGACGCGACCGACGCCGAACAACGCCGAGTCGCCCCACGCCAGCGCTCGAACGGCCGGGGTGACCGCGTCCGCCCGCAGGAAGGCCAGGCGCTTGCCGCTCTTCGCAAGGTCGGCCGCCAGGGTGGTCGCATCGGCTGCCTGGACGAGGTGGTTCGGGTCGGCGGGAGGCGCGAGACCCAGTGCGGCAAGGATCGCTTGCGTCTCGCCGGCAACCAGCTCGAGGGCGCTGTACCGGCTGCTCGTCCCCGCCAGGACGGCGGCGACCTCGTTCCGCGTCGTCGACGTGGCGGTCGCGCGGAAGCTGGTCACGGGAACGATCGGGACCGAGCCGGTCGTCGCGACCAGACCCGGCACGGCGCCGAGCGACGCGGGGACGCTCGGAGAAGCAGCGGTGACCGGCGCGACGCCCGATGACGCCTTCGACACGACTGGAGTCGCGTTCGAAGGACCGGGCGCGCCGGCCTCGATCGGTGCCGGCGATGCCTCGTCGCCGCCCAGTCCGGTCCACGCCGACCCGACGCCGAGGCCGATGGCGGTGATGGCGAGCGCGATGGCGAGCAGGACCGGGACCACAGACAGCCGGCGGTTCACCCCGCGAGTTTGACAGAGGTGAGGGCCGGCTTCCCCTGACGACGTCGGCGGACGAGAAGACGCCCCGTCCGGGCGGGCGGACGGGGCGTAGGGAAAAGCGGTTCGTGGCGGACCCGACCGGATTCGAACCGGCGATCTCCAGCGTGACAGGCTGGCATGTTGGGCCGCTACACCACGGGTCCAGTTGTGGCGATGGCGGAGCAT
>JBGPVC010000142.1:0-7240 GCA_041491485.1 Candidatus Limnocylindria bacterium
ACTTCAGGAGGACGCCGAGCGTCTCGTCCACGACGTCGGGCGCCAGCTCGCGCGCCCCGAGGGCGAGCAGCGCGGACGCCCAGTCGAGCGTCTCGGCGACGCCGGGCACCTTGGTGAGGTCGGCCGTCCGAAGCCGGCCGACGAAGCCGACCACCTGCCGCGCCAGCTGATCCGGCGTCGCGGGCACGCGGGCAAGGACGATCTCCATCTCCGTGCGTGCGTTGGGGTAGTCGATCCAGTGGTAGAGGCAGCGGCGCTTCAGCGCATCGTGGACCTCGCGGGTCCGGTTGGAGGTCAGGATGACCCGGGGCGGCCGCTCGGCGGTCACCGTCCCGATCTCCGGGATCGTGACCTGGAAGTCCGACAGGATCTCGAGCAGGTACGCCTCGAACTCCTCGTCGGCGCGGTCGATCTCGTCGATCAGCAGGACGGGGGCGGCACCCCCGCTTGCCTCGAGCGCCTGGAGGAGCGGCCGGCGGATCAGGAAGTCCTCCCCGAAGATGTCGTGGGCGGTCGCCCGCTCGGCCTCGCCACGCGCCTCCAGGAGCCGGATCTCGAGCATCTGGCGCGGGTAGTTCCACTCGTAGACCGCGGTATTGACGTCCAACCCTTCGTAGCACTGGAGCCGGATCAGGCGGGTGTCGAGTGCGGCGGCAAGGACCTTGGCGAGCTCGGTCTTGCCGACGCCGGCCTCGCCTTCGAGGAGGAGCGGACGTTCCAGCTCCAGCGCAAGGAAGACGGCCGTGGCGACGGACCGGTCCGCGATGTAGTTGCGAGCCCGGAAGTCGTCCTGGATTGCCTCGATGGAACGGGTGCCGGCGGGTCGCTGGTCGCGGTCTTGCATCGTGGGCCCGATCCTACACGTCGAGCGCGTTAGCCATCCGGCGCGTCCAGTTCGCGGGCGTAGGCAGGGAACCGGAATCGCTGGCTGCGGGTCAGGATCCCGCCGTGGCCCAGCTTCGCGATGGTCCGCTCCGAGGCAGGCTCACCGGACAGCAACCTGGGCAGGAGCAGGTCCGCGGCGGTCGCCTTGGAATAGGCGCCGCAGGTCGGCAGCCCGAGGATCGCCGTCCGCCCGATCCGGGCCAGCCAGAGCATCGATCCGGGGTGCGCCGGCACACCGTGGCGGACGACCCTCCCTCCGAGGGCGGCGATCGCCACGAAACAGGCGTCCATGGGGTCCGTGCTCGCCGCGCCGGCGGTCAGGATCAGGTCGGCGGCCTCAGGGCCGCGGACGAAGCCGGCCATCGCGCCTTCCACGGCGTCCGGGTCGTCCTCGACGTAGACGATGGAGGTGATCGTCGAGCCGAGCCCCTCGACCTTCGCCCTGACGCTCGTCTCGAACCGCTCGCGCGCCGTCGCCCGAACCGACTCCTTGACGATCACCCCGACCCGGCTTGGCACGAACGGCGCGACCCACACGATTGGCCGGCCGCCGAAGTCTGCCTGGCGCGCGCCCTCATCCACGATCGCGGCCTCGACGAGGTGCGGAGCCACCTTCACGCTGGCGACGAGGTCGCCCGCTTCGACGACCTGGCCGTCGAACACGGTGAAGACCTCGAGCGGGTCGATCCGGTTGAGCCGTTCGAGGTCGCCGATCCGGACGTTGGCGACACCGGCCCGTTCCGCGATCAGGTCGACCCGGCTCTGCGATGGTCCGCGCACGACCAGGCCCGACCCCGCGACGGCCGCGGCGAGGCGCAGCGCTGCCTCGTCCTCGTGGAGCTCGCCGGCGTCCGGCACCAGCACCGAGACGGGACGGTCCGGCTCGGCTGCCGCCACCGCGAGCAGGTCGTCGGCCGACAGCCGGCGGCCCTTTGCCCAACGAGCGCCGCCGATCGTGAGATCGCGTGCCAGGACGGACCCGGCCAGTCGAGCGGGCGGGCGCTTGCCCGGGGTGACCCGCTCGACTCGCACGCGGTGACCGGCCCGATCAGGCGAGCCGGGCGAGGGCCGCTTCGATCGCGCGACGGGTGTAGACGGCGGCCATCGCTGTCCGATAGGCCTGGGCGGCATGGATGTCACCGACGACGTCGATGCCGTCGGTGGCGTGCGCGGCGGCCGCCCGAATGGCCGCCGCCGAGCGGTCCGAGCCGGCCAGTGCCGCCTCCACGGCCCGTGCCCGGTAGGGATGCTGCCCGACGCCGGTCAGCGCGATGTTGGCGCCGGCGATCGAGCCGTCCGTGGCGACGAACACGACCACGGCGACGCCGACCATCGCATACCCGGAGGCCGGCTGTTCGAGGCAGGCGTAGGCCGAGCCCGCGTCGTCGCGTGGCCCCGGCAGGCGCATCTCGGTGATCAGCTCGTCGGCCGCGAGCCCGGTCGAGAACGCACCCGTGAAGAACCCGTCGACCGGGATCGTCCGCTCGCCCCTGACCGAGCGGGCGACGATCTCGGCATCGAGCGCCAGCAGGCAGGCCGCCAGGTCGGAGGCCGGGTCCGCGTGGGCGATCGCACCCCCGACGGTGCCCCGGTTCCGAACCTGGACATCGCCGATCGTCGGCAGCGCGTCGCGCAACAGCCCGTAGTTGCGCGCCGACGAGTCGGCGAGCTCGCTGTAGGTGGTCATGGCACCCACGGCCAGGCGGCCGTCCGGGAGCCAGCGGACCCCCTTGAGCTCGCCGAGACGGCCGATGTCGACGAGCCGGTCGGCCGAGCCGAGTCGCAGCTTGAGCAGCGGCAACAGGCTCTGGCCACCGGCCAGCAGCTTGACCGTTCCCTTCGAACCGGCGATGGCCTTGAGCGCGTCGTCGAGCGTGGCCGAGCGCTGGTAGTCGAACGCCGCGGGGATCACGCTGGGCCTCCCTTCGAACCCTGGATCGCCCGCCACACGGTCTGGGCCGTGTACGGCATGTCGAGATGGCGAATGCCCAGCGGGCGCAGCGCATCGACGACCGCGTTGGCCACCGCCGCGGTGCTGGCAATCGCGCCGGCCTCGCCGACGCCCTTGACCCCGAGTGGGTTGACCGGCGACGGCGTGACCGTCTCGTCGAGCTCGAGGTTCGGGAACCAGGACGCACGCGGCAGGGCGTAGTCGAGCATCGAGCCCGACTGGAGCTGCCCGTCGTCGCTGTAGATCGCGCCTTCCCAGAGCGCCTGGCCGACGCCCTGGGCGATGCCGCCGTGGAGCTGTCCGTCGACGATCATCGGGTTGATCTTCTTGCCGACGTCGTCGACGGCGACGTAGCGCACGAGGTCGACCTTTCCGCTCTCTTCGTCGATCTCGACGACGGCGATGTGGGTGCCGAACGGCCAGGTGCAGTTCGGCGTGTCGTGGTAGGCCGTCTCGTCGAGGTACGGCTCCATGTCCGGCGGCAGGCTGAACCCGAGGTCGATCGCGAACGCGATCTCCTGGATGGTCTTGACCTTGTCCGGCGAGCCCTTGACCCGATAGCTGGCGCCGTCGACCTCGATGTCCTCGACGTTGGCCTCGAGCATGTGGGCGGCATACCGGCGCGCCTTCTCGCGGATCTTTCCCGCCGCCTTGACGGCGGCGGTCATCCCGACGGAGCTCGTCCGGCTGCCATAGGAGCCGTAGCCGAACGGCGTGCCCTGCGTGTCCGAGTGCTGGACGATCACGTCCTCCATCGGCACGCCCAGCTCGTGCGAGATCACCTGGGCGTACGTCGTCTCGTGGCCCTGGCCCTGCGGCTGGGTCCCCACCGTGGCGATGATCTTGCCGGTCAGGTGGACCTTGATGTTGGCAGACTCCCACATCGCGGCGCCCCAGCCCTCGCCGACGGCGCCGATCCATTTCGACGGCGCGACGCCGCAGACCTCGAGGTAGGTCGACAGCCCGACGCCGAGGTACTTGCCGCGCTTGCGAGCCTCCGCCTTCTTCGCGGCCATGTCGCCGTAGCCGACGGTGGCCAGGGCCTTGTCCATGGCCGGCTCGTAGTTGCCGGAGTCGATGAAGATCTTCTCGCCGTTGACGGCCGTCCCAAGGCCGGACGGGTTGTCGTACGGGAACTTGTCGGGTGCGATGAAGTTCCGGCGGCGGAGCTCGGCGGGATCCATCCCGATCTCGGCGGCGAACAGGTCCATCGCCCGCTCGACGACGTAGGTCGCCTCCGGCCGCCCGGCGCCGCGGTAGGCATCGACGAAGGTCGTGTTGGTGTAGACGCCGGTCACCTCGCACGAGACGTTCGGGAACTTGTAGGGACCCGACAGGACGCGCCCATAGAGGGTGGTGGGCACGCCCGGACCGATCGTCGACAGCCGTCCGCCCAGGTTGGCGTAGGTCTTGACCCGCAGGCCGGTCACCTCGCCGGCGCGCGTGCCGGCGATCTCCAGGTACGTGATGTGGTCGCGGCCGTGGATCGTCGAGCCGTAGCTCTCGCGGCGGCTCTCCACCCATTTGACCGCGCGTCCACCGATAGCCTTGCTGGCGAACATGACCAGGGCCATGTCCGCGTAGCAGAAGATCTTGGTGCCAAAGGCGCCCCCGACGTCCGGGGAGATGCAGCGGACCTTGTGCTCCGGGATGCCGGTCACGAAGGCCGTCAGCAGCAGCCGCTGGATGTGCGGCGTCTGGCTCGACATCCAGACCGTGTACTCGTCGGTGCCCGGGTTGTACAGGCCGATGTCGCCGCGGACCTCCATCGGGTTCGGGATCAGCCGCTGGTTGACGATCCGCTGCCTGACCACGACCTCGGCGTTCTCGATCGCCGCATCCGTGCCGGCCTTGTCGCCGACGTTCCAGACGAACACGACGTTGTTCGGCGCGTTCTCGTGGAGCTGGGGCGCGCCCGGCTGGGTGGCCTTCTCGGCGTCGACCACCGCGGGGAGCGGCTCCCAGTCGACGACGATCGCATCGAGCGCGTCGATGGCCTGCTCGGGGGTCTCGGCGATGACAGCGGCGACACCCTCACCGGTCCATTTCACGCTGTCGGTGGCGAGCGCGCGCGGCGTGTTGACATTGTTCTGGATGCCCGACGAGCCACCGGCCGGCCAGGCCATCGGCAGCGGGTTGTACGGGATGTCCGCCCCGACGATCACGGTCACCACGCCGGGCATGCGCTTGGCCGCCGACGTATCGACCGACTTGATGTTGGCGTGGGCGTAGGGGCTCCGCAGGATGGCCATGTGGGCCATGTTCTGCAGCTTGATATCGTCGAGGTAGCGACCCTTGCCGGTGATGAAGCGAGGGTCTTCGGTGCGCTTGACCGGGGATCCGAGCATGTCGACTGCCATCGTGCTTCTCCTCAGGCCTGCGCCGCGACGGGCGCGCCGTCCGATCGGACGACGCGCGCCGCCTCGCGGACCGCGGCGACGATGTTCTGGTAGCCGGTACAGCGGCAGATGTTGCCCTCGATCGCGTGACGGATCTCGTCGTCGGACGGATCCGTGTTGCGCGACAGGAGGTCGGCCGCGGTCATGATCATGCCCGGCGTGCAGAACCCGCATTGCAGGCCGTGCTTCTCCCAGAAGGCGGCCTGGAGCGGATGGAGCGTGTCGCCGTCGGCGAGTCCTTCGATCGTGAGGACCTCCGCGCCGTCCGCCTGGACGGCGAGCATCGTGCACGACTTGACCGCCATGCCGTCGACGTGGACGGTGCACGCGCCGCACTGGCTGGTGTCACAACCGACGTGGGTCCCGGTCAGGTCCAGGTCCTCGCGCAGGGCCTGGACCAATAGCCGTCTGGGCTCGACGTCCAGCTCACGGGGGATGCCGTTGACCACGAACGAGACGTGTTCGGCCACGGACGAGAACCTCCTGCGACGCACTGGTGGAGACGAAACGGCGAGCGCTGAAGTCCTGGAGGCGTGGATGGTGGCACCGGTGCGCGGCGGACGCAAGCCCGACGCGACGGCGGCTCAGGGCCCGGGACGGCGGCTCAGGGCCCGGGACGGCGCCCCCGGGGCCCGGGACGGCGGCTCAAGGCCTGGGGCACACGCCCAGTGCCCGTCCGGCCCGGGGCGTGTGCCTGCCAGACAGCACCAGGAGCTCGAGGGCCTGGAATGGGCGCCCAGGGCCCGGATGAGTGCCCAGTAGACACGGACAGCGGCCCGAGGCCTCCGTCTGGTCGCGTTCGGCCTCTCCGTGCTGACTGCCAAGCACGGCTTCGACTTCGGTCATGGCGGATGGTCACTGTCGCCGATGCCACCCTGGCACGATCGCGCCCGGCGAGACGATCGTGGAACCTAGCCGCGACGCGGCGTCGGGCGCGGCCGCGGCTCCACGCGACCCAGGGCGGCGCTGCGGATATCGACCGCCCGCGGGTCGATCGAACGGTGGAGCTCGTCCGGCGGCAGGTCGGCCAGCCTGGCAGCCTCCCCGAGGCGGCGCATCTTCGTCACCGCGGCGTCCCATGACAGTCCGGCGAGGGAACCGGCCGTCGCCAGCCCGACGCGGGCCGGGCCGCGGCCAGCCGTCGATGCCGCATAGGCGGCGGCCCAAAGGAGGACCTCGGGCGAGTCGTCCGAACCGGCCTCAGGCGAGAGCGCGCCACAGACGATCCCTCGATCGCCGGGGGTCGCGACCACGAGCCGCCAGTTGTCCGGTCCCGCGATGAGGTCGAGGGCAAGGCTGGCGTACGGAGCCGACAGCAGGGTGTCGATCCCCGTCGCGTCGGCATTGCCGCCGATGATCGCCAGCGAGACGTGGGGACCGTCCACGCCATCGAGCAGGCGACGGTGCGCGTCGCGGAAGAGCTTCCGCGCCGCCTCGTCCGCCCCGATCTCGATCGCCGCCGGCTCGTGGACCTCGATCAGCGGGCACCCGGCGGCAGCCAGTGCCCGGAGATCGGCATTGAGCGCCTCGGCCGCCGCGAGGACGGCGGCCCGATCCTCGCCTCTCGCCAGGGTGAGCGGCCCCACGATGACCTGCTTGACTGCCATCGCCGTCACCCCGGCCATCGCCAGCCAGCGGTCGAGCGGTGACCGGCCGTTCTCCAGCCCGCCGTCGGTGATCGGTTCGAGGCCGGCTGCTTCCTGGGCTCGGACGGCCGCCTCGACCAGTTCGAGATCGCTCGCGCCGGGCGCGAGTGGTGGACGCGGCAACGACCCGAGCAGCGTCGCAAACATTCCGTCGTGCTCCCAGCGGCTCCTTCGCGATCAAGGCCCGAGCGGTGCGGCCCATTCGCGCTTACGTTCAGCTTACGTCGATGGCCATCGCACCCGACGCCCGACGCTATCGTTCGGGTCGTGAAGACCATCCTCGTCGTCGACGACGAGCGCCACATCGTCGACCTCGTGCGGCTCTACCTGGAGAAGGAAGGCTTCGCCGTGCTGGCCGC
>JBGPVC010000143.1:0-7178 GCA_041491485.1 Candidatus Limnocylindria bacterium
CCGCACGGACGCGATCAACCGGCGCGAGCCGAAGCATCGCGGGCGGCACGGGACTCCGGGCCGATGCCGCGTCTACTTCACCCTAACGACGATGTTCACGCTGTACGCCGGCGTGATGTTGTCGTCCACGAACTCCTTCGGGGGCACGTACCGGGCCCGGTAGCCGGTCATCGTCGCCACCTTCGTCGTGTAGAAGATCGTGCCGTTGGCGGCGACGGTCTTCGTTGCGATCGTCTTGAAGAGGCCGGGCACGCCCTTCGCGTCGAAGACCGCGGCCTGGACCTGGACCTTCGCGCCGGCGAACCCCTTCGCGAGGGTGATCTTCAGCGTGACCGAGGTCCCCCTCTTCACCGAGAAGGGCTTCGTGAAGAACGAGCCGCTCGTCACGGTACCGGCATGGATGCCGGTCACGAGCGCGACGGCGGTGAAGTCGACGCCGGTCGCGTCGGTCCTCGTGACGTCGAGGACCGTCGCGTGCGCCCTGTCCGGGACGAGGCCCGCCTTCGTCCAGAAGCCTGGCAGCGTCGAGGTGTAGCCGCTGCCGTTGACGCGCACGACGACCTTCGTCGGGGCCACCGCGATCGCGTAGTCGAAGGCGGCCTGCTGTTGGAATCCGATCCCCTCGCAGGAGCCCGTCGGGAGCGTGGGACAGCCCGAGATCTCGACGTCCGCCACCGCGCCCCTGACATGGCCCGAGATGCGCGACGCCGGCTGGAGGCGGAGGTCGAGCCCGGTCACGTCGGCGGCGACCCATACGACCGTTGCCGGACCGCTCGTCGCGCCGCCCGCGCGGTACGGCTGATCGTAGAACCGCGGGGCGGTCGGAGATTCGTCGGAGACGTAGATCCAGTACGGCCCGCCCACCACCGGGGCCGAGAACCTCCCGTCGCCGCCGGTCGGCACCCTCATGTTGTCACTGACCTCGAGGATGTCCGCGGGCATCGGAGAGACGATGGCACCCGGCATCGGCGACCCGTCCGGCCCGGTGATCCTCCCGCTCAGCCTGAAGATCGCGGGGTAGACGACGTCGATGCCGGTGATGACCGAGGCGGTCCCAATCGGCACCTTCGTCGCGACCCTGTGGTCGATGGCGAAGCCGCCGGGCGCGTACCAGCCGGGGGGATACCTCTTCGCCGGGTCGGAGACCATGACGACGTACGCGCGCGCCGCGAGCCCGCTCACGGTGAACCTGCCGTCCGCGGCGGTCGTCGCGGCGGGCGAGCAGGGGTCGGTGTGCAGGTCGAAGGCCGAGTAGCACGCCGCGACGGCGATCCCGGGGACCGCGGTCGCCGAGACGTTCTTCACGCTCCCGGTGATCGAGTACGTCGTGGGCGCGGCGCTCGTGGCGGTCGGGAGGAGCGAGCCGACGAGTGCGAGCCCCGCGACGGCGACCATCCCCGCGCGGAGCGTCCGCGGGCTCCCTCTCGCCCGGGATGAACGGGTCGCCGCCGCTCGCCCGGTGAGGAACGTTGTGCGCATGACGCCCTCCCTGCTGCTCGGCCGTCCGGGTCGGACGGCACCATAATCGGGTCCTGTCGGCCGGAGACAAGGGCCAGAAGGCCTTTGGAGTACGGGCTCGGTCCGATTGGTGGACTTCGGGGGCAGCTCCAGACCCGTACGGCAGCGGTGCTGCCACGGGCGCCCAGAGCGTGATGGCGACCGGTGACGCGACAGGGCCGGTGCGGGCGACGCAGCCGTTTCGTCAAGGCGATCGACCGATAGGCGGGAGCCGTAGCAGCGGTGCGCGGATGCACCCAGCGGCGGAACCTAGAGGAACTTGCCGGACGGCGGGCGCGTCCCGGATGTGCCGCCCCGCGACCACCGGGGCTTCGCGACCGAAGGAGTGCCCGCGATGTCCACCTCGTCACGGTTCCTCGCCGTCGGGGCCGCCCTCGGCCTTGCCGCGGGCATGCTCATCGGGCTGAGCCTGACCCAGCCGGGTCGGGCCGCAGCCGCGACTCCGTCGGCCGCGCCGAGCCTCCCATCCAGCGGCGCTGTGGTCGGGGCACCGGGCGCCCTCTCGTCGACCGCGACGGGTGGGGGTGCAGCGTCTGGCATGGCCATCGCGTACCCGTACTTCGGGGGCTCCCCGGGCATCGCACCCGACCACACGATTGTCGTGACGGGAGTCGGGCAGGCCGACCTCCAGACTGATGGCTCTAATCAGGCTGCCGCCCAGAAGACCGCCCTCGCTGTTGCACTGGCCGACGCCAAGGCGCAGGCCGACGCCATCGCCACCGATACCGGGCTGTCCATCAGCGGGGTGTTGTCGGTGAGCGCCTCGGTGTCACCCGGATACGGGGCCATGCCGCTCGTGGCCAACGGAGCGGGAACGCCGTCCTGTCCCGTGCCCGTGCCCGGGAGCGGGCCAGTGGCGAGCGGGAAGACGGTCCTGCCGCAGCCGGTCTGCCCGCCCACCTACCAGCAGACCCTCAGCGTGTCGGTGACTGTGGAGTACCGAGTCGGCTGAGAGAGGCGAACCGTTCATCCGGTACGGAAGACCCACCCTGCAGGGCCTCCCGACGTTCCGTAGGGATCCGGCGCGGCGCTGCGATCGTATTCTGCCGCGGAAGGGTTGGAGAAACCGCCAGTCTCGTGCTCGCTGTGGCCTTCGCCCCATGGAGATCTGGACGCATGCCGGATCCGCAGACCGTGACCCAGAGCCATCGACTTCGGATCGCCGGTGGACTGGTTGCCGCCGGCATCGCGGCCCTGCTCGGAGTCGCCGGGTACGTCGGCGGCGGTGCGTCAGCGTTCCTGTTGAACGGGTCGTTATTCGGCTGGCTGTTCGTGCTTGGTGCCTATGGGGTCCCGATCGGCCTCGTGGTCGGTTGGTGGCTCGGACCCCGTGCGGCGCCGGGTGCGGCCCTCGGACTCGGCGTGAGAGCGGCGCTTGCGTGCGTGGTCCTCGGCACGTTCGAGGTGAGCCTGCTGTCGGGACTCCGAGACGCCCTGACCCAGGCACAACCGATCGGCTCGGTCGTGATGACGCTGCTCATGCTGCCGGCGATCGGCCTCGTGGTACTCGGGCTCCCTGCGTTCCTCCTGCTCCTGCCGGCGACAGTCGCCTGGGCTGTTCTCATGGGCGCTCTTCGTCCGCGTCTTGCGTCCGCTCCAGTTGAATCCAGCGAGTGATTCGCAGCTGCAGGCCGTCGGCGCCGCCTCTCGTCCGGTCAGGGACACGGCACACATGGTCGCGCTCATCAAGGCGCATTCGCATCGAGTGGATCATCGGTTAGGGGGTAGATCTGATCAACGTCCAAGTGCTCCACCACCGCGGGGCACGCCGGGCGTCCGAGGCATGCGTCGGGCTTCTGCATTCAGGCCGGCGCCACCGCTGTCGGGGTTCGCGATGCCGCGCGAACGAATGCGGCGACCACCGGCGTCATCTCCCGCTCGCTTGACCAAGCGACGACAACGCTGCGCATGGCCGGCGGGCTGAGCGGGCGCAGTACCAGGCCGGACGTGCCGCCCGGGAGATTCAGCTCGGGCACAATCGAGACTCCCAGCCCCTCGCGGACGAAACTGATCATCGTGTCGATGCCGCGTACCGAGTACTCCATCCGGGGTGGGCTATCGCCGAACCAGTCGAGCACAAGCGGCTCGCACCCTCCGGTAGTCGTGATGAAGGACTCGCCGGCGAAGTCTGCCACGGTCACGGCCCCGGAGGTCGCCAGGCGATGGTCCGCGCGGAGGAGGGCAAGCAGCGCATCCTCGACGAACGGGGCGGTCGCGAGCCCATCGAGCGGGACGGCCAGGAAGCCGACATCGGCCACGCCACCGACGAGCCAATCGTGGACCTCCCAGTCGGCACCCTCGAGGACGGCAACCTCGATCCGCGGGTGGCGAGCACGGAACCGACTGAGCAACGGCGGGAGGTGCGTACCGGCGATGCTGGCGACCGAGGCGATCCGAAGCCTGCCGCGCTCGAGGCCAAGATAGGAGCCCGCGGTCGTCTCGATCCGATCGGCCCGCTCCACCAGCTCGCGCGCCTCGGGTTCAAGCAGGCGGCCGAGCTCGGTCGAGCTCACCGGCCGGCCGGGGCCCCGGCTCAGGACCGGCCCTCCGAGCTCCCGCTCGAGGGAGGCCAGGGCGTGACTCACGGCCGATTGGCTCATCGTGAGGCGCGTCGCGGCGCCCGAGAAGGTGCCGGCATCGAGGATCGCGAGGAACGTACGTAGCTGGGCGATAGTCATGAGCGATCATTCATCCAGATGCTGAAGCTGTTGCGCTGGACCGATGGGTCGGATGCACCGTAGGTTACCGGCATGGCTGGACGCAATGCACCCTCGCTCGCCTTCCTGACAGCCGTCTACGGCGCTTCGTTCCTCGATCCGCTCCCGGTCGCCGAGGGACGGGTGCTCCTCGCCACGATCGCGCTGTTCTCCATCATTCGTGGCAACGGGGTCCCGATATCGACCGACGCTCACCCGCTGACCGAAGCCCTGGCGTGAAGGGCGTCCCCGACGCCGCCGCTTGCGGGGCCTGCTGCGCCGTCCCGGTGATCGCCCAGGCCGCGGTCGAATCGGCGATCTGCTCCGCGACGACCATGAGCGAAATGCAACCCGATTCGACGTTCCCTGGTTCTGGAAGCCTGCGGGTCGCGTGCATGCGGCCGGCGATCGAATCCGGACGGGATCCACATGACTGACAGCGGCGCGACCACCGCAGCCACCCGGGACCGCACCATGCCGCGCATCGACCGACTCGCCCTCGGCGCCGCGCTCGTGTCGGTCGTTTTCTGGGCGTCGGCCTTTGTCGGCATTCGGGCGGCGGCCGTCGACCTGTCGCCGGGTGCCCTCGCCCTTGGTCGGTTGCTCGTCGGCAGTGTCGCCCTCGGCGCAGTCGTCGTGATCCGCCGGCCGCGCCTCCCGGGACGCCGAGCGCTGGTCCCGATCGTCGCCTGCGGCGTTCTTTGGTTCGGCGTCTACAATCTCGCCCTCAATACGGCAGAGCGGCATGTCGATGCCGGGACCGCGGCGATGCTCGTCAATGTCGGCCCGATCCTGATCGCCGTGATGGGCGGACTGTTTCTCGGGGAGGGCTTCCCGCCGCGCCTGCTGGCTGGCTGCGTGATCGCCTTCGCGGGGGCCATCACGATCGGGCTCGCGACCTCCGGCCATGGCCCGACCGGCGAGGCGACGCTCGGCATCGTCCTGTGCCTGGTCGCGGCGTTCGCCTATGCGGGCGGCGTGACGCTCCAGAAGCCGGTACTGGCGAGTGTGCCAGCGTTGACGGTCACCTGGCTGGCGTGCCTCGTCGGCACGGTCGTCTGCCTGCCATTCGCCCCGCAGCTCGTCACGGAGATCGGCGTGGCCAGTCCGGCGTCGGTCGCCTGGCTCCTCTATCTCGGCATCTTCCCGACGGCCCTCGGCTTCACGACCTGGGCGTTCGCCCTCGGCCGGACGACGGCCGGAAGGCTAGGTTCGACGACCTATCTCGTGCCGGCCATCGCGATCGTCCTAGCCTGGCTCCTCCTCGGTGAGGCGCCGCCGCCGCTCGCCATCGCGGGAGGCGCGGTTGCCATCGCCGGTGTCGTGATCGCACGCTGGTCACCACACACGCGAGAACGAGCCGCCGATGGCATCGCCGAGGCAAGTGCCTGATGTCGGGTCGCGGCGTGAGGCATCGTCCCGGGAACATCCGCGAGCACGTTGCCGGATGACCGCCGCCGAACGCGAGAGCCTGCTCGCCGGGGTCTTTCGTCTCCCCGTCGCCGGAGGCTTCCCGAACCTGTGGGCCGCCCAGACGGTGAGCGTGTTCGGGGACCAGCTCACCCTGTTCGCCGTGCCGACGCTCGCGATCCTCGGTCTCCATGCCGGGCCGTTCGAGGCCGGGCTCCTGGCGGCCTCCGGCTGGGTCGCCTGGCCGGTGCTGGCGTTGCCCGCCGGCGTCTGGGTGGATCGGCTCAACCGGCGCCGGGTGCTCGTCGCCTGCGACCTCATCCGGGCCGTCGCGCTCCTCGCGATCCCGCTCGCCGTGCTCACCGTGGGCGTGACGATCCCGCTGCTCCTCGTCGTGATGACCACGGCCGGGGCTGCGAGCGTCTTCTTCGACCTCGCCTATTCGGCGAACGTCGCCGACCTCGTGCCCGCGGCCAGCATCCCGACCGCAAACGCGCGTCTGGAGGCGAGCCGCTCGACGTCGTATGTCGCGGGCCCCGGACTGGCCGGCCTCGTGGTGGGCGCGCTCGGCGCCGCGAACACCGTCATCCTCGATGCCTGCTCGTTCCTCGTCTCAGCGCTTCTCAACCAGCGCACCGCCGGGGGATCGATCGCGGCGACACCCGCGGCCCAACGCCATTTTCGGGCCGAACTCGCGGAAGGCGCTCGCGCTCTCCTGGGGGTCCCCGTCGTCCTTCGGATCACCGCTGCCGCCGCGATCTCGAACTTCGGGCTCATGTTCGCCCGATCGATCCTCCTCCTATACGCGTATCGGACCCTCAAGCTCGATCCGTTCACGGCGGGCCTCGCGCTGTCCGGGGCCGGGGTCGGGGCGCTCGCGGGTGTCGCTGCGTGCGGCCGGCTCACGACGGCGCTCGGAGTGGGCCGGGCACTCATCCTCGCGACCGTGTTGGAGGCTGCCTCATTCCTCCTCGTCCCGCTCGCGCCGCTGACGCCCGTGCCGGCTGTCGTCGTCGCGTCCGCGCTGGGGCTGTCCTCGTTCTGGGGACTGATCTGGAACATCGACGCGGTGTCGGTCCGCCAGGTCATCCTGCCGGCCGAGGTCCAGGGCCGGGTCATCGGGCTCGGTCGGCTCGTCATCTTCGGGGTCATCCCGGTCGGGGGCATCGTCGGCGGCTTCTTGGCACAGGCGCTCGTCGGCCCGTTCGGCAATGGCGCCCTCGGGGCGACCATTGTGCTTGGCGCATTGATCGGTGCCTCGTCCGGCCTCGCGTTCATCGGGCCCGCGGCCCAGCCGCTTCTCGGCTGGCGGTTCGGGGACCCGTTGCCGGTTGCCGAGGCCTCGACTGTCGGCCGACCGGACCGCGTCGGGAGGGGAGCTGGACGGAAGGCGCCTTGAGAAACGCGGTCAAGTCCCAGCGGATCTGCTGGATGAAGGCCAGGCAGAAGGAGGTGGGTCCGACGCCCGGACGACAAGGAAGTGGAGCGTGGCCGCAGCCCCGCTCACGACGACCGCGACGGTAATCCCGACGAGCGACGGGAGACAGCCATGCC
>JBGPVC010000144.1:0-7102 GCA_041491485.1 Candidatus Limnocylindria bacterium
CTCCCCGAAGTGCGCATACAGGCTGCGATAGCCGTTGCCGTCGTCGATCACGACGACGATCGGCAGCGTCGTCCACAACGACTTGGCGTCGAGCCGAGCGAAGTACGGCCCGAGATCGCCGACCCAGCCCATCTGGCTGTCGTAGTGCCGACCGGCGGCAAGGACCACGCCGTCATGCGCTGCCACGACGCGATCGCCGCAGAACGTGGCCATGTCGACGCCGTCGTGGAACGGCTCGCCGTCGACGATCCGCGAGCCGTCGCGCCAGGGCCCGAACGGCAGGGTGATCCGCGGATGGGCAACCGGCCAGCGATAGTCGCGCAGCCGGGACGGGTCCGCCGGCGCCACGACCAGCTCGATCGCGTGGCGATCGCGTGGCGCATGGGCGCTCATCGAGCGCGCCACCCCGGCGACTCCCCCCGCGCGTGGCGATGTCGGGGTGGTGTCGGCCCGGGCCGCCGCGGGCTGGGGCGTCGCCGGCGAGGACGACGAGAGAGCCGGCAGCACGAACGCCGCGACAGCGGCAACGGCAAACGCCCGCACGAGTCTGGCGGACGGACGGAGGCCAGCGCGTCGCGAACGCCGGTGACGGGGCACGGTCGATGTATACCGCCGCGCGATGACCAGACGCAAGTCTGGTGTGAATACTTGCATCATCCAGTGCGAATGCGTGATACTTGCTGCATGAACCGCCGGTTCCTCTCGGACGAGTCCAAGAAGAAGCTCTGGCGGCCCTGCCGGGAGGCACGGGCCCTGGGGCGATAACCGGCGCGTCGCGAACGACGAATCGGGGCCTCCAGGGAACGGAGGCTCCAGGGGCCGCGGCACCACCAGGTGACCGCGGCTTTTCGATTCCCTGCACCTCCACCCGGCGGCCCCTCCACCACAAGCGAGGGACCACGCCATGCATCGCATCACCATCCTCGGCGACGGCGGCCTGGGCCGGGCCGTCGAGTCCGCGCTCCTGGATCGGGCCCGCGGATCGGGCAGGTCGTCCGAAGTGCTCGTCCTTGGCCGTCCATCCGGCGGGCGGCACCGGCCGGCTGATCTCGGCCGTCCCGACCTGGTGATCGAGGCGTCGCGGCCGGATACGGTCGCGGCCAACCTCGAGGTCGCCATCGACGCCGGCGCCCGGAACCTGGTCGTGGCGACGACCGGCTGGTCGGACGACCGGTCGCAGGTCGAGCGCCTGCTGTGCGAGAGCGGCGTGGCCGCGGTCGCCGCGCCGAACTTCAGCCTCGGGGTCGTCCTGTTCGCCCGGCTCGTCGAGGCCGCCGTGGAGCTGTTCGGGTCGCTCGACGCCTTCGACCCGTATCTCGTGGAGTGGCACCGTCGAGCCAAGCGCGATCGGCCGTCGGGCACCGCGATCGACCTCGCCCGGCGGATCGCCGATCGCCACCCCAGGCTGGCTTCGGCCGAAGACCTGGAGGTCGTGTCGGTCCGAGCCGGCTCGTCGCCCGGGATGCACCTCGTTGGCTTCGACGCCGCGGGCGAGACCGTCGAGCTCCGCCTGACCGCGCGCGACCGGTCGGCCTACGCCGCCGGGATCCTGGCCGCCGCCGACTGGCTGGAGCGCAGCCCCCGAGAGCCCGGCCTCCGCCCATTTGACCTCGTCGTCGACGAGCTCATCGCCGGTCAACCCATCGCTGCCTGAAAGGAGCCTTCGATGTCTCGAACCACCACCAGCACGCCATCCCCGACCACCGTCGGTGCGGCCACGACCGTCGCGTCTCCGACCGAAGCCCCGACCCGGACCGGTCGTCCAAGCCTTCGCGGCGCGTTCACCGCGCTCGTCACCCCGTTCACACCTGCCGGCGACGTCGACGAGGCCGCCTTCCGCCGCCTCGTCCGCTGGCAGATCCTGGCCGGCATCGACGGCCTGGTGCCGTGCGGCACGACCGGCGAATCCCCCACCCTCGGCGCCGACGAACGCGAGCGGCTCATCGCCGCGACGGTCGAGGTGACGCGCGAGCGCGCATCACGTGATCGGGTCAGAGTCATCGCCGGCACGGGAACGAACGACACGGCCGCGACCATCCGGGCGACGCGTCGCGCCGCCGAGCTCGGGGCCGACGCAGCACTCGTCGTC
Organism: Candidatus Limnocylindria bacterium; assembly: GCA_041491485.1. Classification (GTDB taxonomy): domain Bacteria; phylum Chloroflexota; class Limnocylindria; order Limnocylindrales; family CSP1-4; genus SPCO01. The sequence goes on from JBGPVC010000144.1 coordinate 2,090, forward strand.
GCGCCCTACTACAACCGGCCGGACGGTCGGATGCTGGAGGCCCATTTCCGGGCGATCGCCGACGAAGGCGACCTGCCGATCGTCCTCTACAACGTCCCCTCGAGAACCGGCTCGAACGTCGACGCCGACACATTCCTGCGGCTGGCCGATCACCCACGCGTCGTCGCGGTCAAGGAGGCCAGCGGCAACCTCGACCAGATCGCCCGGATCTGCCGCGACCGGCCGCGCGACGTGGCGGTCCTGGCCGGCGACGACGCCTGGACGCTGGCGGTCCTGGCCATGGGCGGCGACGGCGTCGTCTCGGTCGCATCGAACGAGATCCCGACTGAGCTGGTGGCGCTCTGCGCGGCGGCGCGCGCCGGCGATTGGGACGCGGCCCGTCGAACCCACGAGCGGTGGCTCCCGCTGTTCCAGGGGAACTTCCGAGACGGACCCAACCCCGTCCCGGCCAAGGCCGCGCTCGCCTTGATGGGCCTGCTCGAGTCGGACATGGTCCGCGCCCCGCTGCTGCCGATCGATCCCGACGGCCGGGCGGCCATGGCCGTCATCCTGCGGGGCCTGGGCCTGCTGGAGACCGGCGGCGGCCGGATCGTCAACCGGCCGGCGTCGCGCGAGGCCGTGGCATGACCGCCGAGGTCGAGCTCGGCGCCGGCCGGACGGCCGGGACGCACGGTGCACCGGTCCCCGAGCCCCTGGGCATCCTCGGCGACCTCGAGACAGGTCGGGTCCGGGCGGCCGAGCCCGATCCCTCGTCGCCCGACGGCTGGCGTGTCCGGCCCGACGTGAAGGCCGCGATCCTGGCGTGCTTCGCGGACCGGACGACCGTCGACTGGACGGCCGGACCGCTGACGTTCCGCGATCGCGCCGCGGTGCCGCCGCGCCAGGACCTCGCCGGTGGCCCGTGGCGAATTGTTCCAGGCGGGACAGCTGTGCGACGCGGCGCCCACCTGTCGAGCGGTGTCGTCGTGATGCCGCCGTCATACCTCAACGTGGGCGCCTGGGTCGGCCCCGACTCGATGGTCGATTCGCACGTGCTCGTTGGCTCGTGTGCCCAGATCGGAGCGCGGGTCCACCTCGCCGCCGGGGTGACGATCGGGGGCGTCCTCGAGCCGCCCGGCGCCCGGCCGGTGATCGTCGAGGACGATTCGTTCGTCGGGGCCGGCAGCTCCCTGCTCGACGGGGTGCTGGTTCGGGCCGGGGCGGTCATCGGAGCCGGCGTGATGCTGACCGGGACATCCCGCCTGTACGACCTGGTCCGCGGCCGGATTCTCGAAGGCACGTCCGATCGGCCGCTGGTCGTGCCGGCCAACGCCGTCGTCATTCCCGGGACGCGGGCCTTGACCGGGCCGTTCGCCGGGGAGCACGGTCTCGGGGCCCTGGTGGCGCTGCTGGTCAAGGACCGGGATGCGGGGACGGCCGCGCGGGTGGCGCTCGAAGCGGCGCTCCGATGAGCGTCGCCCTGGCCGACCGCCCACGTCGTGGACGACCGCTTGCACGGAACGAGATCCTCCGGGCGGGCCGCCTCGGCGGCATATCGCCAAACGACCTGGCCGAGCGGTACGGGACCCCGTTGTATGTCTACGACCTGGACGTGATGGATGGCCAGGTGGCGGCGCTTCGCTCGGTCCTGCCGCCGATGGTCGAGCTTGCCTACGCGGTGAAGGCGAACCCGGCGCTCGCGGTCGTAGCCCATCTCGCACGCCTCGGGCTGGGCGCCGACGTGGCGTCGGGTGGCGAGCTGGAGACGGTCGAACGGGCGGGCATCGCCGCGGATCGCGTGGTGATGACCGGTCCGGGCAAGCGCGACGACGAGCTCCGAGCCGCCGTCGCGGCCAGGATTCGGGCGATCACCGTGGAGTCGCCCGGGGAGCTGGCACGCCTGGAATCGATCGCCGCGGCCGCCGGTCGCCGGCAGCCGGTCATGCTTCGCGCCGCGGTCTCGGAGGGCGACCGGCTGGAGCGCGTGCGACTGGTCGGCGACGACGGCGCGGGGAAGTTCGGCATGGACGCGGCGGACCTGCTGGCTTCGGCTCGCCGGGCGGCGGCGTCACCGCACCTCGAGCTACTCGGACTGCATGCCTTCGGAGCGTCGAACGTCCTCGATGCTGGCGGCCTCGCCGATCACGTGGCGGCGACCGTCGCGACCGCACGCGAGCTGGCCCGAGCCGTCGGGGTCGGGTTGCGGCTGGTGGACGCGGGTGGCGGGCTCGGTATTCCGTATGAGCCGCACCAGGAGTCGGTCGATCTGGTCCGCCTTGGTGCCGGGCTCCACCAGATCACCGCCGGATGGATCGCGGACCCCGTCCTGCACGAGACCCGCCTGCTCCTGGAGCCCGGCCGGTTCCTGGTCGGGCCGGCCGGCGCCTATCTCGCCCGCGTGGTCGACCGCAAGACCGTCGACGGCTCGGTCGTGGTCATCCTCGACGGCGGCGTCCATCACGTGCTGCGACCGGCCCTCGTGGGCCAGGAACACCGGATCCGGTCGCTCGGCACGCACGGCGACCTGCCGGGCAATGGGCGGCTCGTCCCCGTGACGGTCGCCGGGCCGCTGTGCTCGGGTCTCGACGTGTTCAGCCAGGCTGCGGTCATGCGTCCGCCCGAGGTGGGCGACCTGATGGCCATCCTGGACGTGGGCGCCTACGGCTTCACGGAGTCGATGCCGCTGTTCCTGTCGCACCCGATCCCGGCGGAGGTGGCGGTCCATCGCGGGCAGGCCGCGCTGATCCGGCCGCGCGTCGATCCGCGGCGCTGGCTCGACCAGCAGATCGTGCCGGCCTGGGAGGTCGGGGTATAGTCGGCCGATGTTGCGGCCCAGACGCGCTCCACGCACCGATGCCCCGAACCCGGGGCCGTTCGACCCCGCGGCATTCCCCGGGATCGATGAGCGGCGGCGAGCCGGCGGCGCGGCGCGAGCTCGCTGGGAAGCCCTTCTCGCCGACGGTGCACCCGTCCTCGCCGACGGGGCGATGGGCACGATGCTGTTCGCGGCCGGCCTCCAGTTCGGCGACCCGCCCGAAGTCTGGAACCTGAGCCACCCGGACGTCGTCCGCCGGATCCATCGCGGATACCTGGAAGCGGGCTCGCGGATCGTCATGACCAACACCTTCGGCGGCAACCGGCTGCGCCTCGGCCTGCACCGGCTCGAGGGCCGTGTGGCCGAGATCAACCAGACGGCCGCCGTCCTGCTCCGCGGCGAGGTCGGCGCCCACGGCGGCGAGGCGCTGGTGGCCGGTGACATCGGTCCGAGCGGCTCGATCATGGCCCCCATCGGCACGCTCGACTATGCCGAGGCGGTCGACGTCTTCGCCGAGCAGGCCGCGGGCCTCGTCGCCGGCGGCGTGGACCTGATCTGGATCGAGACGATGTCCGACCTGCTCGAGATCAAGGCGGCGATCGAAGCCGTCAGGCGTGTGGCGCCGGGCATCCCGCTGGTGGCCACGATGACCTTCGACACGCGCGGCCACACGATGATGGGGGTGTCGCCCGAACAGGCGGTCACCGCACTGACGAGTTGGGGCGCCGACGCGGTCGGCGGCAACTGCGGCAACGGGCCCGACGAGCTGCTCGGCGTCGTGACCCGCATGCGCGCCGCGGATCCCGACGCATTGCTGGTGGCCAAGTCCAACGCCGGCATGCCCGAGCTCGTGGACATGCGGGCCGTCTACCGGAGCGATCCCGGGGAGATGGCCGTCCAGGCGGTCGCCATGCGCTCGGCCGGCGCGACGATCATCGGCGGCTGCTGCGGAACGACACCGCAGCACCTGAGCGAGATGGCCGCCCGTCTGACGGGCGGCGCGCCGGTTTCGACGGATGCGGTAGGCTGACCGCCAGCAAGCGCCCGGGTTCCGGCTCGTCACCCAGCGTCCCCGCGTTCCTACGAGACCATCGTTTGCCCAAGCTGCCGAGGCCACTCGCCGCCCCGACGATCGCTCTCGCGCTGATCGTCGCAGGCGCCCCGCTCTCGCTGCTCCCTCCCTCCGTTGCGTCGGCGGCCGTCGTCGCCACGTATGTCTCGGCCGGCCGCGAACCGCTCGCGCCGGGCGTCGACCATGACTGGGGCCGGATCACGACGAGCATCGGCAGCCAGGCCGTGAACATCGTCGAGGTCGACCAGTCGAACCCGTCGATCGTCTTCGAGGAATCGCTCTCCAACGGGCGGGTCACCGGGCTCGAACGCGTCAGCAGCCAGGCGATCAACCGCTCGTTCGAAGCCCATCGGGTCATCGCGGCCATCAACGGCGACGTCTGGGCCGGCTTCTCGAACGACGCCGAGTCGGCTCCCAACGGGCTCGACGTCGAGGCCGGGGAGCTGGTCACCGTCGGAACCGCCGGCCGGCCCACGTTCGGCATCGGGCCGGACGGGCGGCCGATCCTGGGCGCGCCGCTGGTGACGACCACGCTCGGAACGGCCACGCTCGGGCAGTTCGTCATCAACCGGGTCAACCAGCTGCGGCGATCCGGCGAGATCGTGCTGTACACGCCACATTTCGGTCCCCGGACGAGCAGCGCGGCGTCCGGCGTCGACGTGGTCATCACGGGGGTGGCGCTGCCGATCCGGACCGCCGGCACCTGGACCGGAGTCGTCTCGCAGACCCGGATCGCCGACGGCGGCGGGCCGATCGATCCCGGCTCGGTCATCGTCACGGTTCCGACGACCTCCCCGCTGGTCAACCTGCAGCCGGGAGAGCAGGTCACCCTGACCACGGCCGTGACGCCCGGCTGGGAGTCGGTCGCGCAGGCGGTGGGCGGTCGCGAATGGATCGTCCGCGACGGCGTCGTCAGCATCTCGCCGCACCCTGCCAGCGCCGACGAGATCCACCCGCGGAGCGCCGTCGGCCTGACCGCCGATGGCCGGCTGATCCTGGCGACCGTCGACGGCCGCGAGACCGGCGTGAGCGAGGGCGTGCGCCTGACCGAGCTCGCCGAGCTGATGCTCGAACGCGGTGCGGTGGCGGCGATCAACCTGGATGGCGGCGGCTCCTCCACGCTCGTCGTCCGGCGCGCCGGCACCGA
>JBGPVC010000145.1:0-6940 GCA_041491485.1 Candidatus Limnocylindria bacterium
CGTCGAGGGGGAGCAGGAAACGGGTGTCGTTCTCGGCATCGAGCGTGACGAACGAGGACCTCGCCTACCTGCGAGGCCTGGTCGAGGCGGGACGGCTGCACCCGGTCATCGACCGGCGCTTCCCGCTCGAGCAGATGGTCGAGGCCCACAGGCGCGCCGAATCCGGCCACAAGCTGGGGAACGTCGTTGTCATCGTCGCATAGGTGCGGCCGCGATCGCAGCCTCCCCGCGGGCCCAACGGCCCGCTGGTCGCCGGGGCACGATCGAAACGTACCATCGCGGTGGGAGACGACCGGACCAGAAGACGTCGTCGTGGAGGCGACTCGCGATCATGGTCGCCGAGTGCACAACATGATCGCGACGCGCGACGAGGTCCTCGCCATGGCGGTTGCCAAACCTGGCCCTCAGGACAGCCCTGCCGGGTACCCCCGTCCATAGGCATGCAGGCGGCCCGTTAGGAAACCCTCGGCGTCGCGCCATGCTTCTCGGCGCTAGCCCTTCGAGGCCTCCTCGCCGCTCAAGGCGAAGCCGGCGCCGATCAACGAGCCGAAGACGATCGCGGCGAAGCCGAACACGCCGGCGAGGACGCCGGCCTGCGTGCCCCGGTCCAGGATCATGCCGAAGCCGACCACGTCGAGAACGATGGGCAGGATGCCCAGGATCGCGGCCGCCACGACCGAATGGAGGAATGTGCCGCCAATGCCGATGGCTCGATAGCCAACCCACGCGCCGTATGCGAGGAGAATCGGGGCCAGCACGGGTGGGATGAACGTATTCCTGAGGTCGGGCCAGATCGCCTCCAGGGCGAAATGCACCGCACCTGTGACCAGGAGGCTGATGACTGGCCATTTGAGGGTCCGATAGAACAGGTCCATGTACCGAGGCTCCTTGATGCGATCCGGTCGCTGGCATCGCGACTACTGGAGGAGCCTCCGCCGTCGGTACCAGCTACGCCACTACTACAGTTGGAGCTGCTCGTGCAAGATCTGCACTTGCGTCCGGCGCGCCGCCGACGACACTGGTGCCGTGCGCTATCAGCAGATTTGCCCGGTCTCTCTGGCAAGCGAGGTCATCGCCGAGCGATGGACGCCGCTCATCCTGCGCGAGATCGTCCTGTTCGATCGGCACCACTTCAGCGAGATCCAGCACGGCGTAGGGCGGATCTCACAGAGCCTCCTGGCGGCCCGGCTGCGGACGCTCGAGACGGCCGGGGTGATCGAGCGTCGGCCGAATCCGTTCGGACGTGGCTGGGAGTACCACCCGACGCGAGCCGGCCGCGAACTCGAGACGGTCCTCAACGAACTTGGGATCTGGGCACAGCATTGGATCGAGCTGCGGCAGGAGGACTGCGATCCGGCGTACCTGATGCAGACCGTCCACGCCGTCTTGCGCCTTGACCGGCTGCCCCGGAGGCCGCTGACGGTGCGCTTTGAGTTCACGGAGCGGCCGAAGATCTACTGGCTCGTGTTCGGCGGTGAGCAGCCGGAGTTGTGCTTCTACGATCCCGGTCGCGACGCGGAGCTCGTGGTCACCGCCGACGAACGGGCGCTGGGTAGCGTCCTCCTCGGACGGCTCGGATTGGCCGAGGCGGTCGGCCGGGGCGACATCCGGTTTGACGGACCGCCCGCCCTCGTACGCGCATTTCCGACCTGGCTCGGCTTGACCCGGTTCGCGAAGTACGCACTACCGACGAGTACAAGCCGTCCCCGGACAACGGGCCAGATCCCGGTTGCCGGAGCCGTCTGACCGGTTCATGCGCGCTCGGCGCGGGCCCACAGCGTCCGCAACGAAGCAGCAACTCGAGCCGGCTCGATCCGATGCGGTGGGTCGAAATGGTGTCGGTCAGGGAACGACTCGACGGTGAAGTCCTGGAAGACCCTGGCCAGGCGCTTGGCCATCCGAGCGTAGTAGTCGGGGTTGCTCCGACCTCCGACAGCAAACCAGACCGGCCCATCGAATGATCGGAGGGCCGCGAGGTCGAGGTCCGATGCGAGGAACGTCTGCAGGATCGCGTGGACCGCCGCGGGTCGCTTGGCCATCCACGGGGGCGGGGGCCCAGCCGGCGACGGGGTCGGGTCGACGCCAGGCGCGAGCTGCAGCGCCTGGAACTCCGCGAGCATCTCGGGTCCATCCATGTTGAGCAGCGACCTGAAACGCTCGAAGTGCGAGCGCTCTGGGTCCGTCATCTCCCTCCAGCCGGCAAAGGCGGGCTCCATCAGCGCGAGACTCAGAAGTCGCTCCGGATGGCTCGCCGCGAATGCCAGCGACGCCGCCCCACCGGCCGAGTATCCGACCAGGTGGAAACGGTCGAATCCGGCGTCATCCGCGATACGCGTGATGCCGGCGACCTCGATGGCGAGGGAGTAATCGGGCGGCGGCGCGGCGGCCGCGTAGACCTCGAGCTCCTTGGGGCGCGCATCGACGTCTTCTCCCAGCTCCTCGAGCAGCGCTCCATACGCCGGTCCGGCCGGCATGATGCCGCCGGGAAGGAGGACCACCGGCCATGCACGTTCCTTCATGACGACGCTCCGAATGTCTGCTGGTGAGCACCCTTCGCCCGTTGCGAGGCATCATGCGCCCGGTGGCGAACGCGTGGACGTTGACGTGGATTGACGGACCGGCAGCCGCCGTCCCGTGGTTGCTGACCGGCTCTACGCGCTCGGCGTCGACTCCATGAGTTCCCTGAGGCGCTCGGTCGCAGCGACCTCCGCATCCATGGTTTTCTGGACCGCCCCGCCCATGAGCAGCTTCTTGATACCGCCCAACTCGGCCTGCAGCGAGAAGGTCAGTCGCGTGACACCCATGACATCTTCCAGGACGTACTCACCAGTCGGGCGCACCGGGCCAGCGATCGCCTCGAACGCAAGCCGGCGGTCCGGCTCGTAGGCCGTGACCCGGTAGTCGGCGTCCACCCGGCGTCCGCCCGGCCCTTTGACGCCCTGCCTGTACACTGCGCCGACGCCCGAACCCGACACGTGGGCGACGTCCGTGATCCCGGAGCGCCACTTCGGACCGTTGAGGCCATCCGCGATGAACGCGAAGATGTCCCCAGCGGAGCGCTTGATCATCACCTGGTGTCGCGCCGATGGCATCGTCCGGTCTCCTGTGGTCTATTCCGGCCTGAAGGCGCCACCATACGTCGGCGCTGTTGCCGCCACGTCCAGCCATCGACTGGGCGATGACGACGGCTCTCGAGCGACGCGATTGGCCCGACCGACTTCGATGATGGTCCGATCGGCAAGCTGCCGGCAAGTCCATCAGAAGATGAATGGCCGATGGCCAAACGGTCGCCTACGGTTGTCGGGAATGACTCGTCCCGTCCGATCCCGCCCTGCCCGTGTTGCCGCCGCCGTTGACGTAGGCGTTGGCAACGGCGGCTCGGCTCGGCAGCTCGGTCTTGACCAGGATCCGGTGGACGTATTCCTTGACGGTGGAGAGCTTCAAGCCGAGGCGAGCCGCGATCTCCTTGTTAGCGAGCCCCGCCGCCACCAGGCCCGCGACCTCGAACTCTCGTGGAGTGAGCGCGGCAAGCGCTGGCGAGGGCTGCGGACCGATCGGGACCCTGACGATCAGGAGCGGCATACCGAGCTGCGCACTGGCCTCATAGTCGACCGTAAGCACGCCATCACGAGGCGCGGCGTCATGGACGGCCAGGATGGCCTGCCTGGGCACCGCGGTGGCTGGTTGACCGGCATCGTGCACGGCATCGCGCAGGCGAAGCAGCTCCTCACGCTTGAGCCTACCTGGATCACTTCCCATTGGAGGACTGTAGCAAGGTGGAACGAGGAGGTATCGGCATGAACATCAGCACAGAGCGTGGCATCGTCGAACGCTACTACCGCGCGATGGAAGCGGGTTCCCGAGAGCAGATGGACGGACTGTTTACCGACGATGCCGAGTACCTCGAACCGTTCTCGAAGGGTGGAGCACCCACTTCGCACGTGGGCCGCGCGGAGATCGTCGGCTGGCTCGCGGCTTCCTTCGAGCAGGGCAACCGCGGCGTCACGATCACGCTCGATCGTCTGGACGTCGACGGCGACTCCATCCTCGCGGAGTGGACGTGTGTCGGGCCGATGCTGCCCGGCCCCATGAAGGGGCACGATCGGTACCGGGTGCTGGACGGCCGGATTGCCAGGCTGGAAACGAAGCTGGGCCACGCCGACTGATTCTCATCAACAGCGGGTGGTGCGGTTGATGGGCTTGGCCGGCTTGACAATCGAGCGCACGCGATGTTGGCTGCACCGGTGGAGCCGATCCGTTTCCCTGGGATGATCCGCTACTGGGACCCTGTCCGGGCCAGCGGCCTGGCGGTCGTCGACGTTCCTGCGGAGCATCTGCCGGCGCTCGGAGGACTGAAGCAGCAACGCGTCCGCGGCACGCTCGGCGGTGTCGAGTTCACTTCCAACGTGATGCCTGCCGGAAGCGGCCGCCTCGCACTCAGCGTGAGCAAGGCGATGATGAGTGTCTCAGGTCACAACGTCGGTGACATCGCGGATGTCGAGATCAGCAGCGTAGGTCGCGACTGAGCCCCTCCGTCGAACGCCGCCCACAGTCAGGTTTGACTCCGGCTGCTCCCTCGTGCCGCCGTGTCTCGATGACACGGCGATCAGCCGCTTCATGGTGGGTCTCCTCTCGCCTACGCGACGGGCACCCGGGCAAGCGCGCGCGCCGGGTTGGCCATGTCCATCAGCGACACGCCGATCCCGTACGTCAGGAACCGGCCTTCCGGCAGGAGCTCGATGACGCTGCTCCCCATCTTCCGCGCCTCGGGCACGAGTTTGATGAGCTCCTTCGAGACGGATCCGATGTCGAGCGAACCCGCCGCGTGGACCGTTGCCCTGGCATGGAAGGTGATGGTGGCCGGAGGGATCGGCACCAGCAGTGCGAGGATGCCGCCGCGACGGACCGGCACGGTAACGGCGACCTCCTGCCCGGTCACGATCTGGCGCGCTTTCCAGCCGTCCGCGGCGACGGCGAGGTACAGCCGCCGGTCGACGGTTCCGTACACGACGCCACTCGATCGAGGCTCGCCCGCGGCGTTGACATGGCTGACGACAGCGAATGAGGCCTTCGCGAGCGCCTGCCAGACGGCGTCGCTGCTGACGCGGGCCCTGCCAGTCACAGCCTCGTCCGTTTCCCTGCTGGACGTGTTTGCCGACAGCGCGCTCGTCCTGTTCGTGGTCATCGGTGATCTCCAGTCTGCCAGTCACGGAGCGTCGCTTGTCCTACGCCGCCGCCTGGCCTTCTCCGCTCGCGCTGGCCGATGGGGCCGACGCTGACGGTGTTCACCTTGCAGCTCAACCGACATCCGCCACATCCATCGATGGATGGACGCGGTGGTTGGTTCTGAGGATGAGGAGGAACGCGAACCGTGCCTGCCTCAGCCGAGCAGGCCGAGCTCCCGGCCGTGCGCCACGGCCTCGACCCGGTTCGCTGCCCCAAGCTTTCCAGAGATCGTGTGGAGGTGGGACTTGACGGTACCCACCGTCACGAACAGCTCGGTTGCCACCTGGCTGTTAGACCGCCCGATGGCGACCAGACGCAGGACCTCGAGCTCGCGCGCCGTCAGCGCTTCGACCGGGCCCTGGCGACCCGCTCCAGGACGTGGGCGGTAGTCGCCAACGCCGTCCGAGAGCAGCAGCCGGATCCGGTCAAGCGTTGCCTGGGCGAGCCGGGCGCAGGGCGCGTCACCGGTGCGGGTCGCGAGCTCGAGGGCCCGACGGGCGGCGCTGTCGGCGAGCTCAGCCTGCCCGAGCTCGGCCCGGGCGCTGGCCATGACGGCCCAGACCGCGGCGCTGTCCGTCGCGGCCGATTCCCCCGGGGTCCGCCCGAGCTCCGCCTCGCACAGCCGCAGCGCACCGCCTGGATCGCCGCGCGAGAGCGCGATCCTGGCCAGGTCGCCGATCGCGCGGCCCGTGGCGAAGCGGTTGCCGCCGGCTCGAAGGTCGGGCAGTGCGGCTTCGTAGGCCTCCGCGGCCGCGTCGAGATCGCCGGCACGGGCCAGTGCAAAGGCCAGCAGCACGGTCGCCGTGCCACGGAGGGTTGCCTCCGTCGCCGCTGGAAGCCCGGCCGGGACGAGGTCGCGCGCGAGGCGGGCCTGTGCAATCGCGGTGGCGCTGTCCCCTTCGAGCGCGGCGAGCTCCGAACGGATGAGCGCGAGCTGTGGCACGAGCGCGAGCCGCATCATCCGGCCGCCGTCGCATCCGTCTGCGAGCGCCCGCTCGGCGTCGGCGAGCCGCTCGGCGACGCCCTCGGTCTCGCTGACGAGAACGAGGCACCAGGCGGATGACACGCTCAGCTGGGCGTGGCCGCGGACGACCTCCGGCGGCAGGGCTTCGAGCCACCCCCGTACGGTGCTCAGCTCGCCCGCGCTGATATGCCGGCCCGAAGCGATGGCGACGATCCGGCTCGTGCGCTCGAGATCGCCCGAGCGGAGGGCATGGCCGATCGCCTCATCGTCATCCCCCTGCCCCTCGTGCCAAGCCGACGCACGTGCGTGTAGCTCGGCGACCTCGTCGGGATGGACGGTCGCCAGCCGAGCGCGGAGGATCTCGGCGAAGAGCGCGTGGTAGCGATACCAGCGCCGCTCATCGTCGAGCGGGATGATCAGGAGGTTCAGGTGCTCCAGCGCCTCGAGCCGCGCCTGGCCGTCGGCCCGACCCGTCAGGGCGTCGCACAGGGACCCGCTCAGCCGCTCGAGGATGGACGTCCGCAGGAGGAAGTCCTGGGTCTCGCGCGGCAGTCCGGCGAGGACCTCCTCGACGACGTAGTCGAGGATGAAGCGGTGGCTCGCCCCGAAGCGCCGCACCAGGTCGGCATGGTCGGGTCGGCCGCGCAGGGAGACGGCCGCGAGCCGCAGGGCCGCCGCCCACCCCTCGGTGCGGTCGGTGAGCTCCTCGACCTCCGCGGAGGTGAGATCGACGCCGGTCGACGTCACGAG
>JBGPVC010000146.1:0-6673 GCA_041491485.1 Candidatus Limnocylindria bacterium
GCGTCGAGCGCGTGGTATTCGATCGAGCCGGGTTCCGGTACCACGGGCGGATCAAGTCGCTCGCCGATGCCGCCCGCGAAGCCGGCCTCGACTTCTGATCGGAAGGAGCCAACGTGGCACGGATTGACCCAAGCAAGCTTGCGCTCGAGGAGCGCGTCGTCCAGATCAACCGGGTCGCCAAGGTCGTCAAAGGCGGCCGGCGGTTCAGCTTCAGCGCGATCGTCGTGGTCGGCGATGGCGCCGGGCATGTCGGCGTGGGCCTGGGCAAGGCCGGCGAGGTGCCCGAGTCCATCCGCAAGGGTGTGGAGGACGCCAAGAAGAACCTGATCCGCATCCCGATGGTCGGGACCACCATCCCGCACGAGGTGCGCACCGAGTTCAGTGCCAGCAAGGTGCTCCTCAAGCCGGCCTCGCAGGGGACCGGCGTCATCGCTGGCGGTTCCGTGCGCGCCGTCCTGGAAGCGGCCGGCGTCCGCGACATCCTGTCGAAGGTGCATGGCTCGACCAACCCGGTGAACGTGACCCGCGCCACCATCGAGGCGCTCCGGAGCCTCCACTCCGCCGAGGAGCTGGGTGCCCGGCGCGGCGTCAAGCTGACCAGCCGGATCGCCGGCCAGCCGGCCGCGGTTCCCGTCGCGGAGGTGTCCGGTGGCCGGTAAGCTCAAGGTGACCCAGATCAGGAGCACGATCAGCCACATCGCCCGGAACCGGGCGACCGTTCGGGCGCTCGGACTGCACGGGATCGGCAGCACCAGCGTGGTGACCGACAACCCTGCGACCCGTGGCATGGTCCGCCAGGTCCGGTTCCTGGTCAGCGTCGAAGAGATCGCGGACGAGGGCAAGAGCCGCACGGGCGGCGACCAGGAGAAGGCATGAAGCTCCACGACCTCCGCCCAGCCGACGGATCCCGCCAGCCGCGCACCCGCGTCGGCCGCGGGATCGCGGCCGGCAAGGGCAAGACCGCGGGCCGCGGCACGAAGGGCCAGAAGGCGCGTGCCGGCGGTTCGATCCCGCCCTGGTTCGAGGGCGGCCAGACGCCGCTCCACATGCGAATCCCGAAGCTGCGCGGCTTCAAGAACCGGTTCAAGATCGAGTACGAGGTCGTCAACATCGGGGCGATCGGCATCCTGGCCGAGCGCGGTGCGTTCGAGGCCGAGGCACCTGGCAAGAAGAGCGCCAAGCCGGCCCCGATCACGGTCAACCAGGACATCCTGCGGGCGGTCGGGCTGGTCCGAACGCTGAACAAGCCGCTCAAGATCCTCGGCGCCGGCGAGCTGTCCGTGCCGCTGTTCGTGGTCGCCGACGCCTTCACCGCCTCGGCCCGGGCCAAGATCGAGGCCGCGGGCGGCAGCGTCAACGTCCTCGAGATCCCGACCGAGAGCCGTCCCGCGATGGGCCTGGGTGAGGACGTCGTCCGCACCGCAAGAGAGCCACGAACGGCAGCCGGACGTGCCGCCGCCACCAAGCGGGCCGATGCTCGCGCCGCCGGCATCGCCGACGCGGCGCAGGTCGTCGCCGAGGTCGAGGCGGCCGCCACGGCCAAGTCGGCCAAGGCGGCCAAGGCGAGCAAGGCCGGCAAGACGACCACGAGCTCCAAGGCAACGGCTGCGGACGTTGCCGCCGCAGCGGCCGATGAAGGCGGCGACGCGACCGAAACCGCCGAGGCGACCGTCCCGGCGGAAGGCTCCACCGCGGCCGACGCCGCCGCCGCGACCGCCACCGCGGACGCGCCCCACGCGGACGCCTGACCGTGTTCGATTCCCTCCTCAACGCGTTCCGGGCGCCGGACATCCGGCGCCGGGTGCTCTATGTCCTGGCCCTGCTGATCGTCTTCCGGTTCCTCGCCGCCGTGCCGGTGCCGGGGATCGACAAGGTACAGCTGCAGAAGTTCGTCGGGGGCAATGCGCTGGTCGGCCTGCTCGACCTCTTCTCCGGCGGTGGCCTGTCCCACTTCTCGGTGGTGGCGATCGGCATGAACCCGTACATCAACGCGTCGATCATCATGCAGCTGATGCAGGGGGTCGTGCCCTCGCTCCAGGCGCTGAGCCGCGAGGGTGAATACGGCCGGAACAAGCTCAACCAGTACACCCGCTACCTGACCGTGCCGATGGCGATGCTCCAGGCGTACGGCTTCCTGGCCCTGCTCAACTCGCAGAACGTCCTGACCGGGACGTTCGACCTGGCCAGTTTCACCACCCTGACCCAGATCGCGACCCTGACCGCCGGCGCCATCGCCCTGATGTGGATCGGCGAGCTGATCACGGAGCGCGGCATCGGCAACGGCATCAGCTTCATCATCTTCGCCGGGATCGTCAGCCGCGCCCCCGGGGCGATCGGCGGGTTCATGGTCAACCCGAACTTCACGATCCTGGTCGGGTTCGCCCTGATGGCGATCGCCGCCGTCGCGGTGATCATCTACATCCAGGAGGGCCAGCGCCGGATCCCCATCCAGTACGCCAGCCGCGTGCGTGGCCGGCGGATGTATTCGGGCGGTCAGACCTTCCTGCCGCTGCGGGTCAACCAGGCCGGCGTCATCCCGATCATCTTCGCCGTCAGCATCCTGCTCTTCCCGCAGCAGATCGCGTCCTACTTCACGACGTCGCAGGTGTCGTTCGTGGCCGACATCGCGCGGGGGATCGTCTCCTTCTTCGCGCCCCACACCCTCGTCTACATCCTGCTGTATTTCCTGCTGACGGTCGGCTTCACCTACTTCTACACCGCGTTCACCTTCAAACCCGACGAGACCGCCGAGCAGCTCCGCAAGAACGGCGGCTTCATCCCGGGCATCCGGCCCGGCCGGCCGACCCAGGATTACCTGTCACGGGTGGTCACCCGGATCACCCTGGCCGGCGCCCTCTTCCTCGGGACGGTCGCCGTGGCGCCGTCGGTCGTCGGCCTCGCGATCCCGGACCTCGGGACGCTGGGACTCGGCGGCACCAGCCTGCTGATCGTGGTCTCGGTCGTGGTCGAGACGATGAAGCAGATCGAAGCCCAATTGATGATGCGCAACTACGAAGGGTTCATCCGATAGTGACCGTGTCGTCCACCACGGCGCCGCACCTGGCGGCCCATCCGTGCGTTGCCGCCTCCGGGCGCGCGCTCACGCACCTCGAGGTGCGCTCGTGCGCGTCCTCGGCGGCGCCTTCGGCTGGACTCGCCATGAGCGGCGCGACCGGGTTCAAATGACCGTCCTGGTCCTTCTCGGCGCTCCGGGGGCCGGGAAGGGGACACAGGCGCCGATCCTCGCCCGGCGCCTCGGCGTGCCGGTCCTGGCATCCGGAGACCTGCTTCGGGCCGCGGTCGCCGCGGGCACGCCCCTCGGTCGGGCCGCAGACCGCTACATGAGCCGCGGCCAGCTCGTGCCCGACGACACCATCGTGGACATTTTCCTCGAGCGCCTGGCCGCCGCCGATGCGGCCAGCGGCGCGGTGCTCGACGGTTTCCCACGGACGCGCGGCCAGGCCGTGGCACTCGACCGGGCTCTGTCGCCGAGAGGCAGTCACGTGGATCTCGCGCTCTACATCGACGTGCCGACCGACGACCTGGTCGCCCGCATGGCGAGCCGTCGGATCTGCGCGGCCAATGGCCACGTCTACAACATCGCTTCGAATCCGCCGGTCACGCCCGGCGTCTGCGACCTGGACGGCTCACCGCTCGTCCAGCGCGAGGACGATCGGGAGGAGACCGTGCGGGCCCGCATGTCCCAGCAGATTCCGCCCCTCCTCGACGTTGTCGACCACTACCGCGCGACCGGAGTGCTGCGCACGATCGACGGCCTGCGACCGATCCATGAGGTGACCGCGCGCCTGCTCGCCGAGCTCGCCCACGGCCAGGTTGGGGCGGCCTGATGGTCACTCGCAAGTCGCGCTCGGAGATCGAGCGAATGCGTCGCGCCGGGCGGGTGGTCGCCGAGGTGCTCGACCTCATCGAGGCCGAGCTGCGGCCGGGCGTCTCGACGGCCGAGCTGGACGCCCTCGCCGAGGCACACATCCGGTCGGCCGGCGCGATCCCCTCGTTCAAGGGCTACCCGGGCATCAACCCGAGCCATCCGTTCCCGGCCAGCGTGTGCATCTCGATCGACAACGAGATCGTCCACGGCATCCCGGGCGATCGGACGATCCGCGATGGCCAGATCATCTCGGTCGACGCCGGCGCGATCGTCGACGGCTGGCACGGTGACGGGGCCCGGACCTTCTACCTGGGGGACCCGCCGCCGAGAGTGCGCCAGCTGATCGACCTGACACGCGAGGCGATGCTTGCCGGGATCGCGGCCGCCGTCCCCGGCAACCATATCGAGGACATCTCGGCGGCCGTGCAGGACGTCGCCGCCG
The DNA here is from genome assembly GCA_041491485.1 of Candidatus Limnocylindria bacterium. Lineage (GTDB taxonomy): Bacteria > Chloroflexota > Limnocylindria > Limnocylindrales > CSP1-4 > SPCO01. The sequence continues at coordinate 4,332 of JBGPVC010000146.1, forward strand.
GGGCCGGCTTCGGGATCATCCGGCAGTTCGTGGGTCACGGAATCGGCACGGCCATGCACGAGGAGCCGCAGGTCCCGAACTACCGGACCGGCCGGCCCGGGCGCAAGCTCGAGCCCGGCATCTGCCTGGCGATCGAGCCGATGTTCACGCTCGGCGGGCACGATACGCGCATCCAGCCCGACGACTGGACGGTCGTCACCGCCGACGGCTCGCTGGCCGCTCATTTCGAGCACTCGATCGCGGTCACCGACGACGGGCCGCAGATTCTGACCCAGGCATGATTCAGCGGTTGCCTGGATCAGGCATGTTTGATACGCTACGCGTTCGTGTGTCGGCCCGCCCGGGCCGACACTCCGCGTGAAAGGGAAGCACGAAGACCTGTGGCCAAGCGCGATGCGATCGAGGTAGAGGGAACGGTCGTCGAACCCTTGCCCAATACCATGTTCGCGGTCGAGCTGGAGAATGGCCACCGGGTGCTCGCCCATATCAGCGGCAAGCTCCGGATGAACTTCATCCGCATCCTGCCCGGTGACCGGGTCCGCGTCGAGTTGTCTCCGTATGACCTGACCCGCGGCCGGATTACCTACCGTCTCAAGTAAGTCGAGGATCCGTTGAAAGTCAGAGCTTCCGTCAAGGCCCGCTGCGACAACTGCAAGGTGATTCGTCGCCACGGCACCGTGATGGTCATCTGTACCAACCCGAAGCACAAGCAGCGGCAGGGGTAACCGATGGCCCGTATCGCCGGCGTCGACATTCCGCGCGAGAAGCGTGTCGAGGTCAGTCTCACCTACGTCTTCGGGATCGGCCTGCCGACCAGCCAGAAGATCCTCGCCCAGACCAACATCAACCCGGACACCCGGGTGCGGGACCTCACCGAGGAGCAGGTCAATCGGCTCCGCGAGCTGATCGACCGCCGCTACAAGGTCGAAGGCGACCTGCGGCGCGAGGTCGCGCTCAACGTCAAGCGTCTCATCGAGATCGGCTCGTACCGCGGCCTGCGCCATCGGCGCAACCTGCCGGTCCGGGGTCAGCGAACCAAGACCAATGCTCGCCAGCGGCGCGGACCGAAGAAGACGGTCGGCGTCAGGCGCAAGAAGTAACGAGGGACTGACCAGGCATGGCGGAACGCAAGCGAGCGGTCAAGGTTCGTCGCCGGGAGAAGAAGAACGTGCCCCAGGGACACGTTCACATCCAGGCTACCTTCAACAACACGATCATCACGATCACGGACCTCAACGGCGCGGTCATCAGCTGGGGCTCGGCCGGGGTGGCCGGCTTCAAGGGCTCGCGCAAGAGCACCCCATACGCGGCCGCGCTGTCGGCCGAGGGTGCGGCCAAGCGGGCGATGGAGCACGGCATGCGCCAGGTCGAGGTCTACGTGAAGGGCCCGGGTGCCGGCCGCGAACAGGCCGTCCGCTCACTCCAGGCAGCCGGCCTCGAGGTCAGCGCCATCACCGACGTCACACCCATCCCGCATAACGGCTGCCGCCCGCCCAAGCGGCGTCGCGTCTAGAGCCGCGAGGACCCATGGCCCGTTACACCGAATCCGTCTGCCGTCTGTGCCGCCGGGAGGGCGCCAAGCTCTTCCTCAAGGGGACGCGCTGCTATACCAAGAAATGCGCCTTCGAGCGACGGCCCACGCCGCCCGGCCAGCACGGCGTCCGCCGTCGCAAGGTCGGTGATTTCGGTCTGCAGCTGCGCGAGAAGCAGAAGGTCCGCCGCACCTACGGCGTGCTCGAGCGTCAGTTCCACAACTACTTCGTGGACGCGTCGAGCCGCCCGGGCGTCACCGGCGAGAACCTGCTCCGCTCGCTCGAGCTCCGTCTCGACAACGTGGTCTACCGGATGGGCATCGCCTCATCGCGAGCCCAGGCCCGCCACTTCGTGGGCCACGGGCATCTCAGCGTCAACGGCCGACCCACCAACGTGTCGTCGTACCAGCTCAAGCCGGGCGACCGGGTCGAAGTCCGCGAGACACACCGGTCTCGCGAGCCGTTCAAGATCGCCAAGGAGACGCTCCGCTCCCATCAGGCTCCCGAATGGTTGTCGGTGGACGCCGCCAACCTTGCCGGAGCGATCGTCGCACCGCCAACCCGCGACCAGATGCCGCTCGACCTCAACGAGCAGCTCGTGGTCGAGTACTACTCGAGGTAACCCGCCCACATGATCGAACTCGAGACTCCGCAGATCGAGCCCGTCGAGGAGGCCGGCACGTACGCCAAGTACGAGGCAGGGCCCCTTCAGGCCGGCTACGGCGTCACTCTCGGCAACGCCCTCCGGCGTGTCCTCCTGTCGTCCCTCGAAGGCGCCGCGGTCACGAGCATCCAGATCCGCGACGTCTA
>JBGPVC010000147.1:0-6625 GCA_041491485.1 Candidatus Limnocylindria bacterium
CCCGAGCTGGCGACCAGTGGAGCCCACCGATGACTCGCCTGACCATCGACCCGATCACCCGCCTCGAGGGCCACGGCAAGATCGAGATCTTCCTCGACGATCAGGGCGACGTCGAGCGGACCTACTTCCAGGTCCCGGAGCTCCGCGGCTTCGAGTCATTCTGCGTGGGCCGTCCCGTCGAGGAGATGCCCACCCTCACGAACCGGATCTGCGGCGTCTGCCCGGAGGCCCACCACCTGGCCGCCGCCAAGGCGGCCGATGCGGTCTACGGGGTCGATCCGCCGCGGCCGGCCAAGCTGCTCCGAGAGCTGCTCTACTGCGCCTTCTTCGTGACCGATCACACGACCCACTTCTATGCCCTGGGCGGACCCGACGTGATCGTCGGGCCCGACGCTCCGATCGCCGATCGCAACATCCTCGGCGTCATCCGCAAGGTGGGCCTCGAGTTCGGCAGCCGGGTGATCGAGACGCGTCGTGGCGGTCACCGCGTGATCGAGCTGATCGGCGGCCGGCGGATCCACCCGTGCACTTCGGTGCCCGGCGGGCTGACCAAGGGGATCACCCCGGACGAGCGGGACGAGATCGAGGGGATCGCCCGGTCGATGCTCGACTTCGCCGGCGTCAGCCTCGACACGTTCGACCAGGTGATGACCGACGGCCCAACCCGGGAGCTGGTCCTGGGCGACCTCTTCCGCCACGAGACCTACTACGCCGGGCTGGTCGACGAGGGCGGCCGGGTGGCCCTGTACGACGGTCGAATCAGCGTGGTGGCGCCTGACGGCGAGTCGCTCGGGACGTATGCGCCGGCCGAGTACCGCGACTGGATCGCCGAGCACGTGGAGCCCTGGACCTACCTGACCTTCCCGTACCTGCGCAAGATCGGCTGGAAAGGCTTCGTCGACGGCAAGGATTCCGGGGTCTACTGCGTCGGGCCGCTCGGGCGGCTGAACGCGGCCACGGGGATGGCCACGCCACGGGCGCAGGAGGCGTACGAGCGGTACTTCGCCACGCTGGCACCCGCCGTCGAGGGGCGCCGCCGGCTGGTGCACCAGCGCGGCGCCAGCCATTGGGCGCGGCTGATCGAGATGCTCTACGCGGCCGAGCGGATGCTCGAGCTGCTGGCCGATCCGGAGATCAGCTCGGACGATGTCCGCAGGGTCCCCACGCAGCCGCCGACCGAGGGTGTCGGGACCGTCGAAGCCCCCCGCGGCACGCTGACCCACCACTACTGGACCGACGAGCGCGGGATCCTGACCCGGGTCAACCTCATCGTCGGGACCACCAACAACCACGCGCCGATCGCGATGTCGATCGATCGTGCCGCGCGCGGGCTCATTCACGCCGGGGTCGTGGTCGACAACGGCCTGCTCGACCGGATCGAGATGGCGTTCCGCTCGTACGACCCGTGCTTCGGCTGCGCCACGCACTCGCTGCCCGGCCACATGCCACTCGAGGTGACGATTCGCGACGTGCGCGGAGACACGGTCGATGTCCTTCGGCGCGACGACTGAGCGCACCCGACCAACACTCGTGATCGGGCTCGGCAACCCGATCCTGGGCGACGACGGGGTGGGCTGGCGGGTCGTCGAGGCGCTGGAAGATCGGCTCGCGGTCGACGATCTCGCCCGTCGCGATGCCGGCCACGTCGAGCTCGATCGGGTGGCGGTCGGCGGGCTGAGCCTGATGGAACGCCTCGTCGGCTACGACCGCGTGGTCCTGGTCGATGCGATCCTCGACCGGGCCCGGCCGGGGACACTCACCGTGGGTTCCCTCGCGGAGACTGCCTGCCGCCTGGCGGGCCATCTCGACTCCGCCCACGACGCGCCGTTGACCGAGGCCCTGTCGGCCGGGCGGGCGCTCGGCGCCCATCTCCCCGACGACATCACCGTGGTCGGGGTCGCCGTTCGGCGCGTCGACGTGTTCGACGAGCGGCTGTCGACGCCCGTGGCCGCGGCGGTCGGCCCGGCCGTCGACGCGATCCTCGGAGCGCTCGGCCGCCGGCCCGCGGGAGTGGCCTGATGCACGAGCTCGGGATCACCGGCCGGCTGCTCGAGGTCGTGCTCGAGCGGGCCGCGGCCGCCGGGGCGGTCCGGGTCACCGACGTGCATCTCGAGATCGGCGAGGAGTCCGACGTCGCGCCGCAGGCCCTCGAGCACTACTGGCCAGAGGTCAGCGACGGCACGCCCGCTGCGGGCGCCCGGCTGGTCTTCACGGTCGCCAGCGACCCATGGGCGTGCCGGGTCGTCGCCATCGAAGTGCCGGACGCCCCACCCTAGCCGGGAATCCGAACGGCGCCGCCCCAGCGGCGCCGTTCGGTCGTCCAGGTCGCCGCTCTTCCCCTCAGCGGGCGGCACCCGACGGTCGGATGTTCTGATTGAGGTGCCCGAATCGTCCTCGCGGCAGGGTGAGCCGCGCACCCGACGTCGGTCGTGTCCCTGCATGGACATCCGTCCACCCGGATGGGGTCCGAGCCACCCACCGTCCTATCGCATAGGGCGCTATAGTGCGCCCGATACAGAGGTATCCACGCAAGAGGGGTTGGTCAGGACATAGAGATGGCGGCAAATCACCTGCGCGTCGGCCAGGCCGCCGAGATGCTCGGCGTGACGGTCGATACGATCCGGCGCTGGGAGATCGAGGGCCGGCTTCGTCTCGAGCGGTCGAGCGGCGGGCAGCGCCTGGTCCCGATGGCCGAGGTCACGCGCCTCCTGGCCGAGCGGCGCCGGTCGACCGTGGAACGACCGATCGTCGCAGGATCGGCGCGCAACCGCTTCCCCGGTGTGGTGACACGGATCGAGAAGGACGGGGTGGCGGCCGTGGTCGAGATCCTCGCGGGGCCGCATCGGGTGGTCAGCCTGATGACGGCCGAGGCGGTGGACGAGCTCGGACTCGCGATCGGCGACGAGGCCATCGGCGTGGTCAAGGCCACCAACGTCATCGTCGAGATCCCATCCGCAAAGGAGTCGCGCGCGTGAAATCCCGCGTCGGGTTCGCGGTCTCGGTCCTCGCCTTGATCCTGGCGGCGTGTTCCAGTACGGGTGCCTCGCCCACCACGAGCGGTACCGCCTCGACGGCTCCCACGGCGGCCACGTCCGCTGCCCCATCGGCCGGCGCCGGTGGCGAGCTGACGATCTACGCCGCCGCGTCGCTCAAGGGCGCGCTCGACAAGGCGAAGGCTGCCTACGAGACGGCCAACCAAGGCGTGACCCTCACGATCTCGACCGATTCCTCGTCGGCGCTGGAGACGCAGATCGAGCAGGGCGCCCCGGCGGACGTGTTCCTGTCGGCCGACACCAAGAACCCGCAAGCACTCGTCGACGAGGGCCTGGCCGATGGGGACCCGGTCAACTTCGCCGGCAACAAGCTGACGATCGTTGTGCCGACGAGCAACCCTGCCGGCATCACCAGCCCGGCGGACCTGGCGAAGGCCGGGGTCAAGGTGATCGCGGCGGGCGACTCCGTGCCGATCACCAGGTACGCGACCCAGCTCGTGGCGAACCTCGCGAAGGAGGCCGGCTACCCCGCCGACTTCGTCGCCACCTACACCGCCAACATCGCCTCGAAGGAGGACAACGTCAAGGCCTTGATCGCCAAGATCGAACTTGGCGAAGGCGACGCCGGCATCGTCTACGTAACCGACGCCAAGGCCTCGACCAAGGTCAAGACGGTTGACGTGCCCGAGACGGCGAACGTGCACGCGACGTACGCCGGCGTGGTCGTCAAGGGGTCGAGGAACGCAGCCGCGGCCAAGGCGTTCCTCGACTGGTTCGCCGGCCCCGACGGCCAGGCGATCCTGGGCAGCTTCGGGTTCCTTCCCCCGTCGTGATCGGGGACCTGGCCGGCAACCCCGGACCCGCCACCGAACCCGTCGAGTGGCCGTCGCGCGCATCGGCGCCGCGAACGACCCACCGCGGCGCTCGCTCGCTCATCGTGGTGGCCGGCCTGTTCGCGCTGTTTCTGGGGCTGCCCGTCGTCACGCTCGTGGCGCACGCGTTCCTCGATGGGTCGCTCGGGCGCGCGCTGGGCTCCGCGGCCGTGCTCGAAGCGCTCCGGTTGAGCCTGATCACGACCGCCATCAGCCTCCTGGCGACGGTCGCCCTCGGCCTCCCGCTGGCGTTCGTGCTCGCCCGCCGTCGCTTCCGCGGCAAGGGCTGGATCGAAGCGATCGTCGACCTTCCGATCGTGCTCCCGCCGTCGGTCGCCGGCCTTGCGCTGCTCCTGGTCTTCGGTCGCCGGGGCTTGCTGGCGACCCCGCTGGACATCCTCGGCTTCTCCATCCCGTTCACGACCATCGCCGTCGTCCTGGCCCAGACGTTCGTGTCGGCGCCGTTCTTCATCCGCTCGGCACGGACGGGCCTGGCGGGCGTCGACCGCGATCTCGAGGACGCCGCCCGGGTCGACGGGGCATCCGAGCTGCAGCTGTTCCGCGCCGTGACCGTGCCTCTCGCCGGCGCGGCCCTGGCCGCGGGACTCGTGATGTCGTGGGCGCGGGGCCTCGGCGAGTTCGGCGCGACGATCATGTTCGCCGGCAACGTGACGGGCCGGACGCAGACCCTCCCGCTCGTCGTCTACTCGGAGTTCCAGGGCGGGGACCTCGATCAGTCGATCGCCGCGGCCTCGATCCTCGTCCTGGCCGCCTTCGGCGTCCTGCTCGCCGTCCGGGTCTTCCACTGGGGGCGGGTGTTCGACGCCAGGGGCCTTGCGTGAGGCGGCCCGGCCGAGCGGCTCAGGCGCCCCGGGGCTGGTGCCGGTAGAACGGCACGTGCTCGGCCGGCAGCGGCGTGTTGCCGAGGATCAGGTCCGCGGACTTTTCGGCCAGCATCATGACTGGCGCGTAGATGTTGCCGTTGGTCACGTACGGCATGGATGAGGCGTCCACGACCCGAAGCCCCTCGACACCGTGGACGCGCATGGTCATCGGATCGAGTACGGATTCCTCGTCGACGCCCATCCGGGCCGTGCAGGACGGATGGAGCGCGGTCTCGGCGTCGCGGCGGACCCAGTCGAGGATCTCGTCGTCGGTCTCGACCGATGGCCCGGGTGACGTCTCGCCGCCGTTGTACGGCGCCAGGCCCGGCTGGTTGAGCAGCCGCCGGGCGACCCGGACGGCCTCGACCCACTCACGCCGATCCTGGGCGGTCGACAGGTAGTTGAAGCGCAGGGCGGGATGTACCCGTGGATCCCGCGACACGATGGTCACGGAGCCACGCGCGTCGCTGTACATCGGGCCGACGTGGACCTGGTAGCCGTGGCCGCCCCTTGGCCCCGAGCCGTCGTAGCGGACGGCGAGTGGGAGGAAATGGAACATCAGGTTCGGGTACCGGACGTCCTCGTTGCTCCGGACGAAGCCACCTCCCTCGAAATGGTTGGTGGCACCGGGCCCTCGGCGCAGGAAGAGCCACGCGGCGCCGATGAACGGCCGACGCCACTTCTGCAGCGCGGGTTGCATGGAGACTGGTTGGAGCGATCGGTACTGGATGTAGACCTCGAGGTGGTCCTGCAGGTGCGCGCCGGCGCCGGGCAGGTCGGCGACGACCGGGATCCCGAGCGCCTCCAGCTCGCCGGCCGGACCCACGCCCGAGAGCTGCAGGAGCTGCGGCGAGTTGACCGAACCGCCGCACAGGATCACCTCGCCGGCATCGAGTCGCTCCGTCCCGCCGCCCTGGCGGGCGATCTCCACGCCGACCGCGCGCCGCCCGTCGAACCGGATGGCGGTCACCAGCGTGCGTGTCCGCACGGTCAGGTTTCTCCGGTTGCGGACCGGGTGGAGGTAGGCCCTCGCCGCCGACAGCCGCCGGCCACGATGGATGTTTCGATCGAACGCCCCGAATCCCTCCTGGCGATAGCCGTTGACGTCTTCGGTCAGCTGGTACCCGGCGTCCTGGACGGACTCGAAGAAGGCCGCGAACAGCGGGCTCCTTGCCGGCCCACGCTCGAGCACGAGCGGGCCATCGTGGCCGCGAAACGGGTCGTCCGCGGCCGCGCCGAGGCAGTTCTCCATCTTCTTGAAGTACGGCAGGCAGTGGGCGTAGTCCCACGTCCCCATGCCCGGGTCCGCCGCCCAGCGCTCGTAGTCGAGCGGATTGCCGCGCTGGAAGATCTGGCCGTTGATGCTCGACGAGCCACCGAGGACCTTGCCCCGAGCGTGATAGATCCGCCGCCGGTTCATGAACGGCTCGGGCTCGGACTCGTAGCGCCAATCGTAGAATCGATTGCCGATCGGGAACGCGAGCGCCGCCGGCATGTGGATGTAGATGTCGAACGGATAGTCGGGCCGGCCGGCCTCGAGCACCAGGACCCGCGTCGCCGGGTCGGCCGACAGGCGGTTGGCGAGGGCGCACCCGGCCGAACCGCCACCGACGATGATGAAGTCGTAACGAGCCGCCATTGGGCTGCGATGCTAGCAGGAGGACTGGGCCAGGTGACCGACTCCGCGATCGACTACGAGCGCTTCGAGGCCGTGACCTTCGACTGCTACGGGACGCTGATCGATTGGGAGACCGGCATCCTCGCCGGGCTGCGCCGGTCGCTCGGGGGCCATGGCGTCGAGCCACCGGACGACGAGCTGCTCGAGCGCTACAGCCGGGCTGAGGCCGCGCTCGAATCGGGCCCGTACGGGCCATAC
>JBGPVC010000148.1:0-6615 GCA_041491485.1 Candidatus Limnocylindria bacterium
GATCGAGCCGCCCGCCGAGAAGAAGACGACGATGTACGAGTAGTAGGCGTTGCCGGCCGAATCGAACGCGACGCCAGGATCGGACCCGAAGTCGAAGCCGTTCTTCGTTCGCGCCGGCGGCAGGGGCAGGTCGACGCCGGTGAACGTGGTCCCGCCGTCGGTCGAGAACATCGCTCGCATCGGGAGGCGCTGGATCTCGTTGGAGCCGGCGATGACGTTCTGCGGGTTGGCCGGGTTGATCGCGATCGACTCCTCGCTCTGCGACCCGCACTCGTTGCTGGCGTCGACGTTCGTGCCGAACGTCTGCTGCGCTACGGTTCCACTGTTGCCGTCGCAGAGCGAGGCCGCGCCGTTCGAGACGGTGACGTACTTCTGGAACCACGAGGCGTTCGTGTAGGCGCTCGAATTCGGGCTCGCCGCCATGACCGGAGCGGCGGAGGCCGTGACCAAGGCGACTGCCGCCGCCGCGATGAAGGCCTTCCTGTTCATCGTTCCTCCCGAAGTTGGACGGTCTCCCCGGCTGGTCAGCGGAGGATACGTCGTACCTAGGTCTCCTGGATCCGGCGGAAGGCGAGACGTGGACCGTACCGCGGCGCGCCGATCCCGCTCAGCTCGAGCAGCCGGACGACCAGGGCTCGACGTCCCCGGTATGGCTCGAGCAGCTCGAGCATCCGGGCATCCGTGCCCCGCGGCTCTCCGGCAAGGGCAAAGGCGACCAGGTTGGGCAGGTGGAAGTCACCGACGCTCACCGCATCCCGATCGCCGAGCGCCCGGACGCCGACCTCCGCCGCCGTCCACGGGCCGATCCCGGGAACCGCCGTCAGTCGGGCGTAGGCGTCGCCGAGCGGGAGGTCCACGATCGCCTCGAACCAGGCGGCGCGGGCGGCGACCCGGCGGACGAGCTCGGCCCGTCGGCGCTCCACGCCGAATGGGTGGAACGTGTAGTAGGGGAGGCCGGCGAGGGTCTCGGGCGCCGGTGGCAGGCGCAGCCCCAATTCCGAGGGTCCGGGCGCCGGCTCGCCGTAGACGCGGACGAGATCGAGAAACGCCCGGCGGGCTTCCTCGCCGATCACCTTCTGCTCCAGGATCGCCGGGATCAGCGACTCGAGGACGGCTCGGCTCCGCGGGATTCGGACGCCCGGAAAGCGTCGAGCCAACGTGGCAAGGATCGCGTGGCCGACGATCGCTGGCTCGGGCTCCTCGGTCAGCCCGAGCAGCTCCGGGATCGCGGCGAGGGCACGGTCGGCGCCCGGCCCCCAGGCTTCGGCCATGATCTCGGTACCGGCCTGCGAGATCGCTACCGCCGCCGGTCCGTCGGGCGTCCGGGTGGCACGCCAGGCTCGGCCCGGCGCGAAGCGGATCGTGCGGTCGGCCGGGCCGCGGCCGAGCGGCGCCAGCGTCCGGCGAAGGTCGAGCGGACCGGCGACACGGTAGCGACAGGTCGGCATTGCGACGATCCTGACACGCTCCGGATGTCGTCGCTCATCGCCCGGATATCCCCGCGATGCGCGTTCCATGCTATGTTGGGCCAGACGTGCGACGCCCCAGAGTCGTCGCGAGTACGGCGCTCATCGCCGCCCTCGCCCTGGTCGCCGTCCCCGGTTCCGCGGGCTCGTGGGTCCCCAATCCCCGTTCCCAGGTGGATCCGAACCTCTTCAAACGGGTGGAGGTCGCGGCGCTCGTCCGCGGGACGGTGATGATGATTCAGCCCCCCGATCCGGGGGCCCGCTCAGACGGGAACCTGGATCAAGGTTCGACACTGTTCGAACCGGCCATGCGAACCGAGCCGCTCCCGGCTCCGGTTCGACCCGCCCAACCCGCCCCGGCCGCAGGCTCGGTCAGCCTGAATCCGTGGCGCTGGGACGGCAACGTGTCCTGGTACGGGCCCGAGTTCTACGGCAAACGGACCGCCTGTGGCTACGCCATGACGCAGCAGCTCCTCGGCGTGGCCCACCGAAGCCTGCCGTGCGGAACGTTGATCACGTTCCGCAACCCCGCCAACGGCCGAACGCTCACGCTCCCCGTCGTGGATCGCGGGCCGTACGTCTCCTCACGGCAGTGGGACCTGACCGGCGGGGCCTGCCTCGCCCTCGGACATTGCTACACCGGTGCCTTCCAATGGAAGTACGCCAGCAGCAGCTGACCCGAAGTCCGAGCCCTTCTGGACGGCCTCCAGCCGCGCGGCGTCAGCCTCGGGCCCGCTCATTGCGGGCGGCGGCCTCGGCGATCCTGCCGATTCGAGCCGCGCGAGTCTCCGGTCGCCGAGCCATCGCGACCCAGCCGATGAGCATCTTGCGAGCCGAGGGCGGGAACGCCGCGAAGTTGACCGCGGCCGGGGATCGCATCTCGAGGGCCGCCTCGAGGTCCGCCGGGACCTCCAGCCGCTCGGCCGCGTCCAGGATCTCCCATGATCCGTTCGCCTTCGCCCGCTCGATGGCGGCGAGGCCCGCGGGAGCCATCCGTCCATCCTCGATCAACCGCTCCACGCGTGCCTTGTTGGTCGCGGCCCAGACGCTCCGAGGCTTGCGCGGCGCGAAGTAGAGCTTGCCTCGATGCTCGTCGACGTGGCCGCCGGTGCTGTCGACCCAGCCGAAGCACAGGGCTTCCTCGATGGCGTCCTCGTACCCCAGGCTGACCCGCCCGGAACGGGGCCGCCAGGTCACCAGCCAGGCGCCGCGGGCGGTCGCGTGGTTCGCCTCCAGCCAGGCGTGCCACGTTTCGCGATCGTCGGCGTGGATCTGCGGCGCCTCCTCGAGCGCGGTCATGGGCTGAGTCTATCGCCGGCGGTTGAGCTGGGGCACGGTCAGCCCGGGCAGTCGCGGCTGCGTCACGCCAACGGTTCGAACCGCGCCGTGAAGTGGCGCAACGACCGAGGCTCGGGCTGGACCATCCGCAGACCGCCCAGCGCATCCGCATGGTCGGCGACACGCCGGACGACCTCGATGACGTAGTCGATATGGCTCTGCGTGTAGGTTCGCCTCGGGATCGCCAGGCGGACGAGGTCCATCGCCGCCGGCGTCTCGGAGCCGTCGGGATGTCGTCCGAACATGACCGTCCCGATCTCGCACCCGCGAATCCCGCCGGCGACGTAGAGCGCGACGGCAAGCGCCTGTCCCGGGTACTCGAGCGGCGGAATGTGCGGGAGCAGAGCCCTCGCGTCGAGGTAGATGGCGTGGCCGCCGAACGGCTTGACCAGCGGCACGCCGGCCGCGTGCAGCGCCTCGCCGAGGTACGCCGTCGAGCGGATTCGATAGTGCAGGTAGTCCTCCTGGACGACCTCGCGGAGCCCCTGGGCGATCGCTTCGAGGTCTCGCCCGGCCAGCCCGCCGTACGTCGGGAACCCCTCGGTCAGGATCAGGAGGTTCCGGCAGGCCTCGGCGAGCGCGTCGTCGTTCATCGCCAGCCAGCCACCGATGTTGGCCAGGCCGTCCTTCTTGGCGCTCATCGTCATCCCGTCGGCGAGCGCGGCCATGTCCCGGACGATGTCGGGGACGGAGCGTTCCGCCTGCCCCGGTTCGCGCGTCTTGATGAACCAGGCGTTCTCGGCAAACCGGCACGCGTCCAGGAAGAGCGGCACCTCGAACCGGTCGCAGAGGGCGCGCACCGCGCGCAGGTTCTCGAGCGAGACCGGTTGCCCGCCGCCCGAGTTGTTGGTGATCGTCACGAACACGACCGGGACGTCCGCGACCCGCGCCGTCAAGAGGGCCTCGAGCGCGGCGAGGTCGACGTTGCCCTTGAACGGGTGGATCGCCGATGGGTCGCGGCCCTCGGGAATGACCAGGTCGACCGCCTCGGCGCCGGTTGCCTCCACGTTCGCCCGGGTGGTGTCGAAGTGGGTGTTGTTCGGGATCACCTTGCCTGCGCCGCCGATCACCGAGAACAGGATCTTCTCGGCGGCCCGTCCCTGGTGGGTGGGGATGACGTGGCGGAACGGCCAGAGCTCCTGTACGGCCTCGAGGAACGTGAACCAGGATGGCGATCCGGCGTAGGACTCGTCGCCGCGCTGGATCGCCGCCCACTGGTCGCGACTCATGGCGCCGGTTCCGGAGTCGGTCAGCAGGTCGATCAGGACATCGTCGGCGTGGAGGGCGAAGAGGTTCCGCCCGGCGGCCTGGATTGCCGCGGTGCGCTCGTCGGGTGTCGACATCCTGATGGGCTCAACGGCGTGGATCCGGAACGGCTCGATGATCGTCCGAAAGGCTTCCATCGACGCAGCTTAGCCGGTCAACCGGGACGATCAGCGGACACCCGTTGGCCACCCGGACCGCGGGGCGGCGATCCATGGACGCCAGAGCCCAGTGTCCCGTATCGCGCCGACCCGCACCGGCCGCATTCGCGCCTCGTTGTACCCTCCCGCCATGTGCCGAAGCATCAAGACCCTGCGGCGGGCCGAAACGGCCGCAACCACCGGCGAGCTGGAGGCGGCCGCCCGCCAGTTCGTCCGCAAGATCAGCGGCTACCGGACCCCGTCGACGCGCTACGCGGACGCGTTCGAGGCGGCGATCGCCGAGATCGCGCACTCGTCCGAGCACCTTCTCGAGGCGCTCGGCGTGGCGGTCGAGGAGGGGCCGGACCGCTGGACGCCGCGAGGCTCGACTGCGGCGGGGACCGCCGGCCACTCGCAAGCCGGCTGACCTTCGGTGACCATCGGCGCCGCTCCGTGGTGGGTTCGGCCTGGCCTCGACATCGAGGCAGGGCGCCTCAGGATCGCCGGGCATGACGCCGAGGCGCTCGCGCGCGAGCACGGGACGCCGCTCTTCGTCTACGACCTGGGCCGGTTCGCCGAGAACGCGCGTCGTCTCCAGGTGGCCCTGACCGGAACGGGCCTGCCATTCCGACTTCGTTTCGCTCTGAAGGCGAACCCGATGCCGGAGGTGCTCGGGGTCTTTCGTGGCCTGGGCGAACCTGGACTACCCGGCAGCGTGGGTATCGACGCCTGCTCGCCGGGTGAAGTGGAGCGCGCGATCGACTGTGGCTGGCGCCCCGAGGAGATCAGCTTCACCGGCACGAACCTCTCGGAACGGGATCTGGACGTGCTCCTGGGCCGCGACGTCCACGTCAACCTGGATGCGATCAGCCAGATCGAGCGGTACGGCCGGCGGGCCCCGGGACGCTCGATCGGCGTTCGCCTGGACCCCGGCGTCGGGGCCGGCTACAACGACCACCTCCACTACTCGGGCGACCGACCGACGAAGTTCGGGATCGGCCTCGAGCGGTTGGACGATGCCGTGGCAGCCGCGCTGCGCCACGACCTGTCGATCGACAGGGTCCATTTCCATGCCGGCTCAGGGTGGCTGGCGGACGGGCTGCCCGGGTTCGAGGCGGCGCTCGTCCGAGCCGTCGAAGCCGTCGAACGATTGCGCGCGGCGGGCTGCCCGATCCGCGAGGTCAACGTGGGCGGCGGCCTCGGTGCGCCGGCCCGGCAGGACGAGCGGGCCGTCGACCTCGACGCATACGCGGCGGTCCTCTCGCGCCATCTCGGCGGACTCGACGTCATCGTCGCGTGTGAGCCGGGCGACTACCTCACCAAGGATGCGGCGATCCTGCTCGGCGAGGTCGTGACCGTCGAGCGGCGCCGGGACGTCACCTTCATCGGCCTGGACATCGGCTGGAACGTGAACTGTGCCTACTTCATCTACCGCTTCGCCCAGGAACTCGTCGTCTGCGGCACGGCCGACGCGCCGAGGACGGAGATCGTGACCGTCGCCGGGCACATCAACGAGGCGGGCGACGTGTTCGCTGAGGACTACCCGATGCCGCCGGTCGCCGAGGGCGACATGGTCGCGATCCTCAATGCCGGCGGGTACCTCCAGGCGATGAGCTCGACGCACTGCCTTCGTCCGACCGGCGGCGCGGTCTTCCTGGAGCGCTAGCGGGTTTCGGGGTCGGAGGCGGCCCAGCTCGTGGCGCGTTCCAACGCGATCCGGATGATCGGCCGGGCGGGCAGGTCGTGGTCAACGTACTGGGGGTACTTCGAGCGGAGGGCGGTCACGGCGGCTTGATGCTCGCCGGCGCCATCGCCGCTCGGCTCCAGGAGCGACGCTGACCCCGCGCAGCGGAGCCAACCGAGCCGCGACCAGTCCTCGTCCCACACGTCGACCAGGAGGGTGACGCGCGGATCGCGAAGGATGTCCCGGACGCGGGCGAGGTCGTGCGGGTCGCCGACGCCCTTTGGCTTCTCGTCGAGCGGCGAGTAGAGCACGGGCCGGTCGGGGACGGGGACGAAGCAGATCGGGACGAGCCGCGGCCGGCCGTCGGGGCCGATCGTGGCCAGGACGGCCCGTCGGGCCGCGGCCAGGAACGCGCGCTGGACGGGCGTCAGGACGAGGTCGGCGCTCATGACGTGCCTATGATGCGACCATGCGCGACGTCCGCCTGCCGCCGGTCCGGCACATCTCCAGTCGCCGGATCGTGGCGGTCCGCGGCGAGTCGCTCGAGGTCCGCGACGACCGGGTGGTCGGCGAGGCCCCGCTCGAGATCCGGGCAGCCGGACCGCACCAGGATCCGGTCGCCGTGGCGGTCACCATGCGCACGCCCGGTCACGAGGCCGAGCTGGCGGTCGGATTCCTCCGGTCGGAGGGCCTGATTCGCGGGGATGAGACGATCACCACCAGC
>JBGPVC010000149.1:0-6603 GCA_041491485.1 Candidatus Limnocylindria bacterium
CACCGATTCGGCGGCCAGCCCGGCCGAGCTCGCCTGCGCCGGCGTGAGTCGCTTCGACAGCTCGACGTACCCGTGGATCGGGTCGCTGATCAGGTTGACCGCCGCGAACGGGTGCCGCCACGACATCGACGTCAGGGGAGCCAGACGCGAAGCTCTCGCGACCACGGGCCGACGTTTCCGGCCCGGTCTCGAGCGCGAACGCGCAGGCCGTACCAGTGTCCGCGGACACGGTTCAGGGTGGATCTAGCCGTGGCGGTCACCGCGGTCCCGATCGTCTCCCAGGCACCACGATCGGTCCTGAGCTGCAGCGTGAAGTCGCGCAGGCCGGCGGTGTGGGTCTGGAGCGGCGGATCCCAACCGCGCCACGACCAGCGGATGCCGTTGCCGGACACCAGGGCTCCGGCCACCGCGGCCAGCGCTCCGATTCGATCGGGCGATTCGGTCAGGACGACCGATGAATAGGTCAGCCCTGAGCTGGCGCGATAGGCGAGCCCGACGCCGAGGTAGTTGTACCGGGCACTCATCAGCAGCGGCCAGTGCTCGGGGCTCGCCATCCACATCCGGAAGATAGACTGACCCGCGTCGCCCGGCTGGCCCGAGGCATAGCCGATGACCTCGCCGTAGCCCAACCAGCGGACCGCTTGGGCCGCCAGATCCTGCGGCATCGAGCCCGCGACCTCGTGGCTCAGGACTTCGACGGTCGCGAGTCTCGTCGCTCGATCCTGGGCGATGGCCTGCAGCCGGTCGTCCACGCGGAGCGGAAGCAGCCCGCGCGTCGCGCGCTCCTGGTTGATCAGTGTCATCACCGTGGTCGCGGGGTCGGAGGCGCCCGCGGCCCCGGTGTCGGCGCTCGCGGGGGTCGGCATCGCTGCCAGGAGGGCGATGACGAGTGGGATGATCCGCCACCTCACGATCGAGCGGCCTCGTACCGGCCGGCCGCGCGTCGCAAGGTCGATGCGACGTCGTCTCGAAGTGACGGTGGGGCCACGACCTCCACGTCGTCGCCCCACGACAGGATCCACAGCCGGATCTCGATCGTGCCGGAGACGGTGGCGCTCCAGCGCAGCGAGCCGTCGGCCTCGGTGGCCACGGCCTGGGTGGCGTGCCACGTCGCCTCGAGCACCCGGCTCGCGACGCGCTCGGCGAAGCGAAGCACCACCTCGACCGGTTCCTGGTCGGCGATGATGTCCCAGGCCGGCCGCAGGGCGCTCGTGGTCGCCGCCGCATCGGGTGGGTCGAAGGTGCGCGGGGTCAGGGCCGCCGTCCAGATTCGCTCGACCTTGAAGGTCCGGAGTGCGGAACGCTCCTCGTCGAATCCCATCAGGTAGAGCGCGTGCGTCTGGAGCGACGGCTCGAGGAGATACGGCCGAACAGTCGCCCGGCGTGGCGACGCGCCGCGGTCGTAGAGCGCCGGCTCGTAGTCGATGGTCACCACCCGGCGTTCTGCCCAGGCCTTGGTCAGCAGCCGGACATTGGCGATGAAGCGCTCGTCTCGCGGCGCCTTGGACAGGACGTCCAGGGTCCGCTCCACGTGCTCGGCCAGCGCCGGCGGCAGGCCCTGCTCGAGCTTCTCGAAGGCGGACGCCAGGTCCGGATCGTACTTGTCCGCGTAGCGGGCCATGAGCCGAGCGGACAGGACGACAGCCATCGCCTCGCTCTGGGTCAGCTTGAGCGGCGGCAGGAACGCCTTCTCCTGGTCGATCCCCCAGCGGCCTCCGTCTGCCCAGACCGGGACGCCGATCTCCTCGTCGATGGCGCGGAGGTCGCGATAGACGGTCCGAACCGACATCCCCACGCGTTCAGCGACGTCCGCCGTTCGCACACCGTCGGGATGCGCCTGGAGGATCGAAACGAGCCGCGTCATTCGGGCGAGCCGATCGCGTTTCGCGGCGTACGGCCCACGGTCGTTGTCCAGCGTCATCTGTCGGGAGGATAGACGACCAGGCCCTCCCCGCGCTCCGTCGCCGTGAGCAGCACCTCGACCGTCCCCTGGATCGCCTCGGGGACGACCGCCGTCGCCTCGCCGTTGATGCTGCCCGCGATCTGGCCCACCTCGCCGTCGAGGAAGACCCAGTAGTCGAGCTGGCCACGCCAGCGATGGAGGTCTGCCGCACCGACCAGGAGTCGCACCTCCGGAAAGGCCGATTCGAAGATCTCGCCGTCGACGGCGACACGGCAGCGCCTGGCCCGGGCGCCCTCGATGACTTCGACACCGCGATCCTCGGCGGTCGCCCGGTAGCCTTCGCTGAGCGCCACCGTCATCGCTTGCTGGTCGAGCGTGTCGTCGCTCACGGCAGCGGCCGGAACGGCATGCCAGTCGGTCGACGGCGTGCGAATCCAGCCCTGCCGGCCGCTTCGTGCCGAGCCGTAGAGGCCAAGCTGGTCACTGGTCGCAACGTAGGCCTGCCAGCGGAAATCGTCGCCGACACGAACCCCGGTAAGGTCGATCGATCCGAGCGGGCGGAGGTCGATCGTCCCTTCGAGGTGAAGGCTCAGGCGAGCGGTCCGCGCCGCGATCAGGGGCATGTCGCACAGCGGTGGCTGGGTCGTGCCGGTCGTTGGGCCGAAGCGCGAGGCCGCGGTCGGCTGGTCCCGCAACGCCATCTCGTTGGCCACGGCGGCGGTCCCGAACGCCGCGCCCGAGACGCCGGTCGCCAGCAGGGCGATCGCCGACCCGGTCAGCATCCGTCGCCGCCGGATCGCGGTCCCGCCCTGCAGGCGCCGAGCGATCCCGAAGCCGCTGAACAGGCTGGTCGCGAGGAGCGCGACCAGCCACGGGTAGACCGCCTCGATCGAGGGCAGGAGGGTCTGCGAGCCGAAGACCGTCAGCTGCGGAATGATCCCTGCAATCGACGGAATGAGGCAGAGCAACCCGATGATGCCGAGCCAGACGATGGTGGGGAAGGCCACGTCGCCCCGCGCGACCGGGGGCCACACGACCCCCGCCAGGGCGATGGCGATCGGCCCGACGGTGGTCAATCCCACGACCAGGTCGAGTGGGCCACCGGGGCGATAGGTGAGGAGAATCAGCCCACCGGAGACCAACCAGCAGGCGACCAGCCCACTGCCGATGAGGCGCAATTCGAACCTGCGAACCCGCACCCGCAGAGTCTATGGCCGCAAGTACCAGCCGGGTTGGGACCGGAGGGTCATCGCATGTAGGTCGCGCCCTAGCGACCATGCCCACACCACACCGAACCGGACCGTCCGGCGGCGCAGCCTGGGGACGACAGGACACGTGAGCGATGGCCGATCAAGCGCAGCGCGGATCACGGCGTCACGAGCCTTCATCTCGCCCCGGCTCGCCCCTGGCGCCGGCCACGGCGGGACTGACCCCTCGGGCCACCTTCTGGCACCTCCAGCAGAAGGGCCTGACGCCGGGTGAGGCGGCGAGCCTGACCGCGTTCATGTGCGGCCTGCCCACGGCCGACCTGCGCTGGTCGCTGGGCCAGATCAACCACCTGCTGTTCCTGCAGCGGCTTTATCAGCTTGGCCGCTTCGGGATCGGCGAAGGGGAGCGCATCCGGCCGCACTGATCGTCGCCATCCCCCGACCTTGGCGGCGATGCCCTCCTCTCGCCGTCATGGCCCATCCGTCGAAGCGGCGCCGAGCCTCCTCCCGGCGTCGCTTCGCAGCGTCAGGACTCCCGATCTGGCTACCATCCCGGCATGCGACCGCTGATCACCTTCACCACCGACTTCGGCCCGGCGGCGCCGGCCGTCTGCCGCGGCGTCATGTACGGAATCTGTCCGGACGCCAAGATCATCGACATCTCGCACCAGGTGCCGCGCTACGCGGTCCGCGAAGGCGCTGGGACGCTGGTCTTCGCGCTGCCGTACATGCCGATCGGCGTCCACGTTGCCGTCGTCGATCCTGGCGTCGGGACCGATCGACTGGCCGTCGCTCTACGGACGGGGCGCGGCGACATCCTGATCGGGCCCGACAACGGGCTGCTGGTCCCGGCGGGCGAGGCGCTCGGCGGGATCGTCGAAGCGCGCGCGCTCGAGAACCGCGAGTTGATGCTGCCGGTCATCAGCGCCAGCTTCCACGGTCGCGACATCTTCGCGCCGGTGGCCGCGCACCTCTCGGCCGGCGTCCCGTTCGACCGGGTCGGGCCCACTGTCCCGGTCGACCGGCTCGTGCGGCTTCCGGTGATCCGGCCGACGATCAGCGACGGCCTGTTCGAATCGGTCATCGTGCACGTGCTGATCTTCGGCAACGTCACGCTCGCCGGCGTGCCGGCCGACCTTGAGGCAGCCATCGGGCCCCTGATTCCCGGCCGCCCGCTCGTCGTGGAGTTTTCGGCCCACGGCGGCGCATCGGCGGTGGAGGAACGGACGATCTGGGAGCGGACGTTCGGGCGGGTGCCGATCGGCTCGTCGCTCCTGATGGCCGACTCCGAGGGCAACCTCGAGATCGCCGACAACCAGGGCGACATCGCCAGGCGTCTCGGGCTGTCCGTCGACCGCCCGGTTCGCGTCCGCCCCGGCTGATTCGCCATCGGAGCAGCGGGGTAGACTCACTCACGGTCAGCATGTAGGAGGAACAGCCATGCGGTTTACGATCCGAATCGCGGGCACAGCGTTCGCGGCGGTCCTCGTTGCCGCATGCAGCGCCGGTGCCTCGCCATCGCCCTCTGCCGTCGAATCGGCGGCCCCGTCAGCCAGCGTCGAAGCTTCGCCGTCGCCGACGGCCGACGCCTGCGCGAAGGACAGCCTGACGTTGGTCAGCCCAGGGAAGCTGACGATCGGCACGGACAACCCGGCCTACTCGCCGTACTTCCTCCCGAAGGACGGCGGCAACACGCCGCCGTGGGACACCGAGTTCTCGGGCGATCCGACGACCGGGACCGGGTTCGAGAGCGCGATCGCCTACGCCGTCGCCGGCAAGCTCGGGTTCACGAAGGACGAGGTCACCTGGACCCCGGTCAAGTTCGACAACTCGTACGCGCCCGGCCCGAAGACCTTCGACTTCTACCTCGCCCAGGTCTCGTACACGCCTGAACGGGCGCAGGCCGCCGACCTGTCCGACGGCTACTTCTTCCTGAACCAGTCGCTGGTGGCGGTCGGTGGAACGCCCATCGCGAAGGCGAAGAGCCTCGCGGATCTCGCCTCATACCAGTTCGGCGCCCAGGCCGGCACGACGAGCTACAACGCGATCGTCAACGTCATCAAGCCGACGAAGGAGCCGCGTGTCTACGACAGCAACGATGCGGCGATCACTGCACTCAACAACAAGCAGATCGACGGCCTCGTCGTCGACCTGCCGACGGCGTTCTACGTCACGGCTGCCCAGATGGACAACGGGGTGATCGTCGGCCAGTTCCCGCCCACCGGCGGTGAGCAGGAGCACTTCAGCCTGGTGCTCGCCAAGGGGAACGCACTCACGCCCTGCGTCAACGGAGCGCTCGCTGCCATGAAGGCCGATGGGTCGCTCGACGCGATCACGAAGGAGTGGATGTCCGACAAGGCGAACGCGCCGGTCATCGCTCCCTGACCCTTCGTTCGACCAACCTGCATGTCCGCGTCGCAGGGCCGGAGCGGAGCTCGTCCGGCTCGGTCATCGCGCCCGGGTGAGCCCTCCGCGCTTCGTTCCACGCTGATCGCCCTCACCAGCACGGTCGTCTTCTTCGGGGTGGTGGCCTGGATCGTCGTGAGCTCGCCCGGCTGGCCGGCCATCGAGCGGTCGTTCCTGAACGGCAGGGTCTTCGCGGCATCGTTGCCGTCGATCGTCGCGTCGTTCACGGTGAACGTCCAACTGTTCCTGATCGCCGAGGTCCTCATCCTCGCGCTCGGTCTGGTCATCGCCGTCCTGCGCAGCCTGCCCGGACCCGTGTTCTTCCCGGTCCGGCTGGTCACGACGGTGTACGTCGACGTCTTCCGCGCGCTGCCCGGCGTCCTCGTGATCTACATCCTCGGGTTCGGGATCCCCGGCCTTGGCCTGGCGGGCGTCCCGATCGAGCCCTTCTTCTACGCGGTCGTCGCGCTGACCCTGATCTACTCCGCGTACGTGTCCGAGGTCTACCGGGCCGGGATCGAATCGATCCACCCCAGCCAGACCGCCGCCGCCAGGTCGCTCGGCCTGAGCCGCATCCAGTCGCTCCGGTATGTCGTCCTGCCGCAGGCCGTCCGCCGGGTCGTCCCGCCCCTGCTCAATGACTTCATCGGCCTGCAGAAGGACACGGTGCTCGTCTCGTACATCGGTGTGGTCGAGATCTTCCGGCAGTCGTACATCAAGCAGGCCGGCAGCTTCAACTTCACGCCGTACCTCGCCACGGCGCTCGTGTTCCTCGTCGTGACCATTCCGCTGGCTCGGCTGACGGACTGGCTCATCGCCCGGGACAAGCGGCGCCAGGCCGCGGGTGGGGTCGCATGACCGGGCACGCGGGTGGCGCGCCCGCGCTCGCGATTCGCGGCGTATGCAAGGCGTTCGGCGCGCTCGAGGTGCTCCGGGGGATCGATCTCGAGGTGGTCGAGCACGAGGTCGTCTGCCTGATCGGGGCATCCGGATCGGGGAAGTCGACGCTGCTGCGGTGTATCGACCTCCTCGAGCCCGTCGACGCCGGACAGATCCTCATCGAGGGCGACGAGATCACCGCCAGAG
>JBGPVC010000150.1:0-6508 GCA_041491485.1 Candidatus Limnocylindria bacterium
ATGGCCGAGATGTTCGGGGTGTCGTCGATGTACATGGGCGCTTCGGACAAGGCGTTCATGGCCGGTGCGATGCGAGCGAAGTCCATCTCCTCGAGGAAGCCGCTGCGGAGACGCTGCGAGTCGATGTTGGCCACGCTCGACAGCAGGCGCAGCACGAGCTGCTCCTTGCTCATCTCGAGGCTGAACACGCCGACGCTCTTGCGCTCACGCACGGCCGCGTGCTCGGCGATGTTCAGGGCGAAGCTCGTCTTGCCCACGGATGGACGTGCCGCAACCACGATCAGGTCGCTCTTCTGGAGTCCCGTGGTGAGGGTGTCCAGGTCCGCGAAGCCGGTTCGGACACCGCTGATCTCGCCACGATGCGCATGCAGGTAGTCGAGCCGGTCGTAAGCATCGTGGAGCAGCGACTTGAGCGGGCTGAACCCGGCGTCGACACGCTTCTGGCTGACCGCGAACAGCTCCGCCTCGGCGCGGTCGATGGCTTCCTGGATCTCGGCCGGATCCTCGTACCCGATCCCGGCGATCCGCCCTGCCGCCCCGATCAGGTTCCGGAGGACCGCCTTGCGCTCGACGATCCGCGCGTACTGCGCGACGTGGACCGCGGTCGGGGTCTCGTTTGACAGGCTGGACAGGTAGGCACGGCCGCCCACGGCTTCGAGCTCGTCGCGGCGCTCGAGCGTCTCGGCGACGGTGACGATGTCGATCGGCTCGCGACGCTCGAAGAGGTCGAGTACGGCGGCGTAGATCCGCCCGTTCGCCTGACGGTAGAAGTCGGCCGGCCGCAGGAACTCGGCCACCTCGATCACCGCGTCGCGGTCGATCAGCATGGCGCCGAGGACGGACTGCTCGGCTTCGAGACTCTGCGGCGGCAGGCGGTCAATCACGCGGGGCGGACTCCATCATTGGTTGGGCCGTGATTGTCGGTCGCGGGTCTGGTGAACCGGTCAACCAAGGTGGCCCGCCGCCGGTGCGCATTCCACGAACTTCTTCGGGTTGTTCGCCGAATGTGGACGACTCAGTGGATATCCACCGTGATCAGAACTGGCATACGGCGCGCTGGGCGGTCGAGGCCAAGGCGACGGCGAGCAGGTGAGCGCGCGCACTGAAGGTGCGTAAGCGAGCCCGCGGAGCCGGCAACGCCGGCATCGGGCGTTCCAGCGCGCCTCCGTTAATCAAGCCGCCTAATGACACCGATCAGCTTGCCCTGAATGCGTACGTCGTCATAGAACTGGGCGGGATAGGCCGGGTTCGCGGGCTGGAGCCGGATCTGGTCCTTCTCCTTGAAGAACCGCTTCAGCGTGACCGCGTTCTCCTCCACCTGGGCGACAACGATGTCGCCGTTCCGAGCCGTCGTCTGCGGACGGATCAGGACGAAGTCGCCGTCGGCGATGTGGGCCTCGATCATCGAGTCGCCACGAACGCGCAGGACGTAGGCGTCGCCACTGGGCGCGAGCAGGTCCGGGACGGCCATGGTCTCCGATGCGTCCTGGTAGGCCTCGATCGGACCGCCTGCGGCGATCTCCCCGATGATCGGCAGGACGCGGGCTTCCCCGGCCGTGGACTGGGGCACGAGCTCACTGGTGAGGCCAAGCCGGATCGCGGCGGTCGGGGTGAGGCGGATCGCACGCGACTGCGCGGCGCCCCGCTCCAGGTAGCCCTCCCGCTCGAGGATCTGCAGGTGATGATGCACTGCCGAGGTTGACGCCAGGCCGACGGCCCGGGCGATCTCCCGGACGGACGGCGGGAAGCCGCGGGCGCGCAGCGTGGCCGCAATGAAGTCGATGATCTTGATCTTGCGTTCGGCGTCGTGCTTGGTCACTCGCGCCTCCTTGCGAGCATCATAGCGAACGGGTGTTCGATGTCAAGGTGGAGACGGGCGCCGCGCGACCACGAGGACTCGGGCGCCGCGGCCCGGGACTGGTAGACTCCTCGATCCCGGACGAGTGAGGCACCTGGCGCATGGCACGCAGCAGCGCGAAGCGAAGGAGCGGCTCCCGCGGTCGCGCGGGATTCGGGCGCGCCCTCAAGCTGCTCGCGTTCCTGCCCGTCGCCAGTCGAATTCCGACCTACGCCCGGCTCGTGACCGCCCTCGTCCTGGACGATCGGATGCCGGCCAGCCGCAAGGCCCTGCTCGCCGGCGCCGCCGGCTACCTGGTCATCGGCCGGGACCTCATTCCCGATTCGGTGCCGATCCTGGGCGGCGTCGACGACCTGGTCGTCGTCGTGCTCGCGGTGGATCTCTTCCTCGAGGGGGCGCCCGACGATTTGCTCGAGGAGAAGCTCGATGAGCTCGGCATCGACCGGGCGTCATTCGATCGGGACATGGCCCAGATCCGGCGCTTGACGCCCGGACCGGTCCGCCGGACCATCCGGCGGGTTCCCGACCTGGTCGGTGGCGTCGGCGACATCGTGAAGCAACTCGGTCTGGGGCCCCGGATGCGGGCCTGGATCACCAAGGAGGATCGCAGCGCGTGAAGGTCATCCTGACGAAGGACGTGTCGAAGCTCGGCAAGAGCGGCGAGATGCGCGTGGTCGCCGACGGCTATGCGACCAATTTCCTGATCCCCAACCAGCTGGCCGTCCCCGCCGCGGGTGGCGCCTATCGAGCCTGGCAGCACGACATCGCGAGCCGCGAAGACAAGCGTGTTCGCGAGCGAGCCGAGGCCGAGATCGCGGCCACGCGGATCGCCAGTACCACCCTGACGATGGGCGTCAAGGTCGGCGAGGGTGGCAAGCTGTACGGATCGATCACGTCGAAGGACATCGCCGACGCCCTGGGGCGCCGCGGAATCGAGGTCGACCGTCACAAGATCGACCTCGAGGATCCGCTCAAGACGCTTGGCACCTACAAGGTCGCGATCAAGGTCTTCACCGGGATGACCGCCGAGGTGACGGTCGTCGTGGAGCCCAAGGGCTAGGTCGCCGGCCGATCAGACCCCGCACGCCGTTGGTCATGACCGGGTGGTCCATCTGGGCTATGCCCAGGGCCCGGTCCCGCAGGAGTACTGTCCCCACGCTGACCACGGGTTGAGCTGAGGAACGGGGAGGCTGGGTGCGCTACGGAGTCATCGGTGCCGGCGCGCTGGGTCTGACCGTCGCCCTGCGGCTCTCGGAGGGGGGTCATGAGGTCACGGTCCTGGAACGCGACCCGGTTCCCGGTGGCCTGGCCGGCAGCTTCGAGGTCGCGCCGGGGATCTGGCTGGAGAAGTTCTACCACCACCTGTTCCAGACAGACCGCATCGCGGTCGCGCTGATCAACGAGCTCGGCCTCGGGGACTCGCTTCGCTGGCACAAGCCGACGACGACCGTCTTCCTGGATGGACGGACGTATCCGCTCGATACCCCGCCGGCCGTGTTGCGCTTCTCGCCCCTGTCGATGCCCAGCCGGCTCCGCCTCGCGGCCGGTCTCGCCTACCTGCGCGTGCTGCCGAGCGCCAACTCCCTCGAGCGGAGGACTGCCGGTCGCTGGATGCGCCGAGTGATGGGCGGCCCCGCCTACGAGACGGTCTGGGAGCCGCTCCTTCGAGGCAAGTTCGGGGCCGCGGCCGACGAGGTCTCGATGGCCTGGCTGTGGGCGCGGATCCACTGCCGAACGGCGTCGCTCGGGTACCTCCACGGCGGGTTCCACCAGCTGTACGTCGCCCTCAGCCGACGGGTCACCGAGCGGGGTGGGACGATCGAGCACGGCGCGGCCGCATCGAGCATCCAGCGCCGAGGAAACGTCGTGGCCGTCCGCTACCAGCGCGACGGGGCGGAGACGACGGCCGAGTTCGACCGCGTCGTCTCGACGTTGCCAACGGGGCTGACCGTCCGCCTGACTCCCGAGATGCCGGCGGACTATGCAGCCCGCCACCCCGCTCCCCGGGCGCTGGGAGCCCACTGCCTGATCCTCAGCCTGGACCGCCAGCTGACCGACGCGTACTGGATCGGTGTCAACGAGCCGGAGATGCCGTTCCTGGCGGCCGTCGAGCACACGAACCTGGTCGACCCGTCCGAGTACGGCGGCCGGCACCTCGTCTACCTCGGGAACTACCGCGCGCATGATGACCCGATCTTCACGTTGTCGACGGACGAGGTCGTGGCCAGCTTCGAAACGGGCCTGCGGCAGCTGAATCCAGCCTTTGACCGATCCTGGATCCGGGAGTCCTGGAGCTTTGCCGCGCCGTTCGCGCAGCCGATCGTGACACCGACGTTCGCGAAGACGATCCCTGGCTTCGACACGCCGGTCGAGGGCCTCTACGTCGCGAACATGTTCCAGGTCTATCCGTACGATCGCGGCCAGAACTACTCGATCGAGCTGGCGGAACGACTCGTCCGCCACCTGGGGGCATGAGTCGGTGATCGTCGCCCTGGTCCTGGCCCTGCTCGCCGCAGCCGCGGGCACGCTTGCCAGCTATCTGTACGACGACGATCAGTCGATGCCGACGCGGCTTGCCGCCGGTGTCGCAACCGGGTTCGTCGCCGTGTCGGCGGTGGGCTTCATCCTCGCGAACGTCGTTGGGATCACGACGGCATCGATGGCGACGCTCGCGGTCGCCGCGGTCCCGCTCATCGCGTTCCTGCGTCCCGCTGTGCGGCGGCAGGTGGGCGCGGACATGCGCACCATGGGCGGGGACCTCCAGGCGGCCGTGCGCCGTCCGAGCGTGTCAACCATCGGGCCGATCGTCTACGTCGGCGCCATCGCCGTCCTGCTCTGGTTCGTGTTCGACCGGGTGATGATCGAGCACGACGGCGCGATCTTCACCGGGTTCGTGAACAACCTGGGCGACCTGCCCTTCCATCTGGGCGTTACCTCGAGCTTCGCCTACGGCCAGAACTTCCCGCCGCAGGACCCCACGTTCGCGGGCACGGGCTTCGCCTATCCGTACCTCTCCGATGTCCTCGCGGCATTGTTCGTGTCGCTTGGCGCCTCGATGCGCGACGCCTTCTTCGTCGAGAACCTCTTCCTGGGGCTGGCGCTGGTCGGCCTCCTCTATCGCTTCGCTCGCGTGCTGACCGCCGACCGGCTGGCCGGTTTCATCGCCCCGCTGCTGGTCCTGCTCAGCGGAGGCCTGGGTTGGCTCCTCCTGTTCCAGGATTCCAGGACCAATGAGGGAGGTCTGATCGCCCTGCTCGGCCACCTGACGCACGACTACAGCATCGGCGTGACTCCCTTCCGATTCGGCAATGCGATCAGCACGCTCCTCGTCACGCAACGGAGCCTGCTGCTGGGCCTACCGATCGCC
The DNA here is from genome assembly GCA_041491485.1 of Candidatus Limnocylindria bacterium. GTDB lineage: Bacteria > Chloroflexota > Limnocylindria > Limnocylindrales > CSP1-4 > SPCO01. Next base: position 5,226 of record JBGPVC010000150.1, read on the forward strand.
CTGATCGTGTTCGCGCTGCTGTGGAAGCTCATCCACGTCGACACGTCCGGACGCTCGACGGTGCGGCCGCCCGCGATCGCGCTGGCCGCGGGGATCCTCACGGGCTGCCTGCCGCTGGTCCACGCGCACAGCTTCATCGTGGCCATGGGAACGGCCTTCCTGCTGGGGCTGCTGTTCCGGCAATGGCGCGAGGACCGGTGGCGATGGTGGCTGATCTACGTCATCTCGGCGCTCGTTCTGGCCCTGCCACAGATCTGGTGGTCCACGCACGACAGCCTGGCGAGCGCCGGGACCTTCTTCGGATTCGAGTTCGGCTGGGACCATGGCGACGAGAACATCGTCTGGTTCTGGTTCGTGAACACCGGTCTCTTCATCCCGCTCGCCGCCGTGGCCGCCATCTGGCCCCGACGGCCGTGGGTGACGGCCCGCCCGCTGCTCCTGTTCAGCGTGGCCTTTGCCGCGTGGTTCGTCGTCCCAAACGTCATGAAGCTCGCGCCGTGGATCTGGGACAACATCAAGGTCCTCGAGTATTGGTACGTCGGATTCGTCCCGCTCGTCGCGCTGCTGCTCGCACGGCTCCTCAAGTCCGGCCCGGCGCTGCGGGCGATCGGCGCGAGCGCGTTGATCACGCTGACCCTGGCCGGAAGCCTGGACATCTGGCGAGCCGTCTCCGGCCAGACCGAGTACGGGGAGTTCGATCGCGACGGGATCGCCCTCGCCGAGGCGATCAAGCAACGAACGCCGCCGACCGCCCTCCTGCTCGCCGCGCCGACCTGGAACACCCCGGTCTTCCTGACCGGAAGGCCGTCGTTGCTGGGCTACATCGGCCATGTCTGGTCGCGAGGGCTGCCATACGGTGACCGCGAGGCAGACATCAAGCGGATCTACGCCGGCGAGGCGGACGCCGACCAGCTGCTGGCCAAGTACGGGATCCAGTACATCGTGGTCAGCCCGCTCGAGCGTGCGTACGAGACGGACAATGGCCTCACCGTCAATGACGCGTATTTCGGACGGTTCACGACGGTGGCCGAGGCGGGAGAATACAGGCTCTATGAAGTCGCGCGACCGTAGAAAGGGGCGGGGGCGGGCCACCGCCCGTCCGCCCGAACAGGTGGTGGGAGACGCGGACCTCGAGGTCCCACCGACTCCGGCACGCCCGGCGAACCGACGCGCGATCGGATCGGCTGCCGACCGGAACGCTGGGTTGGACGCGGGCGAGGGGTGGCTCGAGCGGTGGTTCGTGCCGGCCGCGCTCGGGATCCTGTTCGTCGCCGCGGCGCTCC
>JBGPVC010000151.1:0-6484 GCA_041491485.1 Candidatus Limnocylindria bacterium
GAGCCCAGGGTGACGCGCCCTTCAGTCCGGCATGGGACGCCGATATGGCACGGGTCGAGGATCTCGAGCGAGCACTCTGGCGAATCGAACATCCGCCGAGACTTGCGGACGCGGCCCTCGTCGCCTGAAGATTCAGGCCGTTTGGCAGTCTCGGCGTAAGCCGTCCCTATAAGACACGCTCCGCGTCAAGCTCTGGCTTCAGGCTGTTGCCGATCTCGATGCTCCCCTCGCAGCGGCGATGATCTGCCTCCGAAGGCCGGAGCTTCTCTCGTACGGGTAGAGCGGCCCGTTCGTGGGAGGACGACCACCGGACGGGCCCGCAGGTATGTCGATGGCGCCCGGCCGAGGACGCCACGAGACGTCAGGCGGGCGCGTCTGGATCCAGCTGGCGAACCCGGCTGGCGAGCGCCCTCATGATCTCGAGACGGATCGCGGGCGACTGGTCGAGCAGCGAGTTGAACTCGCGATGGCTCAACACGAACAGCCGCGCCGGACCATCTGTTGTCGCCGTCGCCGTCGTTCGACCTTTGTCTATCAGGGAGATCTCGCCGAGGTACTCCCCGGGACCCAAGGTCCGGATCGTTTGTCCGCCCCGCTCGATTCGAACGCGACCTTGCACGATCAGGAAGAACTGCTCGCCGAACGTGCCTTCGCGGATCAGCGTGTACCCATCCGGCACGTCCACTTCATCGGCCAGCCGCTCGATCTGCTCGAGCGCGTTGTTCTTGCACCCCGCGAACAGCGGCACCCGCCGCAGGAGCTCGAGTTTCGCGTTCGTTGGCGCCAAGTCGCCCTCCCGTCCCCATGCGCGTCCCGGAGGTGGCATTAGAACATGCGACGAGGCCGACGGAAAGCCCCTGGCGAACGTCGACAAGATACGGGCCACCAAGCTGCGGCTTACCTCCAGAGCATCCGCCAGAAGCCGGCCCGTCCGAGGGTACGGCCTACGCGGGCCGTTGTTGCCGCCAGCGTTGCTGCCAGATGCGGACGCACTCCGCCCTTGGAGTGCCATTTGGTGAGTGGGGTTTGGTCGGGGCGGCCGGATTTGAACCGACGACCACCAGTCCCCCAGACTGGTGCGCTACCAGACTGCGCCACGCCCCGACGCGGCCCCGAGTCTAGCACCGCCGCGTCTCACTCCTCTGCCGGGCGCCCGATCCGCTCGACCCATCGCTCGTAGTCGGCGAGTTCGTCCTTCGACTCGCGCGCGAGCAGGTCCATCAGGCAGCGTTGCACGCTCTTGCCCTCGAACAGCGCGTTGTGGACCTCCCTGGCGATCGGCATCTCGACGCCGAGCCGGCCGGCCAGGGCCAGGGCGGCGTCCACGGTGTAGGCGCCCTCGGCCGTCCCCGGCAACGTCGCCTCGATGTCGGGCCAGGAGCGACCTTGCGCGAGTTCCTCGCCGAGCCGGTGGTTGCGCGACAGCGCGGATCCGCACGTCGCGATCAGGTCCCCCACTCCGGCCAGCCCGGCGAAGGTGAGCGGATTGGCGCCGGCGGCGATGCCGACACGAGTCATCTCGGCCAGGCCGCGGGTCAGCAAGCCGGCCTTGCCGTTGTCGCCGAAGCCCAACGCGTCGGCGGCGCCGGCAGCGATCGCCACGATGTTCTTGAGCGCGCCGCACAGCTCGACGCCGAGGATGTCGCGATTGAGGTAGAGGCGGAACTCCCGACGTCCGAGCCGCGCGACGACCCGGCCGGCGAGTGCCGGATCTGACGCCGCGACCACCGCCGAGGCCGGCAGACCCCGGGCGATCTCGCCGGCGAGGTTCGGACCGGACAGGGCGGCGACCCGGCGCGGCGACACGTGCGCGGCATCGGCGATCACCTCGCTCATCCGCAGCAGGCTGTCGGATTCGAGGCCCTTGGCCACGGACAGCACGTCCGCGCCGGCCGCCAGGTGCTGACCCAGCCGCGCCGCCGTGTCGCGCAGGTGGCGAGATGGCACGGCAAAGATCACCAGGTCGACCGCGTCCGACAGGGTCTCCGCGTCCGTCGAAGCCGCGACACGCGAGGGCAGCACGATCCCGGGTAGCCGGCGTTCGTTGCGGTACGTGCTCGAGATCTCCTCCGCCAGCTCCCGGGAGTGGCACACGAGCGTGACCGGCTCGGCAGCGGCGATGATCGCCGCGAGCGTCGTGCCCCACGCCCCGGCGCCGACGACGGCGATGCGTGCCCCGGGCATCAGCGGGGCTTGCGGACCCGCCCGGACACGCTGCTCGGGCCGCCCGGGCGGGCGCCGGCGGCTCGGCGGCCGCCCTTCGTCGACGCGACGGGTGCACTCCGGCTCTTGCGGCGTCTCGGCAGCTTGACCGAGGACCGGTCGCGGAACACGAGCCGGATCGGCGTGCCGTCGAAGCCGAACGTCTCCCGCAGCCGGTTCTCCAGGTAGCGCCGGTAGCTGAAGTGCACGCTGGACGCATCCGAGGCGAAGAACACGAAGGTCGGCGGCGCGACGGCGGCCTGGGTCGCGTAGAACAGCTTCGGGCGATGGCCGCGAACGGGGGGTGGCGGCGTCCGGTCGGTCGCGGCGGTCAGGACCCGGTTGAGCTCGCCGGTGGCGATGCGCTTGCGACGCTCGCCCCAGATGTCGATCGCGGTCTCGAGCACCCGGCCAACCCGTTGCCCGGTCTTGGCGCTGATCGAGATGACGGGGGCGAAATCGAGGAACGGGGCCTCGTTGCGGATCCACTCGATGTACTGGTCGAACGTGCGGTCGGTCTTGTCGGCGACCAGATCCCACTTGTTGACCGCGATGACCAGGCCCTTGCCTTCCTCGATCACGTAGCCGGCGACGTGCGAGTCCTGGGCGGTCAGCCCCTCGACGGCATCGATCACCAGCACGGCGACGTCGGCCCTCGACAGGGCGTGCAGCGCCCGGAGCGTGGAATAGCGCTCCGCGGACGGCCCGGACGCCACCCTGCCACGACGCCGGATCCCGGCCGTGTCGATCAGGACCACTTCGCTGCGACCCAAGGCCAGCCGCGTGTCGATCGCGTCGCGGGTGGTTCCCGGGATCTCCGAGACGATCGCCCGATCCTCGCCGAGGAGCGCATTGAGCAGGCTCGACTTGCCGACGTTCGGCCGTCCGATGAAACAGATCGCCGCCGGTTCACCGTCGGCTTCGGCGGCTATCGCGGCGTCCCAGCGCCTGGCTTCGGCGTCCGTCCCGTCCACGTCGTCGTCGAGGTCCTCGACGTCGGCGTCGGCCTCGCTCACCACGTAGGGCTCGAGGCGGCCCGCCGCCACCTCCTCGGCCCAGGCATCGGCCTCGGCCTCGCGGGCCTTGCGCGCGAGCTCCGCCTCGCTCTCGGGTGGGAACGCCCAGACGATGGCGTCGAGCAGGTCGCCGGTTCCCCGTCCGTGCGACGCCGAGATCGCGTAGGTCTCCTCCCAGCCCAGGGCGTGGAACTCAGCCGCCTCGAGCTCGCGCTTCTCGTTGTCGGCCTTGTTGACCACCACGATCACCGGCGCCTTGGCCCGGCGCAGGATGGCCGCCGCCTCGAGGTCGGCCGGGGTCAGGCCGCTGACCGCGTCGACGAGGAACAGGATCACGTCCGCTTCGGCGATGGCCAGGCGGGCCTGCTCCTGGACCCGCGCCTCGATCTGGTCGTCGGGGTCGAGCTCCAGGCCCCCGGTGTCGACGATGACGAAGCGGCGTCCGTTCCACTCCGTGTCGCCGTAGAGTCGATCCCGGGTCGTCCGAGCCCGGTCCTCGACGATGGCCGAGCGCTGGCCGAGGAACCGGTTGAAGAGCGTGCTCTTGCCGACGTTCGGGCGCCCGACGATGGCGACGACCGGGATCCCGCCACGCCCGCTGACCACGGTCAGGCGGCGCCGGATGTGACGCCGGTCCTCGCGGGAGTGGGTAGTGAGGTCGTCCGTCCCGCGGGCGTCGCGGCCCGCTCGAGGGCCGCGAACGCGAGCTCCGCGGCTCGATCGCGAGCCTCGGCCGTGCCGGCGTTCGCGAGGATCCACTCGGCCACGTCGCGAAGGTCCTCGATCGGCGTGGACGTTCCGCCGGTCACGCCAACCACCGCCGCCGCCCCAAAGACGCTTGCGTCGATGAGGTCGCGGACGCTCTCGATCTGGATCGCCTCCGTACCGGCGATCTCGCACAGGCGAGTCAGCTCCTTGGTGTTGGCGCTCGAGCGACCACCGACCACGACCATCAGGTCGACCTCGCCGGCCGTGTCCAGGGTGTCCTGCTGACGGCGGATCGTGACCGGGCAGACGGTGTTGACGATCTTGAGCTCGTGGGCCCGGCCGACCATGAATGCGGCCAGCTTCTCGAACTTCCAGGGCGGCTGCGTGGATTGCGAGAGCAGGGCCATCCGCTTCCGGGGCGGGATGGCGTCCTCCCATTCCGACTCATCGTCGACGACGATCGCGTCCGGCGCAAAGCCGAGCAGGCCGACGACCTCGGGATGCTTGGGCGTGCCCAGGAGCACGATGGTGTAGCCGTCCTCGACAAGCTTGCGAAGCTCCTTCTGCTCCTGGATCACCCAGGTGCAGGTGCCGTCGATGATCTCGAGCCCACGGTCCTCGGCCCGAGCCATGACGTCCGGGCGGACACCGTGGGCGCGAATGACGACGGCCGCGCCGCGGTCCACGTCGTCGAGCGTCTCGACGGTCTGGATGCCCAGGTCCTGGAGGTCGCGCACGACGCCCTCGTTGTGGACGACCTGCCCGAGGGTGTGCGTCAGCTTGCCCGCGCTGGAGGCTTCCTTCGCCTTGTCGATCGCCTCCCGAACGCCGTAGCAGAACCCGGTGCGCTTCGCGATTCGGACTTCCTGGACCATACCCACGACCCGATTATGGCATGGGGTCCGGTTCATCCCCCTTCGCGGCACCATAGACGCCGCGCTGACGGACTGGCAGGAGCGCGGCGATCCGTTCCATGATCATCCTGGTGGCGAGGCCCTTGGCGGCCTTCCGATCCGTCCCTGCCGGCAGCTCGTCGGCGGGGCGGAACGGGTGTCCGACACGGATCACGACGTGTCCGCCGGGGTGAGGAAAACGCTGGCCCTTGGGCCACACCCGGTTGGAGCCGCCGATCCCGATCGGCAGGATGGGCGCGCCGCTCCGCAACGCGAGCAGGGCGACCCCATCTCGAGCCTCCTGGAGTGCGCCGTCAGGACTGCGCGTGCCCTCGGGAAAGACGAACAGCACGTGGCCGCCTTCGAGGATCCGGCTGGCCAGCCGGAAGGCTTCGACGTCGGCGCTGTCACGATCCACCGGGTGGACGCCGCCGTTGGCCGCCACCCAGCCCACGATCGGCCAGGCGAACAGCTCGCGCTTGCCCAGCCAGTGGATCCGCCGGCTGAGCCTCGGGATCAGCCACGCGCCAACAACCGGGGCATCGAAGTTCGAGGCGTGGTTGGCGGCGATGATCAGCGGCCCGTCCCGCGGGATCTCGTCGACGGCGCCCTCGATCGAGATCCGGCTCATCGCCCGGGCGAAGATGCGCCCGCCAAACGCGACGACCGAGATGAGCGGGGTGATCGAGCTGTCGATCGGCTCGGGCTCGCTCAAGGCTGTGGCTCGCGGGTCGCGCCGGGCGAGGCGACGGTTGCCGGTGCCGCGGCCAGCCGGGCCTCGGTGTCGAGGATCGCGCCGACCACGGCGTCGATCGTGTCCTCGACCTGGTTGCCGTCCGTCGCGATGATCCGCGCGTCTGGAGCCGGTCGAAGTGGGGCGACGGCCCGCGTCGCATCGAGTTGGTCGCGCCGGCGCAGCGCCGCCAGGATCTCAACCGCCCCCGGTCCGCCCGGGTCCAGGCGACGCTCCTCCGTCCGGCGGCGGGCTCGCTCCTCCACGCTGGCGTCTAGGAACAGCTTGAGATCGGCGTTCGGTAGCACCACGGTCCCGATGTCGCGGCCGGCCATGACGATGCCCCCTGGTGCGGCGATGGCTCGCTGCCGCTCGAGGAGCGCCGCCCGGAGCGCGGGCACCGCCGCCACGGCCGAGACCGCGAGGTCGACCTCCGGGCCCCGGGCGTCGTCGGTGTGATCGACGCCGTCGACGAGGACATGCGACAGGCGGCCGGCGGCGTCCGCCGCGAGCTCGACCGCGGGCACCAGTGACCGCAGCCCGGCCGGGTCATCGCTCGCGATGCCGCGTTTCAGTGCCAGCCAGGTGATCGCACGGTAGAGCAGCCCGGTGTCGCAGAACCGGTAGCCCACGCGCAGCGCCGCTGCGGCGCCGACGCTGCTCTTGCCGGAGGAACCCGGCCCATCGAGCGCGACGACCAGCGGACGCGGGCCAGCCTTGGGGCCGGGGTTCGATGCCATCGCTCGCAGGATAGCCGAGGTCGTTGAGCCGGCCGGGTCGATCAGGCTCGACGTGCTCGGTTGCCGCCCTGTGGACCAGGCTGCCCGGTCCTGGGCCCGGGCCGCACGGTCCCGGCTTCGGCGCCCGCGCGGCTCGTCCCGGCCCCGGCGCCCAGCCCGCGGACCTCGGGCGCCCGCAGGCGCCGGGCGCGA
>JBGPVC010000152.1:0-6435 GCA_041491485.1 Candidatus Limnocylindria bacterium
CTCCAGGAACGCCGCCTCGAGCGCATCCGCGTCGGCGGCGACGGTCAGGTACGATCGAGCGAATCGTCCGCCGGCTTCGGCCAGCGGCAGGTCCAGCTGGTCGAGTCGCGATCGCCGCTCACGAAGCGGCTGCCCGAGCAGGGGAGCGACCGGCGCCCCCGCGCCGGGTCCCAGACCCAGCGCATCGAAGGCGACGTAGATCACCGGCACCGACGCCTGGATCTCCGCTGTCGGCGCCTTGCGCCCGAGTCGGGTCTGGAGCGCGATGAACGGCAGCACGGTCCCGTCGCGCCAGGCCAGGATCTCGCCGTCCAGGATTCCATCCCAGGCAAGGCTCCGTGCCGCCTCGACGACCTCCGGATAGCCGACACCGATGTCGTGGAGGTCGCGCGAGTAGAGCCGGACGTCCGTGCCCAGCTTGTGGAGCTGGCAGCGGATCCCGTCGTACTTGTCCTCGACCCAGACCTCGGGGCCGAGGCGGGCGACAATCTCATCGGCGTTCTCGGCCGGCGACGCCAGCATGAACTTGAGCGGATGGAAGAGGGACAGGGCCGCGCTGGCCAGCGCGTCGTCACGGGCAAGGGCCGCGAGCTTCCCCACGTCGCCGATCAGCATGCCGGCCTGCTTGACGGCGTCGAGCGGCCGGTCGAAGGCCCGCGCGATAGCCGCCTCCACGAGACCTTCACGCAACCCGATCCGCAGATCGCCGCCCAGGACCTTGACCACGTGCTTGGCCGTCAGCGGGTCCGTGCGCTCGAGGAGCGATCGCAGGATCGCCGACTTGCGGGTTGGACCTGAGGCCGTCTCGATCACCGCGAACGCCTCAGCCACCTCGGGGAGTGTCGGGCTCCGATCCGGCGACGGGGCATGACCGGCCGCCGCCAGGACGTCGGCCACGGCCATGCCGAGGTCGGACGAGCGGTCGTAGGCCTCGCCGAGCGCGGATCGCGCGACCGACGCCAGGTCGGTCACGGTCGAAGCGATCGCCGACCAGCCCAGGCCCGTCGCCCGCTGGTCCGCCTCGGCGAACGGCCGACCCGTCAGGAAGATGGTGGCGACCGGTAGCTCCTCGGGCGACAGGGACCGCAGGTAGTCGGCCAGGATCGCCGTCTTCTCGGAGGTCCGGCTGGTCGCCGCGAGTCGCTCGGCCAACTCGCTCCAGCGACGCATGGCGGCGATGGTATACCGTGCCGGACATGGCACCGAAGGGCTGGTTTCCGGAGTTGCTGAGCGGCGATCTCGTCGTCCTGCGCCGGCACGTGCCGGAGAACGTGGCCGCCTTCCGGCGCTGGTACGCGGACCCGGAGATCGCCCGGCTTGCACGCTACCAGCCCTCGCCGATGCGACCAGAGGAGATCGATCGGTTCTTCGAGGTGCGCGTGGTCGGGCCGGACGCGCTGGCCATGGCGGTCCACGAGAAGGCGACCAACCGGCTGATCGGGACCTGCGCGTTCAGCCAGCTCGACGGCGAGAACGGCTCGGCGCTGTACCACATCACGATCGGCGAAGCCGACGCCTGGGGCCACGGCTACGGAACCGAGGCCACGGGGCTGATGCTCGACCACGCGTTCGGCACGCTCTCGCTGCACCGGATCGGCCTGTTCGTGTTCGAGTTCAACGAGCGCGCCATCCGCGCCTACAAGCGCTGTGGGTTCGTGATCGAAGGGCGCTCGCGCGAGTCGATCTGGCGCGACGGTCGCTGGTGGGACGAGCTGGCGATGAGCGTGCTCGAGTCGGATTGGCGGCGGGCGCGAGGTGCCACGACGCGGGCCGAGGTGGCGTCGACGCGGGCCGAGCTGACCGAGCCGGTCGCGACCGGCGCCTCGGTTCGGCTGCGGCGATCGATCGGCAGGTGGCGATGACCACGACCGGTCCCGCCGCGGACGCCGCGCGGGCGGAGGCCCGCGAGCTGATCGCGGCCAAGGGTCACACCGTGGACAACGCGCGGGCCGCGGTGTCCCGCCTCGAGGCGGCGTTCGCCGCGGGCGATCTCGCCCGCACGCCGTCGATGGACCTGTTCCTGGGCGACCTGATGCGTGCGCTCGAGCAGGACGAGGGCGAGCGGCTCGGGGGCAAGAGCGCCGAGGCTGCCCGGTTCATCCTGCGCGCGATCGACCGCGAGCTCGACCGGGCCTGACTCGTCCCTCCGACGGGGCTTGACTCTCGGGTCGCCCGAGGGTTCACCATGACCGGGTGAGCGAGCAGTTGACCATCGGCCGGTTCGCGCGGCTGGCCGGGTTGAGCGTCGGGGCGCTGCGTCACTACGACGACCTGGACCTGCTTCGGCCGGCCCGGGTCGACGCGTCCAGCGGCTACCGGCTCTACCGGCGCGAGCAGCTCGAGACGGCGCGTTCCATCGTGCGCCTGCGGGACCTGGAGGTGCCACTCGAAACCATCCGCGACCTGCTCGCGACGGACGACCCGGCGCGCCAGCGGGAGCTGCTGCGTCACCATCGAACGCGGATCGAGGCGCGAACATCCCGGCTCCAGCGCGTCCTCCACATCCTCGGCCAGCTCAACTCGACGGAGGCAAGCCCGATGACCGCCCCATCCATCTCGACCGACATCGATCCGGCGACCCGGCGCAAGCTGGCGGCCGACCTGTTCAACCACGTCTGGGCGCTGCTCGAGACGGAGGATCGGACCGCAGCGCAGGACGACGAGATGCTCCACGCCGCGCACGCCTCGCGCTACCACTGGGGCGAGGTCGGCGATGGCGCCAACCTCGCCCGCGGGGAATGGCAGTGCGCGCGGGTCTACGCCGTGCTCGGACGGGCCGAGCCCGCGCTGTGGCACGCCCGGCGCTGCCTCGCGATCAACGAGGCGAACGGCATCGCCGACTTCGACATCGCCGCCGCCTACGAGGCCATGGCGCGCGCCCATCTGGCGGCCGGCGATCTGGCCGAGGTCGCCGCCTGGAAGGCGCGGGCGACCGCCGCACTCGAGGGCATCGCCGATCCGGACGACCGGGAGATCATCGAAGGCGACCTGGCGACACTCCCCTAGCCGCCCCTCTACACTCTGGGTCTTCTCGACCGACACGCTCCGGGAGGCCCAACCCCCATGACCGATCTCAAGCTCGGCGTTCTGCTCTGGAACCAGGCCAGTTCCTGGCCGGAGATCCTGGACGCGACGAAGCGCCTCGAGCGCCTCGGCTACGCCCATGTCTGGGCCTGGGACCACCTCTACGCCATCTTCGGCGACCCGTACCAGCCGATCTTCGAGGGCTGGACGTCGCTCGCCGCGTACGCCGCCTCGACCGAGCGGATCCGGCTTGGCCTGCTCGTTGGCGCCAACACGTTCCGCAACCCGGGCCTGGTGGCCAAGGAGGCGGCCACCCTCGATCACATCAGTGGCGGGCGCGCGATCCTCGGCATCGGCGGCGCGTGGATGGAGCCCGAGCACCGCGCCCACGGCATCGACTTCGGGAGCGGTTTCGGCCAGCGCCTCGACTGGCTCGACGAGTCGGTCGGCGCGATGCGCGCGGTCCTCGACGGCAAGTCGGTCACCTCGGCCGCGGGCGGGCACTACGCCTTCGATGACCTGCGCCACAACCCCCTGCCGCTCCAGCCGCGCCTGCCGATCATGATCGGCGGCAGCGGTGAGAAGAAGACACTCCGCACCGTCGCGCGCTACGCGGACATGTGGAACGCCATGGGCCCGCTCGACTTCCTCGCCCACAAGGTCGACGTGCTCCGCGAGCACTGCGACGCGGTCGGGCGGGACATCGGCGAGATCGAGTTCACGCTCGGCGTCAAGGTGACGATCCGTGACACGGAGGCCGAAGCTGTTCGCGTCTGGAAGGCCGCGATGGCCCACAACAAGACGCCGCTGGCCGACGTCGCCGACGACGACACGTTCTGGAACGGCACGCCCGAGCAGCTCGCGGACCGGCTGCGGCCGTACGTCGCGCTCGGCTTCAGGACCGTGATCTCGGAGCAGCCGGCGCCATACGACGTCGAGACGCTCGAACGGTTCATCGGCGAGGTGAAACCGCTCGTCGAAGCGGGCTAGGGATCGGCCATGAGCGGGCCGGCCCGGCACGCCACGGGGGCGACGGTCGACTTCGACCACGTCAGCAAGCAGTACGACGCGCGCGCCAAGGGGACGCCCGGGGCCGTCAACGACCTGTCGTTCCACGTCCCGGCCGGCAGGATCTGCGTGCTGGTCGGACCGTCCGGTTGCGGCAAGACCACGTCGCTCAAGATGGTCAACCGGCTGATCGAGCCGACCGCCGGCCGGATCCGGCTCGATGGCGTCGACACCGCCGGACGCGACGTCACGGAGCTCCGGCGCGGCATCGGCTACGTGATCCAGCAGGTCGGGCTCTTCCCGCACCAGACGATCGCCCAGAACGTGACGACGGTGCCGCGGCTGCTCGGCTGGCCGGCGTCACGCCAGCGGGAGCGCGCCGAGGAGCTTCTGACGCTGGTCGGTCTCGACCCGGCCAGGAACCGCGACCGCTACCCGCGGCAGCTGTCCGGCGGCGAGCGACAGCGAGTTGGGGTCGCCCGAGCGCTGGCCGCCGACCCGCCGGTCATGCTCATGGACGAACCGTTCGGGGCGGTCGACCCGATCGTGCGCGAGCGGCTCCAGAACGAGTTCCTGCGGCTCCAGGAGGAACTGGGCAAGACGATCCTGTTCGTGACCCACGACATCGACGAGGCGATCAAGATGGGCGACCTGGTCGCGGTCATGCAGCTGGGCGGGCGCCTCGAGCAGTTCGCCCCGCCGGCCGAGATCCTGGCCAATCCGGCCTCGGAGTTCGTGGCCCGCTTCGTGGGTGCCGACCGCGGGCTCAAGCGGCTGTCGCTGAGTCGCGTGTCGGGGCTGGAGTTGCGTCCGGCGGTCACCGCCAGGGTCGGCGATCCGAGCGCCGAGGCGCGCCGACGCTCGGCGACGGATCCGTTCCCCTACCTGTTGCTCGTCGACGACGGCCGGCGACCGATCGGCTGGATCGCCGACGACGCGATCCCGGGCGAGGGCCAGCTCACCGAGCGGATGGCCCAGTCGATGTCGCCGCTGATCAACCGCCGGACGACCCTCAAGGACGCGCTGTCGATGCTCCTCGACGCCGACGTCCAGGCCGGCATCGTCGTCGACCGGACCGGAGCGGTGCTGGGGCTCGTCACCGCCGACATGATCGCCGAGCGGATGCGCGAGACGGCCGGCGACGCGCGGTTTGCGGCGGTCGACCTGGAGACGATCGAGCAGGCCGAGCCGAGGTCGCTTCCGGGGGGCGCGGAGCCGACCGAGCCGGTGGAGCCCGCCTCGACATGATCGACTGGGGCTGGGTCTCCGACCACCTCGACAAGGTCGCCTTCCGGACCCTGCAGCACCTCTACCTCGCGGCGATCGCGGTGGCCGTCGGCTTTGCGATCTCGTTCGTTCTCGGCGTCATCGCCGTGCGCTGGCGCCCCTTCAACATCGTGGCGACCGCGATCGCCGGCCTCGTCTTCACGATCCCCAGCCTGGCGCTGTTCGCGGCGCTCGTGCCGATCACGCGGCTGTCCATCCTGACCGCCGAGATCCCGCTCGTGCTCTACACCCTCGTGATCTTGCTCCGCAACGTTGTCGCCGGACTGGAGGCAGCGCCGCCCGAGGTTCGCGAGGCCGCCGACGGCATGGGTTTCCGGGCAGCCGGCCGGCTCTGGACGGTCGAGCTGCCGCTGGCCCTCCCGCTGATGATCGCCGGGTTGCGGGTTGCCACCGTCTCCACGATCGGGCTGGTCACGATCACGGCCACGCTCGGTGACGCACTCGGAGGCCTCGGCTTCTTCATCTACGAGGGAATGAACCGTTACTTCCTGACGGAGATCCTGGTCGGCGCCATTCCAACGATCCTGCTGTCACTGCTCGCCGACCGGGCCTTCGTCTGGCTGCAGGCCTGGGTGACTCCATGGGCCCGGCGCGGGCCGTTGAGCGAGGCGACTGCGTGACCTTCGTCAACGAGACCGTCGCATGGCTCACGGACCCGGCCCATTGGAGCGGGCCAGATGGCATTCCGGGGCGCCTGGTCGAGCACGTCGAGATGTCGCTCCTGGTCATGCTGATCGCAATCGCCATCGCCCTGCCGATCGGGCTGGTCATCGGTCATACCCGGCGCGGGACGACGGTCGCCGTCGGCCTGGCGAACATCGGCCGCGCGGTCCCCACCTTCGCCATGATGGGCATCCTCCTGCCATTCACGCAGGCCCTCGACCCCGCCAACGGCTTCGGGCTCTACCCGACACTCCTGGCGATGATCATCCTGGCGATCCCGCCGATCCTGGTGAACACGTACGCCGGCGTGAGCGAGGTCGACCGAGACCTCGTCGAAGCCGCCCGCGGGATGGGCTTCCGCGCGGGCCAGATCCTGCGCGACATCGAGATCCCACTCGCGCTGCCGGTCATCCTTGGCGGCATCCGCTCGGCGGCGGTGCAGGTCATCGCGAC
>JBGPVC010000153.1:0-6316 GCA_041491485.1 Candidatus Limnocylindria bacterium
ATCATCCGGGTCGGGCTGATCAGCTCGTCCACGCCGAGGTGCCGGAAGAGCTCCTCGTTCTTGGGGTTGTTGACGCGCGCGATCGTCCGGGGCACGTCGAAGTGGTGCTTGGCCATCTGGCAGATGACCAGGTTGTCCTCGTCGTCGCCGGTGACTGCCGCGACCACGTCCGCCCGGTTGCAGCCCGCCTCGCCCAGGTACTTGCCCTCGCAGCCGTCGTGGGCGATGACGATGGATCCGATCTCGTCGGCGATCTGGCCCGCCCGTCGCGGGTCCTTCTCCATCAGCGCGACCTCATGGCCGGCATCGATGAGCTCCTTGGACAGGTAGTAGCCGACCTTTCCCCCGCCGACGACGAGGACGAACACGTCTCAGACCTCCCGGGTTGTGGCGGATGTTGAGCCGAACGCTCCACCGGAGGTTCCCCCGGTCGACGAGGTCGCCGTTTCGAGCGGAGCGGTTCCATGGTGCTGGACCCCGTCGTGATGACCGGTCGGCGCCAGCATCCCCGGCAGGTCCGAGCGCGGCAGCCCGAGATAGTCGTTGATCGCATCCACCATCAGGCCGGTTCGGCACAGCGTCGCGATCCCGAGCTCGCCGTAGGCCTCCGCCCGAAGCGGGTCGTTGATCTTGGCGATCGCACGCTTGACGCCGAGCGCCTCACTGGCCAGCTGCGCGGCCATCACGTTCCGGTTGTCGCCTTCCGTGACAGCCAGGAAGACCTCGGCGCCCGCCGCGCCCGCCTTCTGGAGGACGTCCTCATCGGTCCCATCGCCCCGGATGGCATGTCCACCGAAGGTCGACGGGAGCCGGTCGAATGCCGCGGTGACGCTGTCGAGGATGATCACCTCGTGGCCGGCGCGGTCGTACAGATCGGCGGCCGAGGCGCCAACCCGGCCACATCCGACGATGACGATCTTCACTTCGACTCCTAGCTGATGGGGTCGCGCACCACCCAGACCGCACACGGCGCGTTCTGGAGGATGTACGGAATGGTGCGGCCGATGGCGAACTCGCCGCCGAACCGCTTGCGATAGGTCAGGCCGACGACGAGCAGGTCGGCGCCGCGCTCGACCGCCTCGTCGACAATGGCGGCGCCGACGTCGCGCGCCTGGAGCAGGACCGGCTGGAGCTGGACCTTGTATGCCTCGGCGATGGCTTCCGCGCTGTCGAGCACCCGCTGGACCTCGTCCGAGTTGCCAGCGATGTCCGCGTCGAGCGGCAGCGTCCAGTCGATCTCGAGGACGTGGACGGCGACGACCTCAGCCTTGGCTTGACGCGCTTCCCCCGCCACAAGGCGCACGATCCGGCTGTCGCTCGAGCCGCCATTGAGGGCGACGACGGCACGGCGAAACGCTGGCGATTGAGCTTCTGACATGGCAGGTCACGATACCACCCGAACCGGCGGGTCGCGCCTGGTGTCGCTGCTACGGACGTGGGAGCGTCGTTGACGGCGGAGACGGCGGTGGCATCGGGCGTCCACGACTGTGGTCGTCGGACGCCGCTTCGAACATCGCCGGCTCCTCGCGCCGGTAGGGGACATTCGTGATCACCGTGTTCGGGCGGCCCAGCAGGGCGCGACGAAGCTGGTTGGTCGACTGGTTGTACAGCATCCGTTCCCACCAGTGCCGCGGCACGTACTCGGGGATCACGACGAACGTGATTGGCGCGTCCTTGTCCGGAGGCCAGGCCCAATCGAGGACGTCAAGGTATGCGACGAGCGGGCCGGTCAACGCCCGGTACGGGGATTCCACGACCACGAGCGGGACATCGGGAATGGCACGCTCCCATGCCGCGCGGACCTCGGCCGTTTCGTTGGGGTCGTCGGAGACGAGCACGGCCCGAACGTCATCGGAGATCGACCGGCCCACGTTGATCGCCTGGACGACGGCCCGGCTGACGCCGTTGATCGGGACGACGACGCGCTCCTCACGATGTGGTCGAGTGATGATCTGGCCCGGTCGCAGCGCAAGCTCGCGGCGTGACGTCGCGTATTGGCGATGGATGAAGAGCATCAGGGCCACGAGCAAGGGGACGAGCACGACCACGAGCCACGCCCCGCCTTCGAACTTCACGCTCACGACGACCATCAGGACGACGAACGTCAGGAGGCCGCCGATGGCATTGACGGCGGCTCGCCACCGTCGGCCCGGCTCACGGCTGGTGATCCAATGGCGGACCATCCCGACCTGCGACAGGGTGAAGCAGACGAACACCCCGACCGAGTACAGCGGAATGAGGAGGTGCGTGTCGCCCTGGAACACCACGATCAGCAAGCCCGCGACCGCCGCCAGGATCACGATGCCGTACGAGAATGCGAGCCGGTCTCCGCGGAAGCTGAACTGGCGGGGCATGTAACCGTCGCCGGCGAGGATCGCGGCCAATCGCGGGAACGCATTGAAACTCGTGTTGACTGCGAGGAACAGGATGAGCGCGGTCGCGACCTGGAGCGCGACAAAGAGCGGCGATCCATCACCGAAGATCGCGGTTCCGAGCTGGGCAATGGCCGTCGGTCCGCCGCCCGCCGTGGCCGGACGGAGGCCCATCGAGTCGGCGATGAACATGAAGCCGACGAAGAGGATACCGAGCAGGATGGCCATGATCGTCATCGTGTTGGCTGCGTTTCGCGCCTCAGGGGGCTTGAACGCGGGAACCCCGTTGGCGATGGCCTCCACGCCGGTGAGCGCGACGGATCCTCCGGCAAACGCGCGCAGAAGCAGGAAGAGTGTCAGCGCCTCCGCCCCGGGCAGCGGAACCTGGGGCGGGACCGGCGGGCTGGGAAGTTGACCGGTCAAGGCCCGGGCGACGCCGAGCCCGACCAGGAGCAGGGACAACCCGAGGAACAGGTATGTCGGCAGCGCGAAGATGTTGCCCGACTCCCGGAGGCCCCGCAGATTGCCGATCGTGATGAGCGCGATCGATGCGATGCCAATTTCGATCCGCCAGTCGTAGATCACCGGCCAGACCGAATAGGCCTGGGCGACGGCCGAGGTGGTCGAGACCGCCACCGTCATCACGTAGTCGATCATCAGTGCGCCGGCGGCGATCAACCCGAAGATCTGGCCGAGGTTCTCCTTCGCCACGGCGTACGCCCCGCCTCCCGACGGATAGGCGCGGCAGACCTGTCGATAGGACGTCGTTACGATGGCGAGCATGACGGCGATCGCCAGCGCGATCTCGACGGAGTACTGCAGCGCGATGGCACCGCCCGCGAACAAGGCGATCAGGATCTCGTCCGGTGCATAGGCGGACGACGAAATGGCATCCGAGCTGAAGATCGGGAGCGCGAGCTTCTTGGGGAGGCGCTCGGTCACCTCCTCCTCGCTCGCCAGTCGGCGACCGAAGAGGAACCTGCGGATGCGCTCGAGGGCCCGACCGCCGCCGCTCTTTGGTGCGAGCGTCGCCTCTTTGGCGGTCAGCTGCCCCGGTCCGGTATAGCGGAAATAGGGCGAATGCGGCCGCTCCACCCGGACGCGACGATCCGCGAGTTTGCGACCGTGTAACGGCCGCCTGCCTCCGATCAAGCGTGCTCCGATCTGCTATCGACCATCAAGCCGTACACCACGACATTACAGGCCGTGGGCCAGACGTTCGGCCAGTCGACGCGGCAGCCCCGCCGCTCGCATGGCCGAGCCGACCGCCGCGACGTCATAGGGGACCCGCTGCCAGCCGGCCGTCCCCGCGTCGGTGTCGAGGATCAGGTAGCTGGCTCGTGGATCGCCGTCGCGGGGCTGGCCGACACTGCCCGGATTGAGCAGCAGGCGGCCGCCCCCGAGATTGACCGGCGCGTCATGCATCACTCGTTCCGGACCGACGCGACCGGCCCGGTCGCCCACGACGAGGTACGCGACGGGGATGTGGGTGTGGCCGTTGATCCCATGCGTCGTGTCCATGGCCGCGAGGCTGGCGTGGGCGGCCGCCGGCGACGTCACGTACTCCCAGATCGGATCGCGACCGCTGCCGTGGACGAGCGTGAAGCCGGCGATCTCGCGGCGCTCGGGGAGATTGTCCAGCCAGGCGCGCGTTCGTTCGGAGATCACCTCGCGCGTCCACTCCATGGCCGATCGCGCATCGGGGTTGAACCATTCGATCTCGGCTCCGCCGCAGGCTGCGGCGTCATGGTTGCCGCGAACCCCGACCGCACCAACCGCCGACAGGCGGTCGACGACCGCGTCCGGCTCCGGACCATAGCCGACGACGTCCCCGAGGTGCCAGATGGCGTCGACCGCGCCCGCGCTGGCAAGGACCGCGTCGAGGGCGAGCAGATTGCTGTGGACGTCCGAGATGACTGCGATCCGCATTTCGGCCAATCTAGCAGCCGGGCGCTCACCAGGGCCGGCGCTTGCGTGCGCCGGGATCGCGCGGATACACGGCCGGGACCCGCCCGCCGGCTGTGGCAATGACCAGCTGGTGGCCCTCGAGCCCCGGCACGCGGACCGGACGGGCGTCCAGCCGCCCGCCGCCCAGCGCGTCGACGGCCCGGCTGGCGGCCGCCAGCTCCTCGCCGAGATCACCACGCTTCCAGGCGACGAGCATGCCGCCGGGTGCCAGGAGCGGAAAGGCGAGCTCGACGAGGTCGCCCAAGCCGGCCACCGCACGCGCGGTGACCGCCGGCCAGCGTCCGCGATGGCGTGCGTCACCGGCCAGCGCCTCCGCCCGCACGGTCGCCGCCTCGGCAATCCCCTGGAGGCCGACGGCCGCGATCGCCGTTTCGAGAAAGCGGACCTTCTTGCCGATCGGCTCGGCCAGCACGGCTCGGGCGGCCGGGAGGGCGATGGCCAGGGGCAGGCCCGGGTAGCCACCGCCCGATCCGAGGTCGAGGAACCGGTCGATTCCGCGCTCCCGCAGCAGCGGCAGGGCGCTCAGGCTGTCGATGACGTGCCCGAGGGCGACCGCACCGGGCGTACGGATCGCGGTCAGGTTGATCGCCCCGGTCCAGGCCAGCAGGAGCCGGACGTGCCCGTCGATCGCAGCCCGCGCGTCCGCGCTCAGCCCGAACCCGAGGGCGTCGAGACCCTGCCGAAGGGCAAGGTCGTAGGCCGGCGGCAGGTCGGGGGTCTCCTCAACGCGCGTCGGGAGCGGCCTACGCGATGTCTCCACGACACGCCTCCAGTGGCTCGCGTGCCGTCCAACCGCGTGGCGCCGCTCCCGGCGTCGGCATCGTTTCGCACCACGGGCCCGGCTTGGTCTTCCCCGGTCCGTTCGGTTCACGGTCGGGTTTCCCCGGACCCCTAGCGGACCGCGTTACCCGGGCGTCGACCCCAGTGCGGATGCCGGACGGTAGTCGTCCGGCATGGCTCGCGTCAACGGGGTTTTCCACCAACGAGCGAGAGGCTGCCGAATTGGTGGATAACCGGCCTGCGTCAGCCGGCTCGTCCACCGCTTCGGACCGGTCGGCCGAGCGTCCGCCGGACGACGTCGATCACCTCGTCGACGTACTGGTCAGCGTTGCCATGCTCCGCGGCCGTCCGGACACACCCGCCGACGTGATCTTCCAGGACGATGATCGACAGGGCGTCCACGGCGGCACGAAGCGCGGCCGTCTGCTGCAGGATGTCGACGCAGTATTCCTCGCGCTCGATCATCCGGGCGATGCCGCGGACCTGGCCCTCCATCCGCGACAGGCGTCGAACGAGCTGCGCCTTGTCTTTGGAATAGCTGTGGCGGAAGTGGCTGGGATCGGGTGGGGAGGCCGGACGGCGGCCCTCGGTCGGGCTCATCGGCGGTACGTGGTCCTCGTGACGGGCGCCGGACGGCACCGTGGCCGTGATCATACTCCCTAGGGGTATACACGGTCGACGCTAGCGGGGAACGGCGCCGCTCCGGTAGACTGGCCGCCGATGGATCCGTGCGATCGTCCTCACCGACGTCCGGACGACGCCTCGGGCGCCGTCCGTGGAAGGCTCGCCGACCGGTGAGTGCGCCCTTCGCCCACGCCAGCGAGGCGGAGATGTCACGAATCCTCGATTTCTACGGCGTCCGCTGGGAATACGAGCCGCACACGTTCCCGATCCTGTGGAACCTGGACGGGAACGTCGTGGAGAGCTTCGCCCCGGACTTCTTCCTGCCCGACCTGGACATCTACCTCGAGCTGACCACGTTGCGCCAGAAGCTCGTGCGCAAGAAGAACCGGAAGCTGCGACGCCTGCGCGAGCTCTACCCGGACCTCAACATCAAGCTCTTCTATGCCCGCGACTTCCGCGCCCTGATGCTGAAGTACGGGAGACTGGCGCTCATCGACGGCTTGTCCGGCACGTCTGGTCAGGTGGCCTCGCCGCACGGAGACACCTCGGATCCAGCCTCCGAACCGTCCATC
>JBGPVC010000154.1:0-6153 GCA_041491485.1 Candidatus Limnocylindria bacterium
ACGAGCGACGCCCCCGAAAGGAGGCTCAGCGTCGCGAGGCCGACGGCGCCCGCGCCAAGCGACGGACCCGTCGCCAGGGCCGCCGCCGTCGGCGAGGTCGCCACGTCGACTGTCGCGCCCACGTTCGCCACCGGCTGGGCGAGATCCGGGGCCTGCGGATCGCCCGCCTGGCTGATCCCACCCGGGTCGTCGACGATCACGGCAGGGCCGTCGTCAAGTGCCTCCACGCGTCCCGTGGCGTTGATGGCGTCGTCCGGTTCGAGCAGCGGGAGGAGGTCGAGCGCGCCGCCGCGAAGGACGATTCGGCCCGTGGTCGTGCCGTCATCGAGCAGCACGCCGTCGGGTCGAAGGTCGGCGACAAGTCCGCCCACCCGCACGTCACGACCGATCAGCGACGGCAGGTCGACCAGGTCGGCATCTGCCGTGCCGCCGTCGGCGGCCGCCGAACCACCGGGACCCGCCGCCGCGCCGGTGCTCCCGGACGCGGCCTGGCCGCCACGGGTCGTGTGCAGGGTGATGGCAGCGCCCTCGAACCGGAGATCGGCGATGGATCGTGGCAGGATCGCAAAGCGACGGTCCGCTGCCGTCGGGAATGGTCGCCGGACGATCCCCACGATGGTGGCGATCCGGCCCTCGACCAGGGTGCTGCTGGCGATCCCCGACCCGGACTGGCCCACGACCGGCACCTGCCGGGGTCCGATCGTCAGTTCCGCCCGCCAGCGATCGCCGAGCTTGGCGACGCTCTCGATCCGACCGGTGATGGCGACGAGCTGCCATTCGTGCTCGACGCCGGGCTGGGCGTGCAGGACGGTGGACGGTGGGATCCGTCCGCCGCCGAGCCGATCCAGGTGCGCCGCCCGGAAGCGCGGGGCTCCGTAGGCCACCCCGACCCGGCCGCCTGCACGGATCCTGGTTCCGATCGGCGGGGCACTCTCACCGGTCGGCAGGAGCAGCTCGACCGCCGCGCTGGCGTCCTGGACCACGATTCTGCGGCCGGACGTGTCGAGCAACGTGACCGGGGCCGTGACCACGGCCTCGATGACGACGTCGACGTCGCCGAGACCGAGCGCCTGCGCGATCGTCACCGCCCGAACCGCGGCAGACGTCGTCCCGGGCGCCGGAGAGGTGCCGGCGCTGGGCGAGGCGGCGAGGGTTGCGCCTCCCGCGACGAGGTCCGCAGGATCGCGCAGGCAGATCCGGTAGCCGTCCGGGGCGTCCTTCTTGCTCGCTCGCTGACCGACGACGCCCATCACCTGATAGCTGGTCCCAACCGTGAACGAGGCTTGGGCGATCTGACTCGAGGCGTCGGCGATCACCTTGACGGGGTTGGCGCCAGCGCGTTCGAGCGTGATCGTGAGGTCGCCTCCCGCCGATCGCTTCGGCTTGGCGGTCAGCACACCACTGGCGGACACCAGGCGGCCTTCGAGCGACTCGTCCAGTCCGCCAGGCCCGGCGGCGACGACGCCCGGCAGGGCGCCCACGCCCAGGACCGCGACACCGCCGGTCACCGGCTTGATCTCGAGCTGCCCATATGGGGCGCTGAGCGTCCCGTCGACCCGCAGGAGCGTTCCGCGGGTGAACGGCGTCGTGTCGCTCGGCAGCCGGACCGCGATCCCGCCCGTCGCGTCCCCCATCGCGAGGAGGGCGGGTGTCCCGAGCCGTCCTGCCTCCGCCGTGACGACACCGGTCACGGCCACCCGCGTTCCGAGCGGGAGCGCCCGCACCGACGCCAGCGTCACGGTCGGGCCCGTGGGCGTCGGGCTCGGGCTTGGCGTGGGGGAAGGACTCGGCGTCGTGTCCGGTGTCGGGGTCGGCGTTGGTGATGGGGTTGGCGTCGGCGTTGGGGTCGGCGTTGGTGTCGGTGTTGGGGTCGGGGTCGGCGCCGTCAGGCTCAGTTCGCCTGCAAGCGTCGCGTAGATCCGGTATCCAGCCGTGCCTGTCCCCGAGCTGTCGCGCTGCCCCAGCGGCCCGATCACGGTCGCCGTCATACCCGACACGACGGCGTCGCCGCCGAGGGCATCCGCCCCGATGACGGCACGGACAGATCCCGATCCGTCATCGACGTTGATCCCCAGCCCATCGGCGAGCGCGTCGAACGGTCCGGACACGGTGCCCGTCACCGTGACGCGACGGCCCTCGGACGATTCGATCGCGTCCCCCGTGTCGATCGCCAGGGCGACGGGCAGGCCGACGCTGGAACCGCGTTCGACGGTACTCTCCGCCGCTCGAAGCGTTCGCTGCGCGAATCGGCTCCCGACGGTTCCGCGAGCCGTCACGGCGGTGCCGGCCGGCCACGATCCCACGACCGTGGCATCGAGATAGATCGCGATCCCGCCAGTCTCGTCCTGGACGAACCCGGTCCGCCCGGATTCCAGGGCGCCGAGCGCCGTGCTGAGAACGCCCCGGACGGTCACCGTGGTGCCGTCGGCAGCCGCACGAGCCTCGGCGATCGTCATCGGCGCGGGTGTCGGCGCGGGTGTCGGCGACGGGGACGGCGACGGGGACGGCGACGGGGACGGCGACGGCGACGGGGACGGCGACGGCGCTGGCGTTGGGGCAGGGGTGGCGGTCGGCGTGGGCGCCGGTGTGGGAACGGGCGTCGGAGACGCAATCTCGGTCGGCGTCGGGTCGGGCGTCGGCGTGGCGGCGGGCGTCGCAGCCGGTGTGGGTGTCGGCGTCGGTCCGGCGACGGGGACGGGTGGCGCGCTCAGGTTCTGCGGGTTCGGCACACCTTGAACGAACCAGTCGGCCGCGTTGTCGTTCGAATCGGTCGCATTCCCAGAAACGCCACCCGGAGCGCGTTCGACGCTCGAACCGGCCGGCGGAGCGAGCGCGGCGGCACCCTCGACGAATCCGTTCGTGGCGTCGCCCCAGCCCACGGCGTCGACGACCGACCCGCCGACGATCCTCAGGACGACGGCGCCGCCGGTTGCGGCGGTCCCGCCGCTGTACGTGGCATCGGCCTGGACCGCGTAGGTGCCCGAGGCATTGGCCAGCAGGAAGCGCTGGCCCGGCACCAGGATCCGGGACACGCTCCACGTGGCCTTGCGCGTGACCGTGCTGCCCGACGAGGTGGCATAGACCAATTCGAGACCGAGCAGGTCGGTGGGCAGGCTGCCCTGGTTGGCGATCTCGATGAACTCGTCCGACGCCGAAGCGCCACCCGTCTGGACCTCCGACACGACGAGGCTCGACGTTGGCCAGCCGACCGCCGCGGCCAGGGAGGTCACGCCGCCCGGTCCGTCCGAGCCACCGGCCGTGGCGATCATCACGACGACGATGAGCGCGGTCAGACCCGCGCGCCGGGCACGATCCATCGATGACCTCCCGGCGGGGCGGCGGGGTGGGCGATGGGCTGGTTATACCCACCGACGCTTCACGGTCGCTTATGTGGGCCTCACCGCGGACGTATCTCCGCGGTAGTCCGGTCTTGGACTACGATGCGCTCCACCATTCGAGCCTGACATCATTGGAGAGACCGTGGCCCGCGCCAAGAGGACTGCCCGCGCCGAGGCCCGGCGCCGCTACCGAGCCGTTACCGAACCGGCATTCGACGTCGAGGACGAGGCCAGCGAGTCGCAACCCGCCACACGCACGGTCCGACAACCGGCGGCACCGAGGCAAGAGGACAACCAGAAGCGGGTGGGGATCTTCGATGCCCTCCGCGTTTCGGTCCATCCGGTCCGAGTCCGCGAGGACCTCGCCTCCTTCCCGGCGCTGGCCACCAACCGCGCCCTGCTGCTGCCAATCCTGCTCACGATCGTGAGCACGATTGCCGTTGTCGTCACCAGCGGCAAGGACGCGATCACGCCGTTCCTGTTCACCTACTTCGTTCAGACCCCCGCCCTCGGCGGCGTGTTCCTTGCTGGATTCCTGGCGCCGCGTGCGAGCTGGCTGCTCGGAGCGATCGTCGGCCTGGTTGCGGCGTTCGGGTACGTGGCCATCCTGCTCGTGGTGCCTGGTGCGCTCGGGCCGACCCAGCCTGAGGCTTCGACGGTTCAGGGCGTCGCCCTCTACGCGTTCATCCTGTCCCCGTTCATGGGCGCGTTCTTTGCCGCGGCCGCCGCCTGGTATCGGCGGTTCCTGCGACTGTCGAACCCGAACCGGTCCCGCCAGGCGGCGGCGACCCCGCGACGAGGCGACGGCCGGACGCGGACGACCTCGAGCTCGCAGAAGGCCGGCGCTCGCCGCTGACGGGACCGCTCGGCGGCTCGTTTCGCTCGCTCAGGCTCAGCCCAGCCGCCGCATCCCGGCGTGGCCGAGCTGGCGCACGCCGGCCGGTTGATCCGGCCCGCCGGCCGGCGCGGCCACCTCGGGGAGTGACCGGACCGATTCCGCGACCACGTTGACCACTTCGCCTTCGCGCTGGAGATGTCCGTCCACCAGCAGCAGGGCGTGCCGGCGCACCACGCTGCGCAACCGGGCCCAGGTGTCCGGCCAGAGCGTGACGTTGACCATCCCGGTCTCGTCTTCCAGGGCAAGGAACACCGTTCCCTTGGCCGTCATCGGATGCTGGCGAGTCACGACGAGGCCGCCGATCCGGACCGGGCCTGATCGGCGCTCCGCCAGGGCCGCATTGGGCACGGCGCCCAGCCGATCCAGGGCTGGGCGAAACAACGTCACCACCTGTCGGCGAGCATCCAGCCCAATCACCGCGTAGGCGTCGCCGATCCGTTCCGACTCGGTGATCTCGGGAAGTGCCGGCGCATCCGTGGCCGGCAGGCGCAGGTCCATCGGCCGCCCGGCCGCCGCCGACCGCCGGCCTCCAGACCGCGCGGAGCCCCGCAGCGCGCGACCGTTCACCCGGCCACGTGACGCTCCGGCCACCTCACGAAGCTGCCAGAGCAGCTCGCGCCGGGGCCGCCCGAGCGAGTCCAGTGCCCCGGTCCGGATGAGCCGTTCCAGGACCTCCTCGGGCAGGCCGGTTCGTTCCACGACGTCGGCCAGGCTGCGGTACGGCCCGCGAGCGAGCTCGCGGTCGAGCAACGCCTCGTGTTGCTCCCCGATCCCCTTGACCAGGCCCAATCCCAGGCGAACGCCCCAGCCAGTTGCCGTCTCGGGGATCCAGCGTTCGCGGGCCGCCGCACCCGGGATGACGCAGGCCGCCGAGCGGACGGGGCGTGGCCGGGCGCCGATCCCAGATCCGTCCGGCAGCGGCTCACCTGGATCGTCGTCATGCGATCCGTCGTCGCCCACGGCCCCGGCCAGCGCCCAGCCCGGCTGGCCGGCCCATTCGGTGGTGGTCCTGTACGACGAGGCGTTGATGTCGACCGGCAGGACCGCCACGCCGTGGCGCTTGGCGTCGTTGACCAGCACCTCCACCGGGTAGAAACCCATCGGCTGGGCGTTGATCAGCCCGACCAGGAACTGGGCCGGGTAGAAGAGCTTGAGGAAGGACGACTCGTAGGCTGTCCGGGCGAACGCGGCCGCGTGCGACTTGGCGAACCCGAATGAGGCGAACGCCGCGACCTGGCGGAACAGCTCCTCGGCGACCTCCTCGGTCATCCCGGGCTGGCGCATGCAGCCCTCGAAGAACTGGCGGTGGAGCTTCTCCATCTCGCGGGTCGAGCGCCACGTCCCCATCGCCCGCCGGAAGCCATCCGATTCCGCGGGCGAGAAGCCGCCGACCTCGATGGCGATCCGCATCACCTGCTCCTGGTAGAGGATCACGCCCATCGAGTCCTTGAGGATCGGCTCGAGGCTGGGGTGGAGGTAGGCGACCGGCTCCAGCCCCTGCTTGCGGCGGAGGAACGGGTGGACGGCGTTGCCCTGGATCGGGCCCGGCCGGATGATCGCCACCTCCACCACCAGGTCGTCCAGGCTCTGCGGGCGCGACTTGGGGAGCGTCTGCATCTGGGCCCGGCTCTCGACCTGGAAGACGCCCACGGTGTCGGCCGCCTGGAGCATCGCGAACACCTCGGGGACCTCCTCGGGCAGGCGATCGAGGTCGAGGCAGACCGCGCAGTCGTGCTGGATGAGCTGGAGCGTCTCGTCCATCGCGGCCAGCATCCCGAGCCCGAGCAGGTCCAGCTTGATCAGCTTGAGCGCCTCGACGTCACGCTTGTCGAACTGGACGACCACCCGGTCCGGCATCGTCGCCCGCTCAAGCGGGGCGATGTCGATGAGCGGCGCGGCGGTCACCAGCATGCCGCC
>JBGPVC010000155.1:0-6028 GCA_041491485.1 Candidatus Limnocylindria bacterium
CGATGGCGTAGATGACCAGGTAGACAGTCACGGCCACGACGCAACCGGCGAGGAGGAGGCCGGGCTGCGCCTCGGGAATGACAGCCCAGGCCACGCCGAACGCGGCAAGGATCAGGACAGCCCCAATCAACCACACCATCAATGTCCGCGACGGATGTGCGTGCATCGCCTCACCTCTCACTGATCGCAGCGTGCCACCCCGGCCCGATCCGCGGGTGCGCGCGTGCTGGAGGGCCCGACGTGGCGCCGCCCCCGGTCGGCGCCAGGAGGACCGCAGGGTGAGGTCCTATCGCTTCGTGACCTTGACGTAGACGTCGTTCCCGCCGAACCAGTCGAACCAGCAGTTGCCGTTACAGATCGTCTGCCCGAACGCGATCTGGACGTTCGCCCAGCCGCTCGCGAAGGTTCCCGGGTACGCATAGACGCCGACCTCGTAGGAGGTCGGGCCGTTGGACATGCAGTTCACCCAGCCGCTGAACCCACCGGAGATCGAGGTCTTGTGGCCGATCGCCTGGGTCACCGCTCCGGTGATCTCAGCCCCCGACAGCCCGTTCTGGCAGTAGATGGTGCCCTTGACAAGGACCAGGCCGGCCTTGTCAACCGTGGCCGACTGGACGGTCACCCCGGTGACGTCGTTCGGGCCGGCGACGGCCGCCGGTGCCATCAGCGTGAGCGCAAGCAATGCCGCGCCCGCGATTCCGAGGATCCTGCGCATGGCGACTCCCTCTCATCGCGAGGGTCGGTCTCGCCAGTGGCTCGGCGCGGTCCCGGCGGGCACGTTTCTGGGCCGCGCGTCAATGCCCCCCACGCTGCGGCCGAATTTGGTCTCCTCCACCACGACCGTCTAGAGGCGTTGGTCGCGAAACGCTCAGATCTGCATGTGTGCCCGGTGTGCCCGGTCTGCCCAGTCTGCTGCCCCTGCACGACCCCGGTGCCAGGAAGCACCACGAAACCGGGCGGCACGGGCCGCATGTCCTGCCGGCAGTGACACATGGCCCGCTGCGCCGCGCGATCCGTGAGGGCGAAGGTACGACTACCGCTCGCTCCCGCGGCTTCCGTGGAGAGGCCATCGACCATGTATCGCATCAAGCTTCTGCGCATGAACGTCGACGTCGATCTGCTGATCGCGCGGAGGCGGATGGCCGAGTACGCTCCCTACAGTCCGGCGTGGGACGCCGCGATGGCCCGGGTCGAGGATCTCGAGCGCGAGGCGTGGCACCTGGACGAGTTGCTCGAGCCGTCGGCCAGGCAATTGGTGCCCGTCGGCAAACGGTCCGGATCCTGAGCGGGGCGCCGGACCGGCGACGACATCGGTCCGTCGCGAAGACGTTGCCGCCCCCGAGGCAGCCAGGACTGGGTCAGACCTCGGCGTCCGCGATCGGCGGGAAGCGGCCGTAGGTCACGAGCCGACCGTGGCGAGCGAGCCGCACGACGGCGCCAGATCGCTCGAGGCAGTAGACGGCGCGCATGGCGAGCCGCTTCGAACGTCCGGTCGCGGCGACGATGTCGGCGGTGGTGAACGGCTCCGGCAGGCCGGACGGAAGCAGGCACAGCAGATCGGCTGGCGTGTCGATCCGCAGCGTGTCGACGACGTCGAGCAGGCGGCGATCCAGGCGCCACCATTGCCGGGGATAGCGGTACCTGGCGCCTTCGGGGATCGGCCCCCGGATCTCCTCCTCGCAAATGAGCGGGAGCTCGATTCGGAAGTTGGGATGGGCGACGAGCCCCGGAATGTAGACGAGCTCATCGAACAGGTCGAGCGCGAGGCCGCGCTTCGGGGAGCGCCGGCGCCGCAGGACCGCGCCGTCGGCATCGACACGGACGAGCCACTTCTCGATCGGGATCGGATACACCAGCACGACGTTGCGCGAGGCGACGAGCTGCTCCAGCTTGCGGCGGGCCGACGCGAAGCTCGCGGTCTGGATCTCCACGAGCTCGTCCTGACCCGCCACGTCCACGACGAAGCCGTCCACGGCGGCTTCGACCCGGGCGCCGGTGACGATCGCGGCGTAGCGGGCCTTCAGTGCCGCGTGGAGCGAACCCTCGCGGAGCGTCGTGAAGTCGGACGCGACCGCACGGCTCACATCGCGCCGGGCCACGAGCCGTCAGCCCGCCAGATCGGCGAAGAGCTCGATGGCGTTGCCGTCGGGGTCGTGGATGGTCGCGTAGCGCTGGCCCCAGAACGCATCCCACGGCTGGAGGTGGCTCTCGTAGCCCGCGGCGACCAGGTCGCGATGGAGCTCGTCGACCTCGGTCGGGCTGTCGCAGGCAAAGGCGAGCGCCACGCGGTGATCGCCCGCCGGCGCCGCCCAACCGGGATCGAAGCTGTGGATGATCTCGGTCGTGTCGAGGATCAGGCGCAGGCCGCCGGGCAGCGCGGTCTCGACGTGGCCTTCGGCGTCGGCCCTGTCGGGGAACGTGAACCCGAGCCGGCGGTAGAACGCGAGCGAGACGGACATGTCCTGGACGACGAGCCCGACGACATCGAGACGAGGTGCCATCTCCACTCCTTCCGATTGCCCCTCGATGGTACCGAGGCGCGGCCTCCGGCGCGTGGCGGACTATTGAGCCGGTCGAGCCTGCCGTACCATCAGGCGATGATCGTCGCGCGCGCGCCGCAGGCACCTGCCAGGCCTGTGGCGCGAGAGGATTCGCGATGACCGGCGAGCCGTCGCGACCGGGAATCCCGGACGGCATCACGACGGGAGGGGTCGTCGCGATCGGCCGTCGCGTGGCGGCCGGCGAGGTGTCGTCGATCGCCGGGGCCCTCGTCGACGGCGGTGTCCGGGCCTTCGAGCTGACGCTGAACGACCCCGAGGACGACGCGCTTCGGGCGATCGAGGCGGCCGCTCGAGTCGGCCCCGGGCTCGGTGTCGAAATCGGGGCGGGCACCGTTCTTTCGATCGGGGCGGCCGGGCGGGCCGTGGACGCCGGTGCGGCCTTCCTGGTCATGCCCCATCTCGATCCGGAGCTGGTGCGCTGGGCCGCCGAGCGCGGGATCCCGGCACTTCCCGGATGCGCCACGCCCACCGAGATCCTGACGGCCTGGCGGGCCGGGGCGGCGGCGATGAAGGTGTTCCCGGCGTCGTCGCTCGGGCCGTCCTTCCTGCGCGAGTGCCGAGGGCCGTTTCCCGGGCTGCCGCTGCTGCCGACCGGCGGCGTCACGCTGGAGAACGCACCGTCGTTCATCGCGGCCGGGGCCATCGGCGTCGGCATGGGCAGCTGGCTGATCGGCGACGCCGACCCGGCGGGTGTCCGTGAACGGGCGGCGCACATCGTGGCGGCCGTGGCAGCCGCGCGGGCGCCTCGTTCCTGATGGCCGAGGTCGTCGCGCTCGGCGAATGCCTCATCGCGTTCGTGGCGAGCGAGCCGGGCCCCCTCGCCGAGGCCGCGCGGTTCGACCGGTTCGTGGCCGGTGCGGAGGCGAACGTCGCCGTAGGGCTCGCCCGCCTCGGTCATTCGGCTGACTTCGTTGGCCGCGTCGGTGCGGACGGCTTTGGCGAGGCGATCCGGCGGCGATTGCGCGGCGAAGGGGTCGGGACCGCGCACCTGCTGACCGACGACCAGGCGCCGACCGGGCTGATGTTCCGGGAGCGGCGGCATCTCGGGGCCGCCCAGGTCGTGTACACCCGGCGGGGTTCCGCGGGTTCGCGCATGTCGGTCGATGACGTGGACCGAGCCGCCGATGCGGGGATCTTCCGAGAGGCCCGTTGGCTCCACCTGAGCGGCATCACGCCGGCCCTCTCCGAGAGCGCCCAGGCCGCGACCTTCCGCGCGGCTGAGCTGGCGCGCGCGACCGGCCTGACGATCAGCGTGGACCTGAACCTGCGGCGACGGCTCTGGTCGGACGAGGCGGCGGGGCCGGTGCTCCGGCGGCTGGTCGCCGGTGCGGACGTCGTCCTGGGCAGCCCCGACGAGCTTGCAGTCGTTGGCGGCCAGCATCCCGATACCGGGCTCGTCGAGCTGGCTCGGGCCGTCCTCGCGCTTGGGCCGTCGCTCGTCGTCGCCAAGCTCGGGGCGGACGGCGCCCTTCTCGCGAGCGCCGACGCGCCGGGCGCGCCGATCGCCCGGCCCGCCATCCCGCTCCCGTCCGTCATCGACCCGGTCGGTGCCGGCGATGCGTTCTGTGCCGGGTTCATCGCCGCGCGGTTGGAGGGCCTGCAGCTCGAGCGGGCGCTCGACTCGGCGAACGCCTGTGGCGCCGCCTCCGCGGCTTCACTCGGCGACCAGTCCGGGCTCCCCGACCAGGCCGAGCTCGCCTCGCTGCTGGCGATGCGCGCCGGTTCGCCCGACACCATCCGATGATTCCACTGTTCGAGCCCGGCGAGCTGGCGGACGCCCTCGTCCACGTCGAGCCCGCGGCCGCCGCGCGGCGCGACGAGATCCGGGTCGTTCGGGCGCCCGGCCGGGTCAACCTGATCGGCGAGCACACCGACTACAACGAGGGCTTCGTGCTTCCGGCGGCGATCGACCTGGAGATCCGGATCGCGTACCTGCCGACCGCGGACCGGCGCGTCCAGCTCACCCGCCTGGACACCGGCGATCGTGCCGGCTTCGACCTCGATCGAGTCCGCACAAAGAACGGGTCGTGGCTGGACTACGTCGCCGGAACAGCGTGGGCCCTGGGCGAGGTCGGACTGCCCCTGACCGGGCTTCGCGGCGTCGTGGCCTCCACCCTGCCGACGAGCGCGGGGCTTTCGTCGTCGGCCGCCATCGAGCTGGCCTCGGCGTGGGCGCTGCTCGACGACGGAGCCGAAGCGGTGGATCGGTTCGAGCTCGCGCGGCGCTGCCAGCGTGCCGAGAACGGCTACGTCGGCGTCATGGGCGGGCTGATGGACCAGTTCGCCGAATCGTGCGGCGTCGCCGGATCGGCCTTGTTCCTCGATTGCCGGTCGTCGGCGTGGCGGCCAGTCCCGTTGCCGCCCGCGCTCAACGTGGTCGTTCTCCATACCGGCTCGCCGCGCTCGCTGACGCGGTCCGAGTACAACGTCCGCCGGAGCCAGTGCGAAGCGGCCGTCGCAGCGTTGTCGGCGTCGGACCCGTCGATCCACAGCCTGCGCGACGTCACGCGGGAGGCGCTCGCCGCGGCAGCCGACCGCCTGGCACCGGTCGAGTTCCGCCGGGCCAGGCACATCGTGTCCGAGAACGAACGAGTCGGAGCCACCGTCGGGGCGCTCGAGTCGGGCGATCTCGGGGGGGTCGGCGAGCTCTTTGCCGCGAGCCACGCCTCGCTGCGCGACGACTACGAGGTCAGCTCGCCCGAGCTCGACGCCATGGTCGAGATCGCGACCGCGGTGCCCGGCGTGATCGGCGCGCGGATGACGGGTGCCGGCTTCGGCGGTTGCACGGTCAACCTGGTCCGTCCAGCGGCGGTCGGCGCCCTCACGGACGCCGTCCGCGCCGAATACCCGGCCCGGACCGGCCTGACCCCGATGATCCTGCCGGTCCGCGTGGCCGCGGGAGCGGGACGCGTCGCCTGAGGCACATTGCCTGAATGAGAGGCGCGGGTCGCTCGCTGCAACGCCGTCCTGGCCCCGCATAGGGCATCCTTAGCGCCGCCTCGTTTGCCATCACCGCAGCCGGAGCCGCCAGCGTTGCAGCCAGCGCCTCGCCGTCCCGTCGCCATCACCCCCCGTCGAACCAGCGGCCGCCAGCCCACGACCCAGGGATGGATCGCGATCATCGTCTTCGGGTTCATGGCCGGGCTCGGGATCATCGGCGCCCTCGCGACCGTCGGCCTCTATGTCGCCCTAGCGTCGGACCTGGCGCCGCCCAGCCAGCTGACCCAGTACCAGCTGCCTGAGGAGACGGTCATCTACGACCGGACCGGCAAGATCGAGCTGGCCCGCTTCGGCAACGCCAAGCGTGAGGTCGTCACGTTCGACCAGATCCCGCCGGTCCTGCTCGACGCGACCACCGCCGTCGAGGACAAGACGTTCTGGGACAACGCCGGCTTCGATCCGGTTGCGATCGTGTCGGCGGCGTGGAGCTCGCTGCGTGGCGACGCCCGAGGCGCGTCGACGATCAC
>JBGPVC010000156.1:0-6005 GCA_041491485.1 Candidatus Limnocylindria bacterium
CCGCGTGACTCATGGCTCGGTCGGCTCGGCGTCGCGTTCCTGAACGCCCAGCTCCGCCTGTCACGGTCGTCCTTTCGTGCGTATGTCCACCGCACCTCCGAGGTCGATGCCATCCTCGCCGCCCACGGCCTGGTCAAGGTGCTCCACCAGACGACGCTGATCTGGCAGATCGCGCTCTTCGAGCGACCCTCGCTGTGATCCGCGGGCAGCCGGCCCCCAAATCGCACTATCGTGACAGGCTACAAGCGAAGGAATTGCGGGCAGAGGAGGGGACTTGAGGCAGCTCAGGCTGGGAGCGCTCCTCGCCGTCATGCTCGTCGTCGGGGCGCTCGTGTTCGCGGGCCGGTTCGCGCCAAACTCGCTCGCGCAAACACCCGCGGATCGTTCCGATGTCGTCTTGGTCCTCGATTTCTCCGCGTCCATTCTCGAAGACGTCGCGAATCGAGACCGCTTCGCCGCCGCCCTCGAGCGGATCGCCGATCGCATCGACGCGATATCGCCGGACCTCGTTGCGGGCGACGCGACGGTAACGATCGTCCAGTTCGCGACGCGCGCCGCCGACTACCCAGGCTGCGTTGACCTGAAGCTCCTCGAAAGCCCTCAGATCGTCGCCCGATTCGCCGACTGCCTCAGGAGTGTCGCCAAGGCGTACCGAAAGGGGCCGGATCCAGCCCTTGCCAAGAAGATCGGTGTTGACACGAACTACGTCGCTGCCTTGGAGCGGGCAGCCCAACACCTTGCCGTCGACGCGGTCCGACCGGCGCTCATCCTGTTCACCGATGGGAAGCACGATGTCCCGGGTGTACCCGTCAGCGAGGTGGAACCGACGCGCGACAGGCTCTTCGGGGGCCGGTCGCCGTTCGCGCTGCTGCCGGTCGGCATGGGCCTCAGCCCGACCGAGCGGGGCGCACTCGAAAGCGGTCTCCTGAGACTCCGGATCATCCGCGATATGCCAGCCTGCACCAGCGGAGCGCGGTTCGATTGGCCGCAGGTCGTGTTCGAGTCGGCCGATCAGGCTGGCAACGCCGTCGCCGTGGCACTCCAGGACGCCACCTGCACGTTCACCGTCGCGCCGGCGGCGACGTCCAGCCCGGCGCCGACGCCGACCGCCGCGTCAACGCCAGCCAGAGTGCGAGCCGTGAAGCTCACACCCGGCGACGATCGGATCGCGGTCACCTGGATCGCTCCTACGACTACGCCGGTACCGATCGTCGACTACCGGATCCGATGTCGCTCGCGCGACGGCGATTGGATCGAATCTGGCGAAGGTGCGTCCCTGGAGACATCGGCCGTTGTCGAGGGGCTAACGAACGGCTTGCCTTATGAATGCGAGGTGGCATCGGTCGGCGCGACATCGGACGGCGCGTGGACGGCCGCGCCAGCGAGCGTCACGCCCATCGGGCCCCCGGCGACGCCAGGGAAGCCGGCCGTTGCAGCCCAGGATCGCGCAGTGCGGATCGTGGTGCCGGCCGAAGGTGCGCCGCTAGTGTCCGACTATCGATACGAATGCTCGGGCGACCAAGGCCGTACGTGGCCGGCCGGAATCGATGTCCTCGCAACCGGGACCACTACAGCTGAGATCGGGAACCTTACGAACGGAGTCGAGTATGTCTGCCGGGCATACGCCGCGAATGCGGCCGGCCTCAGCGATCCGTCAGAAGTGTCGGACGCGGTACGACCGTGTGGGTCGCTCCTCGAATGCAATCCGGGTGCCACGCCAATTGTCGGGATTCTTGGGGTCGTCGGCCTCGGCGGGCTGCTGATGGCACTCGTCGCGCTGTATCGCAGTCGAACACGGGGCTACGTGGTCGCCGTCGTCGACTTCGTTCACACAGCGAACCTCGGGCATGGCTCGAACCTTGGGATCGCCTTCGTACGCGACCGGCCAGCGGGACCAATCAAGGGGATCGTGGCCGATCGAAGTCGAGACGCAGAGGTGCGGATCAAGCGTGGGCGCGGGGAGCGCTTCGAGGTGACCGACCGAGGCGGCCGCCACGTCGCAATGTCCGGCGAGCGCATCGTCACGACCGATTCCAATCGCGTCCAGCATGCTGTCGTTCTGAGGAGATTCCGCGGTTCGTCGGCATCGTCCGTCTCGGACCGCAGATGATGCGCTCCCGTTCAGCACCTCCAAGCGAAGAGCGCGGCCACCTCACTGACCAGTTCGCCGCCGAAGCGCGTGAGGCGGACCTCGTCCCGAGAGGTGAACGAACGCTCGAGTTCGAGAACGGACCCATCGTCCTGGCGGCACACCGTGTAGGGCCGACCCCGGGTGTCGGTTCGTCAGGAGTCCGGCAGTGTCCATAGTCGGCCCCGAGCCTGGTTAGTCTTCCTGCCCCACAAGTCTGGGGTGTGAAGTCGGAGCGGTGTAGGCTAGGAGTCCGGGCAGTATTCGGGAAGCATGTGTGTTTCCTGAGCACGAATCCGCGGGGAGTAGCGTAGCCTGGTAACGCACGTGCTTTGGGAGCACGAGATCGCGGGTTCGAGTCCCGCCTCCCCGACCATTCCGCCGCTCGCGCCGCTGCCGTTTGGCGTCACGGCCGTCCAGCTAGATGCCGAGCTCGTCGATGGACGCGAGGAGCTCGTCCGCGCCGCGGTACACGCGAAACGCGCCGGCCGCGAGCAGCTCGTCCTCGCCGTACCCTCCCGTGAGCAACCCGACACTCAGCATCCCGGCGCGGCGAGCCGCGAGCAGGTCCCACACCGCATCGCCGATGACATAGCAGTCCCCGATCGGGACACCGAGCCGCTCCTGGCAGGCCAGGAACAGATCTGGCTCCGGCTTGGCGCGCAGGACGTCCCCACGGTCCACGACGATCATGCCCGGCGGGATGCCGAGCGAATCCAGGGACGCATCGATCTCCGGACGTCGCCCGGACGTCGCGATCCCATGCGGGATGCCCTCGTCGCGCAGGAACGCCAGCAACGCTCGAGCGCCGGGGAGCGGCCGTCGCTCTGGCAGCAGCTCGCGGAACAACGCGCCATGACGCTGCTGGACCTTCTCCGCCTCGTCGTCGCTGAGTGCCCGGCCAGCTTCCCGCGCCACGGCCCGCGTGAACAGCCCGCCGCTCATGCCGATGCGCCGGTGGATGCGCCAGCCGTCGATCGGCAGGCCGGCCTCCGCCAGCGCCAGCTGCCACGCAAACACGTGGGCATACACGGTGTCGACGAGGGTCCCGTCCAGGTCGAAGATCAGGGCTTTCATCACGACCCTCTCAAGTCCAACGGCTGCAGGCCAGCTGCAGCTGAATATGCCCCATCGACGGTCGTCCGCGGGGCACGGCCGGAATGGCGCGACGACCGCGCGCTCTCGAGCGTGGGCTACAGGACGAGCGAGGCGATCAGCCCAAGGACGATCGCACCGGCCCACAGCGTGCCGATGATGATCGCGAGGACCCGCCAGCGGGCGATGAGCAGCCCGCCCGAGATCGCGCCGATGCTCGTGCCGGCTCCGGTGATCAGGAAGGCCATGGCGGGACCGGTCCCCATCCCTCCCGCCATCAGGCCGGCGACCATCGGCAGGCTCGCCTCGCTGCTGACGTAGAAGGGGATCCCGATGGTCGCCGCGATGACGACCGACAGGGGACTCGATCCACCGAGGAGGGTCGTCAACCAGGCGGTCGGGATGATCGCGATGGCGCCATAGCCGATCGCCGCGAACCCGACGAACAGGAGGAGCATTCGACGACCGAGCGTCCAGGCTTCGCGAGCCAGCTCGCCGAGCCGCCAGAGGTCACGCCGCATCTCGAACTCGGCGACCGACGCGGCGCCTGGCCCGATGCCGACGGCGGCCCGCACGGGCGTCGGGGCCGTCGCGCACGCCGGCGAGGAGCAGGTCGTCGGCTCGGTGAAGCGGGCCTGGTTCTCGAGCCAACCCGCCCGCTGGGCGAAGAAGGCAATGGCGCCCCCGGCGAGACCGAGGACGATCGAGGCCGCGAAGAAGAAGGCGGCGAACGGCCACCCGAACAGGCCGGCGGAGACGAAGAGCTCGTCCGGCGAGGTCAGCGGCGAGGCGACCATGAAGGCCACGATCGGTGCCCAAGGCGCGGTCGTCGCGATCATCGACAACACGACCGCGGTGGTTCCGCACGAGCAGAACGGCGTGGCGACGGCGGCTGCGACCGACCCGACCACGGCGTAGCCGGTGCGCCGCTTGAAGAGCCCGGTGATCCGCTCGGTGCCGACGTAGACCTTGAGCGCCGCGGCGCTGACGATGCCAAGGGTCAGGAAGGGCCAGTTGTGAATGATGCTCGTGGCCACCTGGCTGATGACCCACGGGATGACTTCTGACAGTGGCACGTTCTCTCCGTTCCCAGGTGCGGGACTCCGCAGGGGAATGTAGCTCATATATCGACAGTTGTCAATATACAAGCCGGAATTGCGACTATGGCTCGCCGTCGACTGCAACGGAGCTGCAACGTCCGGGCGCCACCAGCCCGAGGCGCGGTCGGCCCACGATTCCAGCCCTTGTGCTAGGGTGGCTCCTCGCCGCGCTGTGCGGCGAACCGTCGCGTGGTCGCCCCTGTTCTCGAACGGACCGTGCGTTGTGCAATCCCAGTTCGGGGAACGTAGGAGGTCGTCATGACGACCGGAACAATCAAGAAGGTCATTTCTGACCGTGGCTTTGGCTTCATCGCTGCCGAGGATGCGAAGGAATACTTCTTCCATCGAGACGGACTGGACTCCTCGCTGAACTTCGACCGCCTCATCGGCGGCGAGCGCGTCGAGTTCGAAGTCGAGGCAAGCCCCAAGGGTCCGCGCGCCACCAAGGTGCGCGCCGCCTGAGACCGCAAGGCGCGGCCCGTCCCAACGGAGGGGCCGCGTTTCTCTGTCCGGCGATCGCCGGCGCAGCATGGCGTCAGGGGCGCCCCCTACGACACCGCCGTCCAGATCGCAAAGACCGCGAACGCGCCGATCGCAACCCCCGACGCGAGGTTGATCCGCCGGATCCAGCTCGTCGTGATCCGGGAGCGCAGCAGCGACACGCCGGTCGTCAACACGACCCACCAGGCACCCGAACCCAGCAGCACCCCGAGGGTGACCAGGGCGGCGTCGCCCGGGTCGGAGCTCGTGACGCCGAGGCCCGCGAAGAGCGCCCCGAACGACAGGATGGTCATCGGGTTCGTCAGCGTGAGTCCGAGGATGGACAGGTACGCCCCGGCCAGCCCGCCTCGCCGAGGCCGGACGACCGCCGGATCGTGCGGTTCCGCCCGCGCCGTCGTCCAGGCGAGCCAGAGCAGGAAGAGTCCACCGACAAGACCCAGCACGTGCCGCGCCTCGACCAGCGCCTGGGTGATGGCTCCGAGCCCAAAGGCCGCGATCGCCCCGTAGGTCCCGTCGGCCGTCGCCACCCCCAGGCCGGATGCGAGTCCGACGACCTGTCCTTCCGACAGCGTCCGGCGGATGACCAGCAGGCTGATCGGGCCGACGGCCGCGGCGATCGTGAAGCCGAGAACGAAACCGCGGAGCGTGAGCGCGGGATCCACTGGAGTTCCTCCTTGACCATCAAAAAACGCCCTCGGCAGTCGTGCCGGGGGCGTCGCTCGTTCGGTTGGCCGCGCGCGGTCAGGCGCGCAGGCTCAGATCGAGGTAGCCCGGCTGGGCCCTCCTTGCGAGCGGCGGGTGAGGTGACGGTTCGCGTGCATCCCGCGCAGGGTGCGCGATCCGCATCACACCTGTCAATGGTCGACCGGCGCCGCTACCCTTCGTGGATGAGCACAGCCAGTCCGCACCGACCGCTCAAGGTCGGGATCCAGCTGCCCGAGGTCGAGCGCGAGGTCCGCTGGCCCGAGCTGCTCGACATGGTCCGGGCGATCGAGGACCTCGGGTTCGATTCGGTCTGGCTCGGCGAGCACCTGCTCTATCGGTGGGCGGACCGGCCGCCGCGCGGACCCTGGGAAGCGTGGACGATGCTCGGGGCCATCGCCGCCGTCACCTCCCGCGTGGAGTTCGGCCCGCTCGTCGCGTGCACCAACTTCCATAACCCGGCCCTCCTGGCGAAGCAG
>JBGPVC010000157.1:0-5942 GCA_041491485.1 Candidatus Limnocylindria bacterium
CGTCGAACAAGCGATCGGAGCGCATCCGCGTCAGGCGAGACGGCGGTCACCAGCGCGGTCGTGCCGTCCTCGCGCAGTACATGCACGTCGAGCCTCTTTCGCGACAGGTCCAATCCGGCGTACAACATCCCGTGGGGCCTCCTCGGTGCTGGTTGCTTGACAACCCAACGTTGTCACCGGCGAGGTCCCTCTTCAGGACAGTTCATCGTGTTGGTCGACGAGCCCGCATTCCAGTGCCCCATTGGGAGTGCGGCGACGCATCACGCATGAGTCCTTGACAGCACCGCAATCATCACGCTATCGACGCAGCACCTGCTCGTTCGGAGGAGGGCGAAGGTGACGGGTCATCGCTCGCGGATGGTCGTCCCAGCGACAAGGACCGCGCTCATGTTGTCCTTGGCGGCCTTCCTCGGCTTCTTCGCGCGATCGATCATCGACTTCCGCTACGTGTACGTCGAGCAGATGCCGGACCTGAGCGCGACCGTCACCGTGATCGTTGTCTACACGGTATTCGTGGGCGGCTGGGTCGTAGCGCTGCTGGCGCTTGCCGCCGGACAGCAGCGTGGAGCGCTGGCGTGCCTCGTCCTTTCGCTCCTGCCCATCCTGCTGGGTGTCTCGACGGAGGTGGCTTTTTGCCCGACCCCGTGCGACACCGCCGCGCCCGTTGGAGACATCCTCAACTGGGTCTGCCTCGCCCTCGGGGTCGCTTCGGCCATCAGCCTGGTCGCCTATTTGCGAGCGTCAGGCTCGCGCGCTTCGACCGGCGGTTGACGTGGACACGGCCCACGTCGCCGGCTGGCTCTTGGTCGGGGGCGCCGTCGGGTTCGGGATCGGCGCCGGCAACCCCTACCTGGCGCGAGCCTGGACCGCGCCGCAGGACGTCTTCCTGAGAATCGTCGCCGGGCACCCGCAGGCGTGGCGCTTCACGACGGCGTTCTTCGTGGCCGGTACGGTGGCCACGGCCGCGGGACTGCTGCTCGTGCCGGCCCTCATCCCAGGCGATTGGCCCCGGGGGTTGGCGGCCGCCGGGAGCGTTACGTTTCTGCTCGCAGCAGCGCTCTGGCTGGTCTCCTTGGTCTATCGGCTTGCGGTCACCGCTCCAGTGGCCAGGCGGTTCGTCGACGGAGGCACGGTCGACCCATGGATCGCCGACCTCGACCGCTTGAACGGCGTGCTGTTCAAGGCGTTCATCGTCCTCGCGTTCAGCGGCCTTGCGGCGACCGGCTTGGCGATCGTTGGCGGCGGCCCGATCCCGGCGCCTGTCGGCTGGGGCACCACGGCGCTCTCCGGGTTGCTGATCCTCGGGTTGATCATCAGCGGCGACATGCCGCCGTTCACCGTCTACCTCCCGACGCTGGTCATCGGGATCGCGCTTCTGACCGGCGGCTGAGGAGCAGCGGCTCATCGAAGCGGCAAGCGCGGAGACCGAGGCGTGCGTTTGGCGTGACGTGGCAACCTCCACTTCGCTAGCTGGACTGAGACTGACCACCGTGGACAACGAGACCGACCTGGGCGAGATCTGGCGAGAGGTCCAGGCCGCCCTGCCAGCCGGCTGGTTGCTCGACAGCCTGCGCTGCGCCGGGACGGGACTGGCCGTCGATAAGCGGTCGGATGAGTGGATCGCGGTCGCCGTGGCGCCCGACGGCTCTGAGCTTCGATATCAAGCTCCCTCACCAGCCGCGGCGCTGAGAGGCTTGCCGCTGCGTGCTCTGGGCTGAATCCGACCACGAGCGCGACGCCGACATCGGAATCGCCGGCGTCGATCGGCATCGCGATCACCACGATCGCGTCATCGTGTCGGGCCGTCGGCTCCGGCAGTCCGGCGACGGGATCGCGACGAACGAACCCGAGCGGGGGATGTGGCGAGTAGGCGGAGGTCTTCGACGAAGGTGCGCTGACCTGCCCCGGACGAGGCGGGTCGCCCGGCCGACGCCTGGTAAGGATAGTCGTCGTCTCGGGGCGGGACTCCGTCGAGCCCGTGCCCTCGCAGGCCATCGCAGACCCCGGTGGAGCCTGCGAGGATTCATGTCGGAACCTCCGCGATGAGGCATGCTTGCGGTCATGGTCGGACGACTTAGCAGCCCGGTCTTCGTCGGCCGAGGTGCCGAGCTCCAGACCATCGCGACTGCGCTGGATCGTGCTGCGGCCGGCGAGACGGTTCACCTGCTGGTCGGTGGCGAGGCCGGCGTCGGGAAGACCCGGTTCACGGCCGAGGCGGCGCGCCTCGCCGGCGAACGCGGCTTCCGTCTGCTGCGAGGGGAATGCTTCAACGTCGGCGGGTCCGGCCTGCCATACGGCCCGCTGGTCGAGGCGCTACGCGGCCTGATCGGGGAGCTGGATAGCGCGGAGATTGCCGCGATTGCCGGCCCGGCTGCCGCAGATCTGGCCCGTCTCGTCCCGAGCTTCGGTTCGATCGAGGCAACCGCCCCAGCCCAGTCGGAGTGGGCTCAGTCGCGTCTGTTCGAGGCGCTCCTCGGCCTCCTTAGCCGACTTGGCGAACGGTCGCCGATCCTGCTCGCCGTGGAGGATCTCCAGTGGGCGGATCCGGCCACTCTCGAAACCATCGCCTTTCTCGTCCGCGGTCTGCGGAAGGTCCCGGCATTGGTCATCGGCACGTACCGCAGCGATGATCTGCACCGACGGCATCGGCTCCTGCCCTGGATCGCGGAGCTCGAGCGGGGCGGCCGCGTGGAGCGCGTGTCATTGTCCCGGTTTGAGCGGTCCGAGCTCGCCGAGCTCCTGACCGCCATCCTCGGCGTGCGGGCTCCATCGCGCGTCGTCGACGACGTGTTCCGCCGCTCCGATGGCAATCCCTTGTTCGCCGAGGAGCTCCTTGCCGCGCACGAGCAGGGCGGGTCGGCGCCGCGCCTCTCACCGACCCTCCAGGAGATCCTCTTGGCCCACATCGCCCGGGTCCCCGAGACGGCCCAGCCAGTGCTTGGCGTGGCCGCGGTCGCCGGTCGTCGCGTCAAGCACGACCTGCTCGCCATGGTTGCCGGCCTGCCCGAGGACAAGCTGCACGACGGGCTTCGGGCAGCGGTCAGCGGACACCTTCTTGTCGTCGAGACCGAAGGCGGCCAGGAGTGGTACGCCTTCCGCCATGCGCTGGTGCAGGAGGCGGTGTACGGCGAGCTCCTGCCCGGCGAACGGCGCAGCCTCCACCGCGCCTTCGCCGAGGCGCTCGAGTCCGAGGTTCCCGGGAGCACGACCTCCGAGGTAGGGCACTGGGCGGAGCTCGCATATCACTGGGCGGCGGCGCGCGAGGACCGGCGCGCGTTCGAGGCGTCGCTGCGGGCGTCCGAGGCAGCGATCGCGTCATTCGCGTTCGTTGCGGCGCTCGAGGGCTACGAACGGGCGATCGAGCTATGGGATGGGCTCCCCGACGCCTCCGTCGTCGCGGGGTTCGACCGGGTGGAGCTGCGCCGACGGGCGGGCGATGCCGCCTATCTCGCTGCGGACTTCCGGCGCGCCGTCGCGCACCGGCGGGACGCCGTCGCCAGCGCCGACGCGAAGGCCGATCCCGTTCGAGCGGGCATCCTGCGCGAGGAGCTCGGCCGGGCTCTCTGGGTCTTGGGCGAGCCAGCCGCCGCGCTGGAGATGTACCGCGACGCCGTCGCGATCATCCCCGCGGATCCGCCCAGTCCGGAACGGGCGCGGGTCCTCTCGGGCCTCGGCCAGGTCCTCATGCTCCAAGCGCGATTCGACGAGTCCCTGGCCCTCTGCGCGGAAGCTATCGCAATCGCGCGGGCCGTGGGGGCTCACTCCGCGGAGGGCCATGCCCTCAATACGTACGGGATCGATCTCGTTACGACGGGGGACTGCGCCAGGGGCATCGCCGCTCTCGAAGAGTCCCTTCGGATCGGACATGAAGTCCGCAACGCCGACGACATCGGACGGGCGTACGAAAACCTCGGTGAGATGCTCGACGATTGCGGCGACACGGCGCGCGCCGCAGCCGTGGCCGCCGAAGGGATCGGCGTCGCAGAGAAGCTCGGGATCGGGCTCTCCTACGGGTACTACATCCGTCTCAGCACGGTCGGGTTCTCATACGCCCTCGGTCGGTGGGACGAGTCATGGCGTGTGCTCGAGGAAGCGATCTTGCGTGCGCCGTCGGGCTCGGGACCCGAGATGTTTCGCCTCGCCCAGGCCCTCGCCCTGCAGGTCGGTCGGGGCTCGTTCGAGCTCGCCGATGCTGGCCTCGCCCGGGCAGTCGAGCTGATCGACGAGGTCCCGGGGGCTCAGTTCTCGGCTCCTATCGACGCCGCGGCTGCAGAACGAGAATTGTGGCGACACGAACCGCGGGCCGCCCTCGAGCGAGTCGAGCAAGGTCTCGAGCGCCTGGCGGCGACCGACAACCGAGGAGGGACGGCCCACCTCTGCCGAATCGGGGCCTGGGCGGCCGCGGATCTTGCCGTCGATGCGAGATCGGTCCGAGAGGAGGCCGTGGTCTCGGAGACGCGCGAGCGGCTCGATCGGCTGCGAACCCGGCTGAAACGGGTCCAGGAATCGGTCACCGGGACGGGGCTGAATATCAGGCTCGCGGCCGACCGAGCGACGCTGGAGGCGTAGGCCCGCCGACTCGACGGCATGCCCGATGCGAAGACGTGGCGCGAGGTCGCGGCGATGTGGACGCACCGTGAGCGACCATACCTTGTTGGGTACGCGCGCTGGCGGGAGGCGGAGGCAGCTGCCGCCGCTGGTGATCGGGCGACTGCGATCGACGCATTGCGGGAAGCACACGCGATTGCGGCGCGCCT
This sequence comes from Candidatus Limnocylindria bacterium, assembly GCA_041491485.1. GTDB lineage: Bacteria > Chloroflexota > Limnocylindria > Limnocylindrales > CSP1-4 > SPCO01. Next base: position 4,758 of record JBGPVC010000157.1, read on the forward strand.
CGGCGCGAGACCCCTACGTGAAGCCCTCGAGTGGCTGGGCCGCCGGGCGCGAATCGACCCGGCCCCTGAAGACATGACGCCAGAGGGGCCGGCGCCGGACGTCGAGGTCGAGCGACTAGGGTTGACGCCACGCGAGCGAGAGGTCCTGGCCCTCGTGGCCGAAGGGCGGACCAACCGTCAGATCGCCGAACTCTTGTTCATCAGCCAGAACACGGCAGGTGTTCACGTCTCGAACATCCTCGGCAAGCTCGGAGTGTCGAGTCGCGTCCAGGCAGCGGCGACGGCGTTCCGGCTTGGGCTGCATGCCGCCGAACCGGCGGACCCCGGCTTGAACGTCGAGCTGGACCGCTAGATCGGACCCGCGAACGCGACGCCACGAATGGGCGCGAGAACTAGGCGCCGGGTCCGGTTGGGTTCCGTGATCTCATCGGATGTGACAAGGACCGAAGCACGGCGCGCGAGCCCTAGCATCGGCTGGCGCTGGCAAGGAGCTGGGCGACCTTCGCGGGAGTAGGGCCGCGGGCGTCCACGTCTACCTGGTCGCCTGTACCTGATCTCCTGCCTGACAGTGGCGATCACGCAGCGTTCAGCGAATCGACGAGCAAGACCCTCGCCGTCGGCACGGTTACTGCGTGCCACGCGGATAGCGGGGTTCGTGGGTGGATGAACTACGCCGCGGCGGACAGTTCGCGGCTGGCGACGCGGGGCTCGTTGCGCAGGCACTGGTAGCAGCCCATGATCGGGCTGACGTGCATTCCGTGAGTCCGAGCGTAGTGAGCGATGACTCGGTCGAGGGCGGTCGGCTTTGTCAGCGCGAAGCGAGATCGGGCTGGTCGTGACGCGGTGATCAATGACATTGGGGTTTTCTCCTGGTGGCGGCAGCCGTTCGTCCGGCAGCGCTGGTCGTGAAGGGCGATTGGTTACTCGGTCGGGGCGAGGCTGCGTCCCAGGTCATCCGCAATGCACCCGTCCAGTCTGCGGACGACGGCTGCCGTGCCGCGACTGATGGCTGCCAGCCCGTGCGCCGTTGCCCGGCGCAGGCGACTGGGGGACGATGGCTCCCAGTCCAGGTCGTGCGAAGGGCGGTGGTGGCGGTATTCCTCCTCGGCTCGCTGCCGCGCGACATCGAGCGCAATGAACGCCCAGAGCTGGTGGTTCACGATGGGGCTCCTTCGAGGGATTGCC
>JBGPVC010000158.1:0-5930 GCA_041491485.1 Candidatus Limnocylindria bacterium
CAGCTCCAGGCGCTGCTGGCCGACATCGCACCGCCGTCGACGCGGGACGCGTCCTACGCCCTCTACTTCACGATGGCGTTCGGCGTCGGTTCGCTGTGGACCGCGGTCTACGGAGAGATCATCGATGCGGCCGGGGAACCCACCGGTCTCCCGATCGTCTTCGTGCTGATGGCCGTCACCTTCCTGCTGGCGGCCCTCTTCACGCTCCCGATCCGCGCCGAGGAGCGCGCCCGGGCGAATGCGCTGCACGAGGCGACCCTCGGCGGCGAGTAGAGGCACACGGTCATGAACCGACGGCTCGCTGCTCCCCTCCTCGTCCCCTTGATCCTCGCCGCCCTCGTCGGCGCCTGCGCGCCGGCGGCCGAGACCGGTTCGGGTCCGATCCCGACGTCGAGCGTGGTGCCGGCCGAGACGGCGGCGCCGTCCGCCGCGACGTCGACCGCGGAGCCCAGTGCCTCGATCAGGCCTTCGCCTTCGCCGTCAACGACGGTGCGCGTCTACTTCTACCTCGGTGGAGCGCCCGGCAGCGACGGCCTCGTGCCGATCGAACGGAGCGTGAGCGGCGAGGATCCCATTGCGGGCGCCCTGACCGCGCTGCTCGCCGGTCCGACCAGCCTCGAGGCGGGCGATCGGACGATCACCTCGGCCATCCCGGACGGCAGCCGCCTGCTCGGGTTGGCGATCGGCGACGGTGTGGCGACCGTCGACCTCTCGCGCGAGTACGAATCGGGCGGAGGCAGCCTCTCGATGTTCGTCCGGCTCGGCCAGGTGGTCTACACGCTCACCCAGTTCCCGAGCGTCCAGGCGGTCGTCTTCGAGATCGAGGGCCAGCGGGTGACGGTCTTCAGCGGCGAGGGGATCGCGCTCGACCATCCACAGACCCGTGCCGACGGGGCCGGTGTGCTGCCCGCGATCTTCGTGGACCTGCCGGCCTATGGCGGCGCACTCGGGAACCCGGGCCGGATCAGCGGGACGGCGGACGTCTTCGAGGCGCAGTTCCGGGTCACGCTGCTCGACGCGGCGGGGACGACGATCGCGGACGTGCCGGCGAAGGCGTCGTGCGGAACCGGCTGCCGCGGTTCCTTCGATCTGACGGCGCCCTATGCCGTGGACCAGGCGCAGACGGGCACGCTTCGAGTCTGGGACGGCTCGATGAAGGACGGACGGCCGATCAACGTCCGCGAGTATCCGGTCGGACTGGTGCCGGCCGGCTGAGCGGGAGCTACGGAGAGGCCGGAGCTTCCGCGGACGTCGCCGGCGTCAGGCTCCCGGTGGGTGCCGGTGAGCGCACATCGTCGTTCCCATCGGTGCAGGCAGCCACGAGCAGGACCGCGACGATCAGGGCGATCAACCACCCGACCCGGAGGTGATTCGGGATCGATCGCATCTGGGCGCCTCTCGGTCGCGGCATCGCCAGCGCATCCTACGCTCCCGTCAGCGGCCGGCTGCCGCGAACGTGGCCCCTCGCCGGATCTGGCACCGTGCGCTATCATCTGGCAGCCCTGTACAAGGGGCATCGTCGGTCGGGGCGTGGCGCAGCTTGGTAGCGCGTATCGTTCGGGACGATAAGGTCGGAGGTTCAAATCCTCTCGCCCCGACCAGACTCCATCAGACCGTACCGGACCGCACGGTCACCGGTTGGTCGGGTCGACCTCTGCGGCCTGTCGCCGCCGGACACCGAGTGCCGTGATCTCGCCCGTGCTCAACGGGGCGCTTGCGTCTCTATAGTTGAGCGGTGCCCGCGCCGATCCTGGCGACCAAGCTCTACGTCCCACCTTCGCGGCGAAGAGTCGTCCTCCGTCCGCGACTGATCGAGCGGCTGAACGGAGGCCTCGCTGCCGGCAACAAGCTGACCCTGGTCTCCGCTCCTGCCGGCTTTGGCAAGACCACCCTGATCGGCGAGTGGGTCGCGGGCTGCGGGCGACGCGCGGCGTGGCTATCGCTCGATGAAGGCGACAGCGACCCCAGCCGCTTTCTGACCTATCTGATCGCGGCTCTGCAGACGGTTGCGCCCGGGATTGGAGAAGGGGTGTTGACCGTGCTCCAATCGCCGCAGCCCCCGCCACCCGAATCGATGCTGACGGCCCTGCTCAACGACATCACCACCATCCAGACCGATTTCGTCGTCGTTCTCGACGACTACCACGTCCTCGACGCCAAGCCGGTCGACGATGCCCTGGCTTTCCTGGTCGAGCACCTGCCGCCCCAGCTGCACCTGGTCATCGCGACCCGTGAGGATCCCGCGCTGCCCCTGGCCCGACTGCGCGCCCGGGGCCAGTTGACCGAGCTGCGCGCCGCCGACCTCCGCTTCACCCCGTCTGAGGCCGCCGGCTTTCTCCACGAGGTCATGAACCTTGACCTCTCCACAGAGGAGGTCGCCGCGCTCGACGCCAGGACGGAAGGCTGGATCGCCGGCCTGCAGCTTGCCGCCCTCTCGCTCCAGGGCCGTGCGGATGTCGCGGGCTTCATCGAGTCGTTTGCCGGTAGCCACCATTTCGTGCTCGACTACCTTCTCGAGGAGGTCCTGCAGCGGCAATCCGAACCCGTGCAGACCTTCCTGCTGCGGACGTCCGTCCTCGATCGGCTCTGCGGCCCCCTCTGTGATGCCGTGCTGCTCGAGGCCTCGGCCTCCGGTCAGGAGACCCTCGAATACCTGGAGCGGGCAAACCTGTTCATCGTCCCCCTTGATACCGAGCGGCGCTGGTATCGCTACCACCATCTGTTCGCCGATCTGCTGCGGCAGCGGCGCCAGCAGATCGTGGTCTCGTCCGGAGGCGTGGATGAGGACCACCTCCGCGCCAGCGAGTGGTACGAAGCTAACGGCCTCGAGATCGAGGCCTTCCAGCATGCTGCGGCTGGCCATGACGTGGAGCGGGCCGAGCGCCTCATCGAGGGCAATGGGATGCCGCTCCACTTTCGTGGCGCGCTGGTCCCCATCCTTCACTGGCTGGAGTCGCTCCCGACGACCGTGCTCGATGCCAGGCCGTCTCTGTGGGTGACCTATGCCCAGGTGTTGCTCAGCTCGGGCCAGAACACCGGCATCGAGCCGAAGCTCCAGGCCGCCGAACGAGCGCTGCAGGACGCCGGAATGGACGACCGGACCCGGGACCTGGTGGGACGGATCGCCTCCGTGCGGGCCTTTCTGGTGTGGAGCCCGTACCAGGTCGAGACGATCATCACCCAGTCGCGCCGTGCCCTGGAGTATCTGCACCCCGACAACCTCCCGTTCCGCACCGCCGCTGCCCTCAATCTGGGCCACGCCTTTGTGCTCCTGGGCGATCGCTCCGAGGCGCGGCAGGCCCTTACGGAAGTGACAACGATCAGCGCGGCATCGGGGAACACGATCTACGAGATCCTGGGGTCGATCGGTCTGGGCTTCATCCAGGAAACAGACAACCAGCTCGGTCTGGCGGTCGAGACCTATCGGCACGCCATTGAGCTGGCAGCCGGTCTGCCGTTTCCCTTCGTCTGCGAAGCCCACCTGGGCCTGGCCCGTGTGCACTACCAGTGGAACGACCTCGATGCCGCCCGACAGCACGGAGAGCAGGGTCTCCAACTGGCACGACAGATAGCGAACACTGACCGACCCGTGGCCTGTGAGGTGTTGCTCGCCCGCCTGGCACTTGCCCGGGGAGACGCCGCCGGCGCGGCCGCCATCCTGGCCGAGGCCGACCAGGCGGTGAGCCAGCATGACTTCGTGCTCCAGGTTCCCGATGTCGCCGCCGGGCGGGTGCTGACATTCCTTCGCCAGGGCAACGTGGCGGCGGCCGCGCACGTGGCCCAGGCGCACGAGCTCCCCCTCAGCCAGGCCCGGGTGCACCTGGCCCAGGGAGATCCCACCGGAGCGCTCGCGCTGCTTGAGCCATATCGCCGGCAGATGGCGGAGAAGGCCTGGGCGGATCAAGAACTGATGACCCTCGTGCTGCTGGCCGTTGCCTTTGATGCCCGTGGCGAGAGGGCCAAGGCCGTGGAACTGCTGGATGAAGCGCTGGCGATGGCCGAGCCGGGCGGCTTCATTCGCCTCTTCGTCGACGAAGGTGCGCCGATGGCACGCCTCCTCTACGAGGCGTGTTCTCGAGGGGTTCATGCGGGCTACGTTCGGCGGCTGCTGGCGGCGTTTCCCGTCGATGGGGCTGATGAAGATGCCCCGCCGACGACGCCGGCTGCTGGAACCCGCCTGGCCGAACCGCTCAGCCGGCGCGAGCTGGAGGTCCTCCCCCTCATCGCCGATGGGCTGACCAATCAGGAGATCGCGGTCCGGCTGTTCCTGTCGCTGCACACGGTGAAGGCGCACGCCCGCAACATCTACGCCAAGCTCGGGGTGAGCAGCCGCACGCAGGCGGCCGCCAAGGGACGAGCCCTGGGACTCCTGTCCCAGGGCCGCCGCCCCGAAGGCTGACCTGGACAGCCTCGGCGACGACGCCGGGTCGGGCCGGCGGTCCGCCGGCCCGACCCTGTGCGCCCTCCAGGGCGCCCGCGATTAGTCCCCCGATTAGCTCCTGGGAGGTATGACACTCATACCGTCGAGGGGGCACGCTGCCTGTGCAGACCAGCGACAGGGGCCGCCAAGGACCGGCCGGCCTGAGCCAGGTGTGAGCGAAACACACGAGGGAGAACAGCCATGACATCTTCCAGAAGGACCGCAGCCATCGTTGGTCTGCTGTTCCTGATTGCCACCGTTTCGTTCATCGCGGCCGATACGCTCATCAAGGGGGTTCTGGATCGCCCGAACTACTTGATCGGTGCTTCCGGCGACGCCACCGGGCTAGCCGCCGGCGCGCTCCTCGCGTTCGTCGACGGCCTCGCGGTCGTGGGTATCGCAGTCCTCATGTTTCCGTTCCTGAGACACACCAGTGAGCCACTGGCCCTTGGATACGTCGGTCTGCGAGTCGCCGAACTCGGAGTGGTGCTCATCTACATGATGGCTCCGCTCATCGTGCTCGCGCTCGGTAACGGGGCGCGCGACGGCACGGTCGATGCGTCCGTTTCGCAATCGCTGGGCTCACTATTCCAGGCACAACACGACGTGACCATCGTGCTGCTCTATCTCTTCACGGGCGCGTCCGGAGGGATCTTCGCCTTCTTGCTGTATCGATCGAAGCTGGTCCCACGCCCGCTTGCAGTCCTTGGGCTCATCGGCTATCCGGTGCTGCTCGCGGGAGCCGCCCTGGCCATGTTCGGAGTGACCGACGTGCAACAGGGCACAGGGATGCTCGCCATGCTCCCTGGCGGCCTGTTCGAGCTGATCCTGCCGATCTGGCTCCTCGCCAAGGGGTTCAGCCACCCGGTCGTGCCGGGGGTGACGTCTTCTGACCCGACCGATCGCGCGTCCCTCGCGGCCCTGGGTCAGGCCACCGTCACCTCGTAGTGCGCCGGGGCGGCGACCCTTGGCCGCCGTCCCGGTCACCGATTCCGTCCAGCGCTGAGACCGGGCGATCGTCGACCTCGGCAGCCGCCGAAGAGCTTCTGGGAGGTATGACACGCACACCGCCGTGAGGACAACCTGCCCGTGCAGACCACCGATCGGGGCTGGCGATGCTTAGCCGCAACGGACACGGAGCGATGCCCCAGGAACTCGACCCACACGCCGAACCAGGCCAACCGATGGCCTATCAGATCCGGATCACGGGCCAGCTCGACGCTCGATGGGCGGACTGGTTCGAGGGCCTGACGATCACGCTCGACGGCGATGACACGCTCATCACCGGGCCGATCATCGACCAGGCCGCGCTGCACGGGTTACTCAAGAGAGTGCGTGACCTGGGAATGCCCCTGGTATCGGTCAGTCCCGTCGAACCCGACCGCCCGACGCTCGGGACAGGCCGGTCAGGTCAGATGTCAAGTCGAACCGGAGACCCATGAGAGCGATCGTGTGCACGGACTACGGACCGCCTGAGGTTCTTCGACTTCGGGACGTGCCGAAGCCCGTC
>JBGPVC010000159.1:0-5884 GCA_041491485.1 Candidatus Limnocylindria bacterium
ACGTGGGCAGCGTCAACGCGGCTCTTGGCGTCAAGGCGGTTCGTGGCGGCCCGTATTCCCATATGCCACCCGGCTCAGCGTTATCCAACCCGGATCAGCCAAGAGCGGGCGATTCGTCCCCATCTGCCACCTCGGGAGCATCTGGGGCCCAACTGCCGCCCACGGCTTCACCGTGCCACCAGGGCGAGTGTATGGGGATTTGCCCGCGCCTAGATCGGCCCAGATCGGCCCAGATCGGCCCAGATCCCCCGTCGCCGATCCACCGCAGTCACACCCACGCCGCCGCGCCAGGGCGGCGTCCCGCGGCCACGCGGCGCGCGCACGAGACCGCCGGTCGCCGGCTCAGGGCGCCTCCTGGCCGCCGAGGTCGAGCCGGACGATCGGCCGAACGGGCGTTGACGCGTTCCACTGTCGCCGCGCGACGACCTCGAAACCCGCCCGCTCGAACATGGAGACCGTGCCCCGATAGACGTTTGCCGATGGAATGCGCTGACCCTCCGGGATCTCCGTCGGGTACGCCTCGAGCATCCGGGCGCCGTGGTCGCGCGCGTAGACGATGCCCGCCTCGAGGAGCGCGGCGGCGACGCCACGCTCGCGGGCGCGCCGGCCGACGACGAAGCAGACGATCGACCAGACCGGGGTCTCGTCGACTGGCGCAAGGACCTTCGAGTAAGCGAGGCGCTCGTAGTCGTCGCGCGGCCCAATGCTGATCCAGCCGACCGCGGCACCGCCCTGGTAGGCGACCAGACCGGGCGCGCGTCCCACAACGGCGCCGTCCGTGACCGCCGTCTCGAGGATCGACCGGTGCCTGGCCTTGCTGCCGGCCGAGAAGTCCGTGCCGCGGACGCGGAAGTAGGCGCACCAGCACCACCTCGGATCGCCGCCCTCCTCGAACAGCGTGGCGACGTCGGCGAAGCGGTCCGGCGTCAGCGGCACGACCGTCAGATCGGGGGCCTTCGTCATCAGCTCATCCTCGCTGGAGATCCTGCCAACAGCCGGCATGATTCCACGGTCGTCGGCCGGGGACGCAGGCGAACGGCTTGGTCGTCATGCCTATGATCCGCGCCATGCGCACGAGGATCGGGCCCTGGCTGGCCATCGCCATCCTGGCGGCTGCGTGTGGCGGTGCCACCGACCCGACGCCCATCGGGCCAACCGCCGCCTCGTCGATCTCGTCGGCTCCCTCGGGCAACGCACCGTCACCTTCGCCGGAGACTCCGTCGGTCCCGGCTGCGTCACCCGGGCCGCGCGGGAGCGACCTCGCGGTCGCACGGATCGAGGCGATTCCAAGCCCCTGCGAACTCGCCGAGGGGCTTGGCTTCGTGTGGGTGACCTCGTACGGCCGAAGCGAGGTCAATGCGATCGATCCCGCGACCAACGCCATCGACAGGACGTTCGCCGTGCCCGACGGACCATGCGGCGTCGCCGTCGGCTTCGGCTCGATCTGGGTCAGCGGCGGGAGCGGGACGGTGGCCCGTCTCGATCCGGTCAGCGGTGCCCAACTGGCTGCGATCCCCATCCCCGGGGAGATCTACGACGTCCAGACCGGGCCCGACGCCGTCTGGGCGTCGGACCGGACCAACGGGTCGCTCGTGCGGATCGATCCCGCCACGAATGCGGCCAACGCGACGTTCAAGGTGGGTTCGAGTGCCGACGGGTTCCGGATCGCCGCCGACGCCATCTGGGTCGCCAGCGATCGCGACTCGACGCTGGTTCGCGTGGATCCAGACGATGGCTCCGTGGTTGCGACGATCGCGGTCGGCAACAAGCCCAACTGGGTGGCGATCGCCGACGGATCGGTCTGGGTGGAGAACACCGGTGACGGCACCGTCAGCCGGATCGATCCGGCGACAAACCTCGTGGCCGGCACCTTCAAGGTGGGGCGAGGGCCCGTCTACCTCGCGGTGGAGGGCGGGCGCGTCTGGGTGGCCAATGGCCTGGCGCGTTCCGTCAGCGTGCTCGATTCGGGCACCGGCGAGCCGGTCGCCGAGTTCGGGTTCGAGACCGGTGTCCACGGCCTGGCGGCCGCCGCCGGCTCCATCTGGGTGCTCGATCTGCACGGTCCGAGCTTCCTCGGCAACCTGAAGGGGACCACGATCTGGCGGCTGGATCCGAATCGAGTCGGTCGGTGAAGTGACGGCGGGTGCCGTTTGACGCTCCCGAGACCCGGCCGTACGCTGCCCGTCCGACCCATCCAATCCGCTCCAGTGGAGTCTCCGTGGCCGACACCCCCCACGCGCAGGGCCGGTGGGCCTTTCGCCCCGTTCCGCCGGAACCGCGCTCAGTCGTCGAGCTGATCCGTGCGGGCACGCTCGATGCCGAGCTGGCGGCGACGCTCTGGCTGCTGGTCGAGGCGGGCGTCCCGTTCCTCGTTGCCGGCGAGGGCCAGGGCACGGGCAAGACGACCTTGCTCGGGGCATTGTTCGACTTCGTGGCGCCCGAGACGACGGTCGTGGAACTGGCAGGGGAATCGGAGACGTTCGGCTGGTTGCCGCAAGCTACCGAGCTCGGCTGGCCGCACGGCGCGAACCCCCCCACGGACCGGCCCCGCATCAAGCCCGACACCACGCTGCTGGTCGCCGCGGAGCTGTCGGATCACCTGCCGGCCTACACCTGGGGCGCGGCCGCACGGCTCGCGGTCCGGGCTGCCTCGATCGGCTATGGCTTGGCCGCCACGATCCAGGCCGACTCGCTCGACGCCGTCTTCGACGACCTGCGGCGGCCACCCGTTGGCCTGACCGAGGACGAGCTGTCACGCCTCGGCGTGGTCCTCGTCCTCCGTCGCCGCGACGGCAATCGACGGCGCGTCGTCGCTGCCCACTACGTCCGCCCGGTCTCGCGCGACGTCCACGGTCACGTGCAGCGTCTCGGACCGGCCGTCCTCGCGACGTGGGACCCGGCGCACGATCGGCTCGAGCATTTCGGCTGGGGCGTGGTGCCCGAGCTGGCGATGCGGATCGGTCGTCGCGCCGGTGACTTCGAGGTCCAGGCCGACGCGCGCCGCGCCGTCCTCGACGGCCTCGAAGCCGCGGGTGACACCGACCCGGATCGCGTCCGCGCCGCCATCTCCGACTACCGAACGGCCACCGCCAGCCCGACGTCGATCGGCCGGCCGACGCCGGCGCACCCTCCCGCGACTCCCGCCCCGAACTGAGGTTCCCGATGTCGTCCCAACCTCGACCCACCACCCTCGCCGAGCTCAATGCCTTTGGGTGGCGATCCCGGACGGTCAAGGACGAGCTCCGTGCCAACCTGCTGGCGCTCCTGGCCGCGGGCGGCGAGATCATGCCGACCGTTGTCGGCTACGAGGATTCGGTCGTCCCGGCCATCGAGAACGCGATCCTGGCCGGCCAGGACCTGGTGTTCCTGGGCGAGCGCGGCCAGGCCAAGACGCGCATGGCGCGCCTGCTGGTCGGCCTGCTCGACGAGTGGCTGCCGGTCGTCCGCGGCGGCGAGCTCAACGACGACCCCTCCGCGCCGGTCAGTCCCGCGGCCCGCGCGATCGTCGAGCGGGACGGTGACGGAACCGCCATCGACTGGCTGCCGCGCGATCGCCGCTACGCCGAGAAGCTGGCCACTCCGGACATCACGATCGCGGATCTCATCGGCGAGGTGGACCCGATCAAGGTCGCCGAGGGCCGCTACCTGTCGGACGAGCTGACCCTCCACTACGGGCTGATCCCACGCGCCAACCGCGGAATCGTCGCGATCAACGAGCTCCCCGACCTGGCCGAGCGGATCCAGGTGGGCCTGCTCAACATCCTCGAGGAGCGCGACGTCCAGATCCGCGGGTTCGTCGTCCGCCTGCCGCTCGACCTGTACGTGGTCGCCTCGGCCAACCCGGAGGACTACACCTCCCGGGGCCGGATCATCACGCCGCTCAAGGATCGCCTCGGTTCGCAGATCCGGACCCACTATCCACGGACGCTCGAGCACGAGATGGCGATCGTCCGCCAGGAGAAGCATCGCTTCGGTGCCGAGGACGGCGTGCCATCGGTCGTCGTTCCGCCGTTCATGGAGGAGCTGGTCGCCGAGCTGACCCATCTGGCCAGGCGCTCGCCGGAGATCAGCCAGCGGTCCGGTGTCAGCGTCCGGGTTTCGGTCGCCAACGCCGAGGTGCTCGAAGCTGCCGCCCTCAAACGGGCGGTTCGGCTGGGCGAGCCGCTCGGCGCACCACGGGTCTCGGACCTCGGTGCGGTCATCGCGTCGACGGTCGGCAAGGTCGAGCTCGAGTCGGCCGGCGACGAGACGCCCGAGGAGCGGGTCGTCGAGCGGCTGATCACCAAGGCGCTGCACACGACGTTCGGCCGGCACGTCTCGGTCGACGAGCTCGAGGGCGTCATCGAGGCCTTCGAGGACGGGTTCACCGTCGAGACCGGCGATCGGACGCCGTCGCGCGACTACGTCGCCTGGATGGGCGAGGTGCCGGGCCTCGCGTCGGCCGTTCGGCGCCTCGGGACCTTCGACGTCACCGACGGCGCCGAGGAGCCGGCGGTCATCGCCTCGGCGGTGGAGTTCCTGCTCGAGGGTCTGCACCTCGCCCGACGCCTCAACAAGGACCGGATCCCCGGCGGGACGGTCTACCACCGGTGACTTCGTACTCGCCGGATCCACGCGACCTGGCGCCCGGGCCCCGCCCGTCCACCCGCGGGGCGGCCGTCGACGGCCCCATCGCACGGGCGCGGTACTCGCGCTGGGACGGCAGCCAGCAGGTAGCGGACCTCGACGCGGACGAGATCCTGGCGGCGCTCGCCGACGACGTGATGGAGGAGGGCGACCTGTCCGCGGCCCTCCGACGCCTGATGGAGCGGGGCTGGCGGACCGGCGACGCCACGCGCGGCGATCTGGCAGGCCTGCGCGACCTGATGGATCGCCTCGAACGCCGCCGTGAGGCTTTGCTCGAGCGCTATCAGCTCCGCGACGTCCTGTCGGACATCCGGCGCGAGCTCGACGAGATCGTGGGGCAGGAGCGTCATGGTGTCGAGCGCCGCCTCGAGGAGGCGACGGGCGCGAGCGGGCCGGACACGACGAAGCCGGCGGCGCCGAATCCCACCGAGACCGACGCGACGACCGACCCGGCGCTCCGTTCCATGCTCCGCGACGTGGCCGCGCGCCGCCTCGACCAGCTCGATGCCCTGCCTGCCGACGTGGGTGGCCGGATCCGCGGCCTCCAGGACTACGACTTCCTCGAGCCGGATGCCCGCAGGCGCTTCGACGAGCTCGTCCAGCAGCTGCGCAAGCAGGTGCTGGACCAGTACGTGTCCGGCATGTCCGACGCGATCCGGTCGATGAAGCCCGAGGACCTGGCGGCCAATCGGGAGATGGTCCGCGATCTCAACGAGCTCATCCGCGAACGGATCGCCGGGGGCGACCCGGATGCCTCGGCCTTCCTCGCCAAGCACGGCCAGTTCTTCCCGGGCGCACGGACCCTCGACGACATCATCGACCAGCTGGCGCAGCGAATGGCCGCCATGCAGTCGCTCCTCCGCTCGATGAGCCCGGAGCAGCGTGCCGAGCTCCAATCGATGATGGAGGCGCTCCTACGCGACGATCGGCTGCTGATCGACCTCGCCCAGCTGGCCTCGAACCTCGACCTGCTGCTCCCTGGCGGGCTTGGCGAGCGCGTGCCGTTCGAGGGCGACGAACCGCTCGGGCTGGATGGTGCGCTGGCCCAGATCGGCCGGCTGCAGGCGATGGATCGGCTGGAGGATGCGCTGTCAGGCGTGGAGTCGCCCGAAGACCTCGCTGCCGTCGATCGCGCCGAGGTGCGCGAGCTGCTGGGCGACGATGCCGTCCGGGAGATCGACGCCCTCGATGAGCTGGCGCGACGCCTCCAGGACGCCGGCTACCTGACGGCCGATGGCGACCACCTGTCCCTGACGGC
>JBGPVC010000160.1:0-5819 GCA_041491485.1 Candidatus Limnocylindria bacterium
AGGCGCGCCAGCGTCGACTTCCCGCCGCCATTTGGGCCGACGAGCGCGACTCGCTCGCCCGGCTGGATCGCGAGCGACACCGCGTGCAGGACCGGACGACCGTGCTCGTAGGCATACGTGACGTCACGGGCGTCGATCGCGGCATCCATCGAATGCGCGGGCACCGCTCGATTCTGGTGACGCGGGCCTGTTCCCGCGATCGACGTCCCCGTGGATGGCTCGCTCGCGACCCGCTCGACCGCGGCCGGTAGCCAAATGCCGGCTTCGTGCATCCGTCGGGCCGACCGCTCGGCCACCGCTCGCGGCGGACCGACGTCGATCGGGCGCCCATGAACGTCGAGCGCGAGCACGAGATCCGCCATCGACCATGCCTGCTCGACTCGATGCTCGATCAGCACGACGGTCGTCGTCCGTGTCCGGCGGAGCGCTCGAACCCGCTCCAGGAACGCCTCCGCCCCGGGCGGATCGAGGTTGGCGGTGGGTTCGTCGAGCACGAGCAGACCCGGGAGAGCGGCCAGCGCGCCCGCGAGCGCGAGTCGCTGCTGCTGGCCGCCCGACAGGCGCCGCGATCGACGCCGACCGAGCCCGTCCAGTCCGGCCTCGGCCAGCGCCTCGGGAACACGCCGGCGCATCCGCTCGACCGCCCAGCCTCTCGTTTCGAGGCCGAAGGCGACGTCGTCCTCGACCCGCTCCATGACCAGCTGCGTCGCGGGATCCTGGAAGACCAGGCCGACTCGGCCCGCGAGCGCCGATCGCTCGAGGCCCAATACGGGCTCATCGTCGAGATCGAGCGAACCCCCGACCGTCGCCGGGACGTCGCGCGGGATCAGGCCGGCGATGGCCAGGGCGAGCGTGCTCTTGCCCGACCCCGACGGCCCGACGACGAGCATCGTGCTCCCGGCCGGAAGCTCGAAGGTGACGCCGTCGAGCGCGAGCCGGTCGCTCGTTCGATACCTGACCGTGAGCTCCCGGGCGACGAGCGAGTCCGGGACGGTCGCCGCCGGTTCGGTCGTCAGTCGGGGAACCCGTCAAGGACACCGGCACGCTTGAGCGCGCGGTGCAGGGCAACCGACCCGCCGGCGACCAGGACCACCGCGGAGACGGCCATCAGCAGGCCGCGAACGAGCTGGACGCCGAGGTCCACGTCCGCGTAGTAGATGGCCCAGTCGTGGATCCAGGCGGCGGCGGCGCTGGCGATCGCCGCGATCGCGAGGACGAGATACGACCACGACTGGTAGAGCGTGAAGGCGAAGATCAGCTCGGCTGCGGCGCCCTGGACGAACCCGGACAGGAGCGTGTCGACGCCCCACTGGCTGCCCAGGATGGCCGAAACGCCGGCGGCGACCATCTCGGCGAACAAGGCCGCGCCCGGCTTGCGGACGATCAACGGCGCCAGGACGGCCGGCACCAGCCAGATGGCGTAGGCCAGGTCCTTGAGCGGCGGCGCGAAGCTGAACAGGGCCTCGATCGGACCGCCCCACCACAGGTTCCAGGCCCAGAAGACGACGCCAAAGGCGACGCCGATGACGGCAGCGATCACGATGTCCCGTGTTCGCCAGCGGGTATCCGGTCGGGCGGCGAGCGCCGCTCCGTGAAGGGTGGTGGTCATCAGATCCGAACCTCCGATCGAGCACGATTGACGCGGCACCGGTTCACGGGGACGGCGTCAACGAGTCGACGGGCCTGCTTCCTTCGCCGGTACGAACCGGATCAGGTTCCGCGGGTCTGTGGCACTTGCCACACTCTCAGCGCGCGAGGCGCTCCCCGGAGGCGGTGTTTGGTTGTGCTTCGATCGTAGCACGGTCGCGGATCCAGGCGATCACCTCGTCGAGGATCCCCGGGCCCTCGGGCTCGTTGTGCAGCTCGTGTCGCAGCCCGGGATACGTTCGCCGCTCGACGTTCGGGAGCGTGGCCAGGATCTCCGAAGCGGCCGGCGGCACCAGGCCGTCGTCGAGGCCGTGCAGGACGAGCATCGGGAGGGCGGTCAGGCCGCGATACTCGCGCCGGACCCTGGCCTGCTCGGCGAGGCCCTCCGCCGCGAACCTCGCCGTGGAGATCCTGCAGGTGTCCGGGTCGGCGGCGGCCCTCGCCCCGACGGCCGCATCGCGCGACAGCGTCCGACCGTCGATCCCGTTGGGAATGGGCAACGTCGGCGAGACGCGTCCGAGGACCCGGGCGAGCAGCTTCTTCCAGCTGGCCAGGGTGCTGTCAAGGGCCGGAGAACCCGCGACCACGAGGTCGGGCTTCGGTCGATTGGAGAGCAGGTAGCCGAGCACGATCAGCGACCCCATCGAGTGCCCGTACAACACGACCGGCCGGTCCCCCGCAACCCGTCGCACGGCGGTGAGTCGTTCCGCGAGGTCGTCGTGCAGCTGGCTCCACCGTTCCACGTGCCCGCGCCTGCCACCCGAGCCGCCATTCCCGCGGAGGTCGAACGACCAGGTGTCCAGGCCGGCCGACGCCAGCTGGCTCCCGACCTGCTCGTATCGGCCGGAATGATCGCTGAGGCCGTGGACCAGCAGCACGTGTCCCCATGGAGGCCCGGCCCAGGCGCCGCCGGCCGCCGCCTCGTCGGGCAGCCAATGACGAACGAGCAGCTCCGTCCCGTCGGCGGTGGTGGCGTGACCGACGATCGATGGCACGTGGGCAGCGTACGCGCCCGGCCGCATCGGTACGATGCATTCGTGCCAACCTGGACCGAGATCGGCGACCGCGTCTTCGTGCGCCGTTATGCGTTCTATGACCAGAACATCGGCGTCGTGCTCGACGAGCGCGCGGCCCTCGTCATCGACACGCGCTCCACCTATCCGCAAGGACGCGAGATCCTGGCCGACCTGCGCCAGCTGACCACGGATCCGGTCACGGTCGTCGTCAACACCCATGGCCATTTCGACCACGCATTCGGTAATCGAGTGTTCCGGCCCGCGACGATCTGGGGGCACGAGGCCTGCCCTCCGTTCATGGTCCGCACCGGAGACGTTCGTCGCGCCCGGATCGCCGCCGACGAGCCGAGCATCGCCGCGGACCTGCAGGAGGTCGAGGTCGACCCGCCAGATCGTGTGTTCGCCGAGACGGCGACGATCGAGGTCGGCCGGCGTCGTGTCGAGCTTCGTTACCTCGGACGTGGGCACACGGACCACGACATCGTCGTCTCCGTGCCGGACGCGAACGTCGTGTTTGCCGGCGATCTGCTCGAAGGCGGCGCGGTCCCGTACTTCGGTGACGCCTATCCACTCGACTGGCCGGAGACGGCGTTCAGGCTGGCCGAGCTGGTTCGCGGGACGGTCGTCCCGGGCCACGGCGACCACGCCGGCCCCGAATTCGCGACGCAGCAGGCGGAGGCGTTCCGGACGATCGCGGAGCTCGGTCGGCGGGTCCATCGAGGCGACCTCGAGATCGACGACGCGCTCGAGCTGACACCGTTTCCGGAGTTGCCGCGCGAGGACACCCGGGCGCCACTGCAACGGACGCTCGCGCAACTCCGGGGCGAGCTGGATTGAGGTCGCCGCCCCGCGATGGATGACGAGTTCGGGCGAGCGCCCTAGACTCGGGGCGTGGCACGCCTCGTGGAGCCTCTGCCGAGCGCACCGGCTCGTCTGTTCCCCGCCCGGCCGCGCCCGATCGTCAAGGCGACCGACCTCGGCTCGGCCCAGGTGCTCAAGCACCTCGACCTCTACCTGGTGTCCGACGCGTTCGGCGACATCCATCCGGACAGCCGCGGGATGGGTCTGTACGACGGCGACACCCGGATCCTGTCGTGCAGCGCCCTCCGGATCGCCGGCGAGCGGCCGGTCGTCCTCCACTCCGATCCTGGCGGCAGCTGGCGTGGCGTCGTCCAGGCGACGAACCCGGAGTTCCGCAAGGACCCTGGCGACAAGATGGGCGGCGGCGGAACGATCCTGCGCCAGACGATCTCGATCGGTCGCGAGCGGACCATTGCCGAGGCATACCGCGAGCGCCTGGACATCCAGAACCACGGTCCGGTCACGTTCGACCTGGACGTGGAGCTCGAGCTCGACGCCGACTACGCGGACATCTTCGAGGTCCGCGGCTACGCCCGACGTGGCCGAGGTCAGCTCCTGCCGACCGAGGTGACCGCGGACGGCGGCCTCGTCTTTGGCTACCTCGGGCTCGACGGGGTCACCGTCAGGACACACATGGCGTTCGATCCCGCTCCGGTCCTCGAGGCCGCCGATGACGACCGGGGAGGGTCGGTCGTCGCCCGGTGGAAGGGCCCGCTGCGACCCGGCGAGCGCCAGGTCATCGCCTGGACGGTGCACGCGACCAGCGAGCCGGACCAGGCGCTCCACGGGCTGGACCCCGATGCCCTCGATCCCGGACACGCGCACGCCGCCTGGCTGGAGTCCGGTGCCCGGATCGAAACCGACAACGAGCTCATCAACCAGGTCATCAGTCGATCGATGAGCGACCTGCGGTTGCTCGAGTCGACGGATCCACGCGGCGAGCCGTTCATCGCCGCCGGGGTCCCGTGGTTCGCCACCCTGTTCGGCCGGGACTCGCTGATCACCTCGTTGCAGTGCCTGCCGTTCCTGCCGCGGCTGGCGCTCGAGACGCTGGAGATCCTGGCCAGGCGCCAGGCCACGAAGGAGGATCCATGGCGCGATGCGGAACCCGGGAAGATCCTCCACGAGCTCCGGACCGGGGAGATGAGCCGGACCGGCGAGCTGCCGTTCTCGCCGTACTACGGCTCGGTCGACGCGACGCCGCTCTGGCTGATCCTGCTCGGCGAGACGTACGACTGGACCGGCGACGACGAGCTCGTCGAGCACTTCTGGCCGAATGCGCTGGCCGCCCTCGACTGGATCGACAAGTGGGGCGATCGCGACGGCGACGGCTTCGTCGAATACGAGCGGCGAGCCGAGAGCGGGCTGCGCAACCAGGGCTGGAAGGATTCGACCGACGCCATCCGCTGGCTCGACGGCAGCCTTGCCGAGACGCCCATCGCGCTGGCCGAGGTCCAGGGGTATGTCTTCGACGCGAAGCGGCGGATGGCGCGGCTAGCCAGACGTCGCGGAGACGGGGGGTTCGCTGATCGTCTCGAGGCCGAGGCTCTTGAGCTCCAGCGCCGCTTCGCCGAGCGCTTCCGCCTCCCGGACGGATCCATCGCGATGGCCCTGGACCGCTCCAAGCGTCCGGTCGACGCGATCGGCTCCAACCCCGGCCACTGCCTGTGGAGCGGGATCGTGCCGGTCGATCAGGCGCCGGCCGTGGCGGCCGCCCTCGGCACCAGCGCCATGGACTCCGGCTGGGGCCTGCGGACGTATGCCGCCGATCAGCCGGGCTACAACCCGATCGGCTACCACATCGGCACGGTCTGGCCGCACGACACGGCGATCGCGGCGGCAGGCCTGCGACGCTACGGCTTCGACGCCGCCGCGGGCAACCTGTCCGGCGGGTTGCTGGCGGCCGCCCAGCAGTTCCCGGCCTTCCGCCTGCCCGAGCTGTTCTGCGGCTTCGACCGGGCGGCGACCGGCGCCCCGATCGCCTATCCCGTCGCCTGCTCCCCGCAGGCGTGGGCCGCCGGCGCCACGCTGATGACCATCGGCACGATCCTCGGGCTCCAGGCCGACGCGGCCTCGAAGCGCCTCACCCTCGACCGCCCGAACCTGCCGTCCGAGCTGACCAAGGTCGTCGTTCGTGGCCTGCGGGTCGGCGAGGCGTCGTGCGACCTGCTCCTCCATCGATGGCGGGGCCTGACCAGTGCCGAGGTCCTGCGCAAGGACGGCCCACTCGAGGTCGTCGTCCGCCTTTGAGCCGCGGCGGCGAGCGCGGGCCCGAGCGTCCGCTTCGGATCGCAC
>JBGPVC010000161.1:0-5662 GCA_041491485.1 Candidatus Limnocylindria bacterium
CGCCCCGCCGACCTGGCCGCGCGATCCCGAAGCCGACCTGCGCGCGCAGCCGCCCCACCTGGCCATCGACCTCGACGAGCCGCTCTACACGGCGAACGACGCGGAGCAGACGCTCGGCCACTTCCGGCCGGTTCGATACGGTGAGGAGATCGAGGTTGCGCCCGGCATCCTGGCGACCTTCGTCGACGCCGGTCACATCCTGGGTTCGGCCATCATCCGGCTCCGGATCCAGGAGGAGGACGGCGGGGAGGAGCGGCAGATCGTGTTCTCCGGCGACCTGGGCCGGCCGGGAACCCCCATCCTGCGCGACCCCACGCCGATGGCGGGGGCCGACTACGTCCTGGTCGAGTCGACCTACGGAGGCCGCGAACACGAGCCCGAGGCCGAGGCGATCCGGGTCCTGGCCGAGACCATCCGGATGGTGGCCGACGCCGGCGGCGTGCTGCTCGTCCCGTCGTTCGCGATCGGCCGGACGCAGGAGGTCGTCTGGGAGCTCGACCGGCTGATCGAGCGCGGCGAGATCCCGATGTTGCCGCTGTACCTCGACTCGCCGATGGCGTCGAAGGCATCCGACGTCTACCGCCACCATCCCGAGGACTACGACGAGCAGACGGCGAAGCTCCTCCGCGAGGGCGCGAGCCCGCTCGACTACCCCAAGCAGATCATCACCAACAACGTCAAGGAGTCCGACGCGATCGCCCGAGCGCCGCGGCCGTACATGATCGTGGCCTCGAACGGGATGTTGACCGGCGGCCGTGTCGTCGGCCACCTGCGAAACCTGATCGACGACCCGAAGGCCACGATCCTGTTCGTCGGCTACCAGGGCGAGGGAACGCTCGGCGCCCACCTGCAGGCCGGCGCCAGGGAGGTCAAGCTCGACGGCCAGGTCCGCAGCGTCCGTTGCCAGGTCCGTTCGATCAGCGGCTTCTCCGCGCACGCCGACGAGAGCGAGCTGCTCGACTGGCTCCGTCACTTCATCGCAGGCAAGCATCCCGGGGATCCTGGCTATCCGCGTCGAGTCTTCCTCGTGCACGGCGACCCCGAGGCCCAGATCGCGATGGAGCCCAAGGTGCGGGACCTGGGCCTCGCCACGCACGTCCCGCACTGGCACGAGCGGGTGACCCTGGACTGACGCCATGGCGCAGGCGCAGCAGTGGCGGCGACGTGGTGCCGAGCGGCACCACGTCCTGTTGGCGACCGTCTTGCACTGGTCCCAGGACTTTGGTACGGTTCGACGTGGCCTCATTCCGGGGGATTCGGCCTGATGCCCGACGGCGGAGACATCCGCCATCGGGCGTCACCCATTTCTGGGCCATGTGCGCCGGTCCCGGCACCATCCCGCCCGCTGGAACGCCGGGGCGCATCAGGCGCAACGCTGAGGGCATTGGGAATCCCATGCCGGACCATCGACCGACGGTCGGCCCCGAGGAGAGTGGATGCGTCCCAGCCTGCAGATCCTGAGTGAGGAGCTCACCGCCCGGATCGTCGATGAGGCCGAGCGGGTCCTGGCCGAGGTCGGCATGGAGATCCGCGGGGCCGAGATGCGCCGGCGACTCCTCGAGCACGGCCTGCCCCTCGATCACTCGGGTCAGCGCGTGCTCTTCCCGCGGAACGTCGTGGAGCGGGCGATCGCCGACGCCCCGAGCTCGTTCGTCCTGTACGACCGGGCGGGGGAGCCGCACGCCGACCTGGGTGGCGACCGCGTCCACTTCGTGCCGGGCTCGTCGGGCCTGAAGGTCCTCGACCATCGCACCGGCGAAACCCGCCTGGCGGACTCCACCGACTTCGTCGAGTACGTCCGGCTCGCCGACGGCCTGGCCAACATCCCGTACCTGGCCACGGCATTCTCGACCAACGCCGACATCGAGGCGCAGGTCTCGGATGCCTGGCGGCTCTACATGACCCTGACCAACTCGAACAAGCCCGTCGTCTCCGGCGCGTTCACCGAGCACGGCGTCCCGCGCATGGTCGAGATGATGCAGCTCTTCCGTCACGACCGGGCGGACCTGATCGCCCGACCGATGTCGATCTTCACGATCACCGCGACCGGCAACTTCCGATACAGCGAGGACTCCTGCCAGAACCTGATCGACTGCGTCGAGGCGGGCGTGGCGGTCGAGATCGTGCCGGTCACCCTGATGGGCCTGATCGCACCCGTGACCACCGTCGGGGCCACGGTCTTCCATACGGTCGACGTGCTGGCCGGGATCACCATGGCCCAGGTGATCCGGCCCGGGGCTCCCGTCCTGTTCGGGGGCGCGCCGGCGACCTTCCACATGAAGATCGCCAGCTCGCCGATGTCGGCGATCGAGGCGCTCCAGCTCGATGCGGCGTACGTCGCCGTCGGGAAGTCGCTGGGGCTGCCGACCCAGTCGTACATGGCGCTCTCGGACGGTCCGATCCTCGACGCGCAGGCCGGCGCGGAGACATTCGGGAGCGCCTTGATCGCGGCACTCGCCGGCGTCAATTCCGTGTCGGGCCCGGGGATGCTGGACTTCCTCCTCGTGTTCAGCCTGCCCAAGCTCGTCTTCGACGACGAGATGTGCGGCCAGGCCCTGCGGTTCGTCCGCGAGGTCCAGCCGCTCGACGATCTTCCGGTCGACCGCCTGATCCAGCAGCTGATGGCCGACCAGCACCTGATCATGGCCGAGCACACGACCCGCCACTGGCCCGAGGAGCTCTACCTGCCGAGCTCGATCGTGGATCGCGACAACCGTGAGGCGTGGACGAGGCTGGGTGCCAAGGACGCCTACCAGCGAGCGATCGACGAGGTCGGTCGTCGGCTGGCCGCCTACCACCAGCTCGAGACCGATCCGGCGATCGACACCGAGCTGCGCCGGATCATCCTGTCCGGGATGGCCGACCAGACGGAGCTTCCGGAGATTCCCGTCGCACCCGAGCCCGTGGTGGCGAGTGGATCAGGCGCGGGCGGGCGGCGGCATAACCGACGTCGCGAGCGGATCGGCGGGGACGACGGGGGCAGCGGATCGTGAAGGAGGTCGACGTGACCGAACCGGGCGTGCTCACCGCGGACGAGCTGGCCTCCGTCCGGCGTGAATATCGCGCCGCGACGCTGCTGCCCAAGCGGACCATCATTGAAGGGCCGAGCCTACGCGTGGCCACCGAGACACGACGCGGGCCGACCCCTTCTCCAGGACGTCAGCGCGGTGGCCGGGTTCGCGAGGCGATCCGGGCGAGCGCCCCCGTCCAGTCCGGGTCGAACGGACGACCAGGCTGGTCGAGATCGATGGACAGCGGTGCGTGATCGGACGGGATCGGCGGGCCCTTGCGGGCCTGACGGTCGATCTCGGCGTCCACGATCCGCGCCGCCACCGAAGCGGAGACCAGCAGGTGGTCGATGCGCATGCCGAGGTTCTTGTGGAAGTTGCCAGCCCGGTAGTCCCACCACGAATACCGTCCAGGTTCGTCGTGGCGCGCACGGTACCCGTCGGCCAGACCCAGATCGAGCAGCGTCCGGAACGCCTCGCGCTCCGGTTCCGAGACGTGCGTGCCGCCGTGGACCGCGGCCGCATCCCAGACGTCCTGGTCGGTCGGGGCGATGTTGAGGTCGCCGCCGAGGACCAGCGATCCACTGGCCGCCCCCGTCTCCCGAATCCAGCGCGCGAGCCGCTCGAACCAGGCGAGCTTGCCCGTGTAGAAGGGCGAGCCGACGATCCGGCCATTGGGCGCGTACAGGCTGACCACCCGCAGGCCGTCGACCGTCGCGGCCAGCATCCGTGCCTCGTCGAACGGGTTGAAGTCGTCCTCGTTCGCCACGTCGGCGCCGGCCCCGCCCGGCCCTGAATCCCGAACCGGACCGTCGCCGAAGTTCGTGACGACGTTGCTCACTGCGAGCCCGTCCCGGGCGGCGATGGCCACGCCGTTCCAGCGTCCTTCGCCGTGGTGGACCAGCTGGTAGCCGACCATCGCGAAGGCCATGACCGGCGCATCGCCGTCGGTCAGCTTGGTCTCCTGGAGGAGCAGGAGGTCCGGGGCCGCTCGCTCAAGCCAACGCTCGACGGCTTCCTGGCGGGCCTTGAGCGAATTGACGTTCCACGTCGCGATGCGCACGGGCGGTCCGCTCAGTACCGGCGACCGCGCTGGCGAGCCAGGTCGAACGTGGCGGTGTCGGCCACGGCCATGACGGCCATCGTGCCGGCCTGGACCGGGTCGGAAACGACCAGGTCAACGTGCTCGGTGATCGAGCCGACCATGTTGAGGGCGATGATCGGGATCCCGACCGCCCGCAGTTCCTCGGCGGCCACGCTGATGTCCCCGCCCATGATCGAGCCGGCGAGCACCAGCAGCCTGGCCCGCGGCAGGTCGGCCACGGCCCGAACCGCGGCCGCGATGTGCGCCTCGCCGACGAGCGGGATCGTGTCGACGCTGATCCGCTCCCCGCGCAGGTTGTGCCGATCGGCCTCGCTGACCGCTCCGAGGGCCACCTGGGCAACCTGGGCACCACCGCCCACGACGATGACGCGCTTGCCGAAGACCTGGTCGAGGGCACGGGTGCGGTGGATCGACCGGACGTCTGGCAGGCTCTCGAGTCCAGCCGACAGGGCGTCCTGAGTGACGCCCTCGACCTCGAGCTCGATCTCGGTCAGCGGCGGATCGCCGTCGACCTCGCGGACCGTCGCGAGCGCCCGGATCCGGCCGCCAAGCTCGGTGACCCGCGCGGTGATCGCCGAGATCGCCTCGGGCCGGTCGATGACATCGAACCGGATCGCGGCCGCCTCGACGGCTCGTCGTCGGACCATCAGCCGAGAGAACCTCGCCCGCTGGCACCGGGGCGCAGGTCACTGACGGACATCGAATCCGGCTCCAGGCCGCCGGCCGGATCGTGCTCTTCGTAGGCCAGCCCGAGCACGGCGAACGCCTCGCGGGTTGCGGCCGGATCCGAGGTCGTCAACATGAGCGCGCCGTCGGTGTCCTCGGCCACGCCGACGATCCCGGTGATGTTGACGCCGCGATCGCCGAGAGCGGAGGCGACGCGTGCCAATGATCCCGGGCGATCGTCGAGCTTCAGCGTGAACCAGACCGTCAAGGCGGCACCTCCTGTGGCGGTCATGGTACCCGGTCGCCTGGCCCGCCCAGACCGGGCGCCGGCGGTCGTAGGCTATCCGGGATCCGATGCCAGCTCCGCTCTCGAAGACCCCCACGAAGAGGATGCCGGACATCCATGTCTTCGGCAGGGCAGACTCGGCTGCGACGCGCGCCGCGCTGCGGTTCTTCCGAGAGCGACGGATCGCCGTCCATTCGGCCGACCTCCGCAAGCGGCCAATCGCCGCCGGGGAGCTGCAGCGGTTCGTGCAGAAGGTCGGCGCCCGGGCGCTCCTGGACGTGGATGGACGGGCCTACCGCGACAAGGGGCTCGCCCACATGCGGCTCGACGACGCGGAGATCGTGGCGCGCCTCCTGGCAGACGCGAACCTGCTCAGACTGCCGCTGATCCGTTTCGGGAACTTGGTCACCGTCGGCCCGGACGAGGCGACGTGGACCGGCTGGCTCAAGCCCGGCGGCGGTTCCTGAAGGCGGACCACCCGATCGCCGCGCCCAGCACGACCAGCGCAGCGCCGGCGATGGCCCAGCGACTGTCGCCGTACATGCCCCCGGAGCCAGCCAGGAAGCTCATGCCCTGGCCCATCCAGACGAGTCCGAC
>JBGPVC010000162.1:0-5656 GCA_041491485.1 Candidatus Limnocylindria bacterium
GACGATTGGCCACGATCAGTACCCCAGCGTCTTCTTCGCCTGCTCGAACTCCTGCTGGGTGATCTCCCCGCGGGCATACCGTTCGCGCAGGATGTCGAGCGCCGTCGGTCGCTCGGGCTCCCTGCTCGTCCCGTCGCGGCTCACGGCACCGACAGCCCACACGATCAGGACGACGAAGCCGATCATCACGAGCAGGCCGCCGAGCATCCAGATCCAGCCGAACGCCCCGCCGTCAAAGCCATAACCCATCATTCGTGTCTCTCCTACGCCGATTCGCGCAAGGCATCGGCCTTGCATGCATCAGTCTGCGCGTGCCACGTCACACCTGACCTCCGGGTTTCCTCAAGACCTGGTCAACTTGGGTCGGCATCGCGTCCTCAGAGAGTGACCCGGAACCCCGCCAGCCGGCTGCCGACGACGAGGCCCGCGTGGGCTAGTCGCCGCTCCAGGCGGCCACCGATCCACGAGCGCTCAAAGAGCACCTTGCCGGCGTGCCACGACCGCCCGGCTGCTCGGAGGGCGAGCGTCGGGTCCGGCTCGGCGAAGAACTCGCCGATGGCGAACGCGGCACGTCCGGCCCCGGCCTCGACCCAGCAATAGCCCATTCCGTCGAAGGCGGCCGCGGCCGCACGACCGGCGAACGATGCGGCGATCCGGCGGGCAACGACGAGGCCTTCACCGTGGGCGAAGACGCCCGCGCGCGGCAGCGGCTTGCCGTTCGCGAGCGTGATCGTCGTCACGTCACCGATCGCGTAGACGCCGGGATGGCGGGTCTCGAGCGTGGCCCGGTCCACCGGGATCCAGCCCGCGTCGCCGGCAACCTGGGATTCGCGGACCACTGCTGGCGCTCGATGGGGTGGAACGCCGGCGAGCAGGTCGTACCCGGCGCGGCTCCCGTCGGCGAAGGCGATTTCGTGGCTGCCGGGCTCGAAGCGCTCGACCCGGCTCCCAGGATGGAAGCGGATCCCCTTCGCCTCGAGGAGTCCGACGACGGCTGCACCCATTACGGGACCGGCGACCGGCATCGGGGCGGGCTCGGGGCTGTAGACGTCGATCTCGGAGCGCTCGCGGCTGCCCCGGCGGCGCAGCTCGTCGTCGAGCAGCAGGGCTGCCTCATAGGGCGCGGCGGGGCACTTATAGGGGAGAGCCGCGACCGTCACGACGACGCGGCCGCCCCCGAATGAGTCGAGCGCGCGCGCACAGGCCGCGGCGCCATCCGGCGAGAAGAAGTCGAGCGCCGCCTCACGGTACCCGGGCACAGCGTCGCGGTCCGGCTCGGCCCCGAGCGCGACCACAAGCGCATCGCCTTCGAGGACCCCGGCGGTCGTCTCGATGCGTCTGGCGGCTGGGTCGATCGAGCGCACCTCGGCCTCGACGAGCTCGACGCCCGAAGCGAGGAGGTCGCGGAGCGGCCGCTCGATCTGGTCGCGCCGGCGACGGCCCACCATCAGCCAGAGGAGGGACGGCTGGAAGAGGTGGCGCGCTTCGCGCTCCACGAGCATGACCCGATCGGCCGGATCGAGCTGGCGTCGGAGCTCGTTGGCGGTGATGAGCCCGCCAACCCCGCCGCCGAGGACAAGGACCGTCCGGCGTGCCATCAGAACGTGATGACCTTGTCGGCCCAGATCGTCCACGCCGTAAGCTCGGCCATCGAGGAGCGGTGGGCGCCCGTCGTCAGGTCCACGTCGGTCAGGCCCCGCGCGTCCATGCAGGTCCCGCAGGCTCCGACCGGGACTTCCTTGGTGGCGAGACCGCGGAGCATCCGCTCGAGGTTGTAGTAACCCTCCGGGGTCTTCTGGAATGGCTTCGCCGCCGTGACCGAGTCGCCCATCAGGAAGACCCGGAGCTCGACCTCCTCGGCCTTGGCGAGCGAAAGGGCGAGGCGCAGCCCGTTATAGGTCCGCTCATTGCCGTAGGCCGGCTCGTTGAGGATGATGAGCATCTTCATGACGCGGTGTCCTTGTCTCCCTCACCTGCCGCGGCGGATCGCGCCATGGTCTCGGTGGCCTATCCACGCATTCCAAGGACTATTAGAATAGCAGGCCGCGGAGAGCTGTCGCGGCGAGCTGCCGAAGCCCGGAGGCGCACCTGGTGCGAGCGGAACGAACAGACGCGATCGTCCCTGATCGCGCGGCGATGGACGAGCTGCACGAGCAGTTCGCTCGGATCGGCCGCGCGCTCGCCAACCCGCACCGGGTCGAGCTCCTCGACCTGCTCGCCCAGGGCGAGCGCAGCGTCGAGGTCCTCGCCGCACGGGCCTCCATCTCGGTCGGCCTGGCGTCGGCGCACCTCCAGGCGTTGCGGCGCGCCGGACTCGTCGTCTCGCGCCGGGACGGGACGCGGATCCTGTACCGTCTCGCCGGGGACGATGTGTACGGGCTGCTCACGGCGGTCCGCACGGTCGCCACTGGCCGACTTGCTGATGCCGAGCTGGCGGCGCGCGCGTACATGGGCGAGCCGGTCGAGGCCGTGACGCGTGCCGAGCTCCTCGCGCGGGTCCAATCGGGTGAGGCGGTCGTCATCGATCTGCGGCCGACCGAGGAGTACGAGGCCGGCCACGTGGCCGGGGCAATCTCGATCCCGCTCGCCGAGCTCGAGGCGCACCTCGCGGACCTGCCCGAGGGCGTCGAGATCGTCGCCTACTGCCGGGGACCCTACTGCGCGCTCGCGCCGCAGGGCGTAGCGCTCCTCCGACGTGCCGGACGACGCGCTCGTCGGCTGGAGGATGGCTTCCCTGAGTGGCGACTCGCCGGGCTGCCCGTTGCTACCGGAGCGCGGCCGGCATGAGCGAGCCCGCGCGCCCGAACGATCTCGTGCTTGGCGCGGCGACGCACGTGTCCGAGATCACCTGATGGCCAACGCTCACGGAACCGCCGCGGCGGCGAACCGCGGCCGGCTCATCGCCGTCCTGGTCCTGAGCCTGGCGATTCTTGCCGTCGAGTTCGTCGGCGGCATCGCGGCCAACAGTCTCGCGCTCCTCGCCGATGCGGGGCACATGCTCACGGACGTGGCGGGGGTCGGGATGGCGCTGCTGGCGATCTGGTTCGCCGGTCGGAGCCCGACCAACGGCCGGACCTACGGCTACCTGCGCCTCGAGATCCTCGCAGCGGTGACGAACGCCTTCCTCCTCTTCGGGGTGGCGGCCTTCATCCTCATCGAGGCGTGGCGTCGGCTGTCGGAGCCGCCCGAAATCTCCTCGGGGCTGATGCTCGCGGTCGCGGTCGTCGGCCTCACCGCCAACGCCGTGTCGCTGTTCCTGCTGCGCGACGCCCAGCGCGAGAGCCTGAACATGCGCGGGGCCTATCTCGAAGTCATGGGCGACTTCGCAGGGTCGACGGCCGTCATCGTCGCCGCGATCGCCATTGCGCTGACGGGATGGACCCAGGCGGACGCTGTCGCCTCGGCGCTCATCGGGCTGCTCATCCTGCCGAGAACCTTCGCGCTCCTGCGCGAGGCCACGGACGTGCTCCTCGAAGCGACCCCGAAGGGCGTGAATATGGATCAGGTCCGGCAGCACATCCTCGACGCGCCCGGTGTCGTTGACTGCCACGACCTCCACGCCTGGACGATCACCTCGGGTATGAACGTCGTGTCGGCCCACGTCATCCTCGCGGAGGGCGCGGACGCCGCGAGGACGCTCGATGCCCTGTGTGAGTGCCTCTCCGACGACTTCGACATCGAACATTCGACCTTCCAGCTCGAAACGGTCGATCGCCGCCGGGTCGAAGAACGGAGCCACGCGTGAGCCGCCGCGTTTGCACTCCTGTGGATCTCAGGACTGGTCCCGCAGGCGTAGCACCGTAGGCGAATAGACCGGAGCGTCGACCCGGCCCACGCTCGTCGCGATGTCGAAGGGCCTGCAATCGAGCGTCACCAGCGTCAGGCGCGCCGCCACGGTGCCCGCTACCCTCCGTCCAGACTCTGGCGCGGGCGCCCGGTACGGCCTCGCCGAGTTCGTCATGATTCCGCTAGCTAGAAATACCTCCTTTCGGCCCCTCTACATCTAGTCGCTCACAACCGGTGCCAGCCCCGACGCAGGCCGAAGGGCCGAGATTCCCCCGTCGTCACGCCTCCCATCCCACGGCGTCGCCGACTGTGGTCGGGACGGGGTCTTTGGAGTCCAACGAAGGCGGGGACGTCAGCAGTCGATCCAAACGATCAGGAAGCCCGCCTCCTGGTGAGCGCACGCCACACGAAGAGGACGACGATCGCCCCGACCACGGCGATGACAATGCTCTCGATATTGACCCCCGTCACGTCGCCCTTGTGGAAAACGGACTCGGCGACGTACCCGCCCACGACCGCCCCGACGATGCCCAGGATGATCGTACCGATCAGCCCCTCGCGTCCCCCGACGATCATGTTCGCGAGAAACCCCGCAATAGCGCCCAGCACGATCCAGCTGATGATGCCCATCCTGTCGCTCCTTCCCTCAGCGCCCTTACCGTGGCCTTGGCGAGGCTCGTCCGCGGTCTACGGTCGCACGTGGAGTCGGCTACGACAATGGGCCGACTGCATCATTCGCGCCTCGTGGCTGAGATCACATCAAGAACAGCGGCCCGAATGCGGCCCATTTGCAGTCGTTTCTCGCCACACGATGGCAAGTTGGTGTCGTCGCCCCGCCCGGAGCGGGTTGAGCGGCGGCGACGGGTCGTCGCGTCTGCATGCCACGGTCAGCGTCCAATGAACCCCAGGACGATCGGCTTGGTGCGGTGGTCCCATCGGGTGTTTGGCAACCCCCCGGGGCTCCCAGTACGGTGATCCTCCTGGGTCAACTATGTATGGACCAGGTGGGACGACTCGCCGCGCGCCGGGTTGTCCTCCTCGAAGGAGCTAGCGGATGACGGTGGGGTCGACCTCGTCGCGCGCCGGTTCGGAGCGAACCGTGCGGCGCGCCCAACGTCGCGCGGCCGGCCAGGCCTGGTGGTCCGACGGGCGGGACAAGTCGACCGAGGTCGCCGATCGTCCCGATGCCGCTCGAATGGGCACCCAGCTGCGTCTCTCCGAGGATCGCCATGCGCGGGTAGCCCTCGCGGCGGCGCTCGCAGCGATGCGCACCGGTGAGACGCCCGAGGCGACGGCCGGGGCGATTGGCGCCATCCTCGTGGCGCTGGCGGGCTTCGGCGCGGTCGCCCTCTTCGGCTTCGAGCCGAACGGCGACGTCGTCCCGCTGGCGAGCCTCGACCGAGACGGTCGTCCCGTTACGCTGTCGGGCGCACTCCCGCCCGGCCGGGTCGCCTACCTGCGCGAGCGAGCGAGCCGCGGTCCGTGGATCGAGGACTGGCACCCTGCGCCCGATCACCCGTACTACGCGTTTGGCGTTGAGCACGCGATCAAAGTCCTCGCCTACGTCCCGATCCGAAGCGAAGACGACGTGGTCGGCCTGCTCATCGTGAGCGCGAGCGCGGGCAAGGAGCAGGCCCTCGCCGAGCACGAGGCGGTCCTCGCCGAGTGCGCCGCGTTCGCCGGTGCCCTGCTCGGGCCGCAGGTCCGCTCGCGGGCGGCCACCGCGCTTAGCGAGGCACGCATCCGCGCGGTCATCGCCGAGCGCGCCTTCGTGCCGGTGTTCCAACCCATCGTCGAGCTGGCCGACCGGGCCGTGGTCGGCTATGAGGCGCTGACCCGGTTCAGCGATGGTCGGCCGCCGAACGACGTC
>JBGPVC010000163.1:0-5626 GCA_041491485.1 Candidatus Limnocylindria bacterium
CCCCTGCTCGCGTCCGACCTTGAGCCGCCGCGAGCATCGGTCAACCTGGGCGCGGCCGGGATCGCCTACGGGATCCTGCGCATGGCCCTGGCCCGCGACGACGAGCGGTTGCTGGCGCTGGCGGACCTCTGGTCGGTCAAGGCGATGGCCGGTCTCGGCAGGGCGGAGGCGTTCGTCAACGAGACGCTGGAGATCACCCCGAAAGACTTCGGGACGACCGGCATCCACCACAGCGCGACCGGCGTGTACCTGGTCGACGCGTCGATCGCCGACGCCCGTGGGGATGCGACGGCGCGCGACGGCGCGATCGAAGGCGTCCTCGCGCTTGGTGGCGACGCCGGTCCGGAGCTCGACCTCTCGTTCGGTCGCAGCGGCATGCTGCTCGGGCTGGCGATGCTGCTCGACGCCATGCCGGCGGGCGCGCAGGAACGGCCGAAGCTCGTCGAGCTGGGCAACCGCCTCGCCGCCGATGTCTGGGCCGAGCTGTCGTCTATGGAGGCGCTGACGCCGGCGACCCGGCGAGCCGATGACACCGGCATCGTTCTGTACCTGGGCGCGGCGCACGGTTGGACCGGGTTCCTGTATGCACAGCTGCGCTGGGCGGAGAGCACGGGGGCCGCGCCGCCCGCGCTGGAACCTCGACTCGCAGAGCTGGAGCGGATGGCGTTGCCCCTGGGGCGCGGCCTGGTCTGGCCACGCGAGGCCGGCCCGGCCGACGACGGCGCCCTCGCCGCCACGTGGTGCAACGGTGCCGCCGGCATGATCCCGCTCTGGACCCTGGCCGCCCGGACGCTCGGCGAGGATCGGTTCATGCGCCTTGCCGAAGGCGCGGCCTGGACCGCCTACGAGGGTCATCCGGCACCCGGCGACCTGTGTTGCGGCCTCGCAGGTCGAGCCTACGGTCTGCTGAACCTGTACCGGGCGGGCGCGGACTTGTTCTGGCTCACCCGGGCACGAGATCTCGCCGAGCAGGCGGTTCCGCAGGTCCGTGAGAACGCGCTCCGGCGGGACAGCCTCTACAAGGGCGAGATCGGCGTCGCCGCCCTCCTGGTCGACCTCGAGCGCCCCGACGACGCCGCGATGCCCTTCTACGGCCGGGCGTCCTGACCAGACGCCCGGTCCACGGCCGCGCGGCGTGCGGCGCCGGCACCCTGGCGGTCAGGAGCTGGGCGGGCCCGGCCGACCGGGCCGGTTGCCGGCCGGCGGCGGCTCCAGCTCGATCCGGTAGTACCGCCCGACGGCCACCACGTGCCGGCGCGCCAGCCAGTAGAGGACCCGACCCGGGTACAGGTGCTGGTGCCAGGTCGAGGCGATCACGCGTCGGCGTTCCTCGCCGATCGGGAGCAGCGCCGCGGTGATCGCCCGCGCCGGAGGCTGGCGCGGGACGATCAGCGTCGCTCCGCCCGCCGCGTCCAGGTTGCGCGTCCAGTTCGCGGCCCCGTTCGGGTGCCCCAGGTACCACCCGCCGTCGACCCGGAGGAGACCCAGCAGGACGGCGCGCTCCCGGCCGGTACGCCGCCCCGGCACGACCAGCTCGACGACGTTGCCGAGCCCGAATCGCTCCACCCACGGCCTCGCCACGGGCCCAAGCCGCGTCACGACCCAGTAGAACGTCCGCCAGGCACGGTCCCACAACGGCGACATGGCTCGAAGCATAGGCGGACGCCGGCGGGCCACGGTCAACGGCTCCCGCCGCCGCCCGCGACGACGACAACGGTCCGAATAGTCATGGGCGGACTCGTGTGGCCAGCCGTGGCGTCTCCCCGCTTCCGAGTACACGCCGACATCCGCGCGACTGGCCGGCACCCACGCTCAAGCCACGGCCTTCCGGGGCGGGCGAACCCGCCGGATCGGGGCCAGGTCGGCCTTTGGAGTCCCGGCACGACTATTACGCCAGATCGACAGTGCGGAGATGCGGCCCGTCGGGCGGCGCAGCCACGCGCGGATGCTGCGGCCGTCCATCGGGAAAGCGGAGCGCAGCATGGCCCCATGGGCGGCAATTCGTGCGCGGTTCGTTCGGCCGGGCGCGACGATGACCCAACCCGAGATCGTCGCCGGGTCCCAGCCACGCTCGACGGCAACCTCCCGACCGAGCCGCACCTTGCGGTCAAAGGTTCCGACGAGCTCGTTGACATCCGCGATGTCCGTCTTGAGCTCGATGACAAGGAGCGACCGGCTCCTGGGGTGCCAGCCGAGCAAGTCGATCACGCCGCGCTCGCCGTAGATCGAGAACGACACCTCGGGCACGAGCCGCCAGCCTGGGAGCCCACGAGCAAATGCCTCGGCGACGTATTCATGGAACCTCGAGTGCCGGGCATTCAGGAGCCGGTCGAGGTCGCCCGCCCGCCACCGCCCGAGCAGCTCGACTCGGATGTCGAGCGCGACCGCCACGCGGCGGATGGTGTCCAGGGACAGCGATCCTGGGTGTCCGCGCTCGATCCGCGAAATCGTCGGCTGCGAGACCCGGGCCCTCACGGCGAGGTCCGTCTGCCGCAGCCGGCGCCGCTGGCGGACGGCACGGACCACCGCCCCGAATCGCTGATCGTCCACACCCGCGAGTCTGCACGCGGGCGCTCATCCGGCAGTTGGCCGGGCCCGCGCGGTCCGTTTCCTCGCACGACACAACATTCGCGCACGGACTCCAATGGCTGACCTCGGGGCCGGTATCCGTCCGAGTCGGCCCACGGATCCGCCACTCGAACACGACGATCCGCCAGCCTGAGCGTCGCGCTGGTGCCGGCGACGGTCTTGTTGCCGCAACAGTCCTTGCGCGCATCTTCTGTCGCATTCCACGCGCAGCCGCCAAACCGTACAGTCGTTCGATATCATCGTCCGGACGGCACGTGGACAACCGCCCGGAACGCCGTGGACAACCGCCACCCGACCGTGGACAGCTCCCCGCTGTGCGTGGACAGAACCCGCCCGAGCGTGGAAGGCACCAACCACCACATCTAGCGGTAACGGCCCTGAACTGACCACAACATCTTGTGGTTTTGGTATTGACTGCCATTCCCCATCGGCGTAAAGTTCATGGGGTCGCCTGATCATCCGAGACGCCCACAGCGCCCTTCCACCGGCCGCATCCGCCGGTCCAGAGCGCGGCCCCCAGTCTGTCGGGACCCATGCGACGGGATTTGGTGGCAGCTACACACAACGGTACCCGCCACCACACTGGCGATCCACGCGGAGGAGTGAGGCAGATGGCACGAGCAGCGAGCGACGCGACCCCGGTCATGGCTCCCGACGCCCAGGCCAGGTCGAAGGCCAGGCGGCCCGGCGTGACAGGGGCCGGGAGCACGGGAACGGCGGCACAGAGCCACCTGACCGGCCCCTACGGCGCCAGCTTCTCGGGCAAGAACCCCGACGGCTCCCCCACCCGCGGCCTGACCTTCGAGCGCCGCTGGACCCGCCCGGGCGTCCATCCCTACGACGAGATCACCTGGGAGTACCGGACGGCCGGGATCGCCAATGAGACCGGCAAGAGCGTCTTCGAGCAGAAGGACGTCGAGGTCCCCGACTTCTGGAGCCAGCTCGCCACCAACGTCGTGGTCAGCAAGTACTTCCGCGGCCACCTCGGCACCCCGGAGCGCGAGACCTCCGTCCGCCAGCTCATCGACCGAGTCGTCAACACCATCACGGCCTGGGCCGAGACACAGCGCTACTTCGCGACCGACGCGGACCTCGAGACCTTCCAGGCCGAGCTGACCCACCTGCTCGTCCACCAGAAGATGAGCTTCAACTCGCCGGTCTGGTTCAACGTCGGCATCGAGCAGCGGCCGCAATGCTCGGCCTGCTTCATCAACTCGGTCGAGGACACGATGTCCTCGATCATGGACCTGGCGAAGACCGAGGCGATGCTCTTCAAGTTCGGCTCGGGCGCCGGCTCCAACCTGTCCACCATCCGTTCCTCCCGCGAGAAGATGGCCGGCGGCGGCACGGCGAGCGGCCCCGTCTCCTTCATGAAGGGCTACGACGCCTTCGCCGGCGTCGTGAAGTCGGGCGGCAAGACCCGCCGCGCGGCCAAGATGGTGATCCTGGATGCCGGCCACCCGGACGTCCTCGAATTCATCGATTCGAAGGCCCACGAGGAGCAGAAGGCCTGGGCCCTGATCGAGGCCGGCTACGACCCCTCCTTCACCGGCGAGGCCTACGGCTCGGTCTTCTTCCAGAACGCCAACCACTCCGTCCGCGTGACCGACGAGTTCATGCAGGCCGTGGTCGACGACAAGGACTGGACCACCCACGCCGTCGTCGGCGGCGAGCCGATGGACACCTACAAGGCCCGCGACATCTTCCGCAAGATGGCCAACGCCGCGCACCTCTGCGGCGACCCGGGCATCCAGTACGACACGACCATCAACGACTGGAACCCCGTTTCGAACAGCGCACGACAGTACGCGACGAATCCGTGCTCAGAATTCTCATTCCTGAATGACACGAGCTGCAACCTGGCCAGTGTCAACCTCATGAAATTCGTCCGACCGGATGGCGAATTTGACGTCGACGACTATCGATACGCCTGCCGGCTGACGATCACGGCCCAGGAGATCCTGGTCGACAACGCCAGCTACCCGACGCCGCGGATCGAGGAGAACAGCCACAAGTTCCGTCCACTCGGTCTGGGCTACGCAAACCTCGGCGCCTTGCTCATGAGCCGCGGCCTCGCCTACGACAGCGACCGTGGACGCAACTTCGCCGCGGCCCTGACGGCGATCATGACGGCTGAGGCGTACAGCCAGAGCGCGACCATCGCTCGCGACCATGGCGGACCGTTCCTCGAATATCGCAAGAACGAGGAACCGTTCCTGCGCGTCATCGGCATGCATCGCGATGCCGCGTATCAGATTCCCGAGGAAGGTGTCCCGACCGACGTGCTCGAGGCGTCTCGCCGTCTGTTTGACGAGGCGCTCGAGCTCGGCCGGGAGCACGGCTATCGGAACGCGCAGATCAGTCTCCTCGCGCCCACCGGCACGATCGCCTTCATGATGGATTGCGATACCACCGGGGTGGAGCCGGACATCGCCCTCATCAAGTACAAGAAGCTGGTCGGCGAGGGCTTCCTCAAGATCGTCAACCAGACCGTCCCGTCCGCCCTCCGCAAGCTCGGGTACGGCGCGGAAGAGGTTGATGAGATCCTCGCCTACCTGACCGAGCACGAGACGATCGAGGGCGCCCCGCACCTCAAGCCACAGCACCTGCCGGTCTTCGACTGCGCGTTCAAGCCGGCCAACGGCGAGCGGTCCATCCACTACATGGGCCACGTCCGGATGATGGGCGCGATCCAGCCGTTCCTCAGTGGCGCGATCAGCAAGACCGTCAACATGCCCGAAGCCGCGACAGCCGAAGAGATCGAGCGCGTCTACCTCGAGGGCTGGAAGCTCGGCCTCAAGGCGATCGCCGTCTATCGAGACAACTCGAAGCGAAGCCAGCCGCTCAGCACCGGCAAGAAGAAGGACGGTGACGCCGCGCAGGTGTCCGCCGCCGACCTCGAGGAGATCGAGAAGCTTCGCAAGGAGCTCGCCCGAGCCCAGGCCGAGGCGGTCAAGCCGCATCGCCATCGCCTGCCGGCCGAGCGCAACGCGCTCACCCACAAGTTCGACATCGCCGGTCATGAGGGCTACATCAC
>JBGPVC010000164.1:0-5616 GCA_041491485.1 Candidatus Limnocylindria bacterium
CTCGGGCTGGATGGTGCGCTGGCCCAGATCGGCCGGCTGCAGGCGATGGATCGGCTGGAGGATGCGCTGTCAGGCGTGGAGTCGCCCGAAGACCTCGCTGCCGTCGATCGCGCCGAGGTGCGCGAGCTGCTCGGCGACGATGCCGTCCGGGAGATCGACGCCCTCGATGAGCTGGCGCGACGCCTCCAGGACGCCGGCTACCTGACGGCCGATGGCGACCACCTGTCCCTGACGGCTCGCGGCAACCGGAAGATCGGGCAAAAGGTGCTCGACGACCTCTTCGCCAGGTTGCAGCGCGACGCGTTCGGCGGACATCGGATCGACCAGGCCGGCCGTGGAGGGGAGCGCGACGAGACGACCAAGCCCTACGAGTTCGGCGACCCGTTTCACCTCGACCTTCGCGGCACCCTGTTCAACGCCCTCGCGCGCGAGGAGAACGCCCCGGGGACCCGCCGGTCGACAGGGCGGATCCGCCTCCGGCCGACCGACTTCGAGGTCCACCGGACCGAGGAGCTCACCCAGACGTCGACGGTCCTCCTCCTCGACATGAGCCGGTCCATGCTCCTGCGCGGCTGCTTCCTGGCGGCGAAGAAGGTCGCCGTGGCCCTGGACACGCTCATTCGGACGCAGTATCCGCGTGATCACCTGTCGGTCATCGGATTTGCTTACTACGCCCGCGAAATCCCGCCCGGCACCCTCGCCGAGCTGACCTGGCATGGCTACGAGTACGGCACCAACCTCCAGCACGGCCTTCTGCTGGCCCGGCGGATCCTGGAGCGCCACCCGTCGACCAACAAGGAGATCGTGGTGATCACCGATGGGGAGCCGACCGCGCACTTCGAGGACGGCCAGGTCGAGTTCAACTACCCGCCAACGCGGAGGACGATCGGCGAGACGCTCCGTGAGGTGCGGCGTTGCACCAAGGAGGGGATCACGATCAACACGTTCATGCTCGAGCGGTCTCGCGCCCTGGCCGAGTTCGTCGCGCACATGACCCGCCTGAACCGCGGTCGTGCGTTCTACGCCACCCCGGAGCGGCTCGGCGAATACATCCTTGTCGACTTCGTGAACCGGAGGACCAAGCGGGTCTCCTAGCGCGCGGAGCATGCGCTGGGCGGGCGTGAACGGGCCACCTCGCCGCCTGGTGGACGCGCTATCCTCCAGCGGCGCGTTTACACGGCCCGTCCCGGCCCCGTGTCCGCCGCAGATGAGAGGGTGTGCCGATGCTCCAGCTGTTCCTCTTCCTGCACGTGATGGGCGCCATCGCGGTCTTCGGTCCGACGTTCATCTTCCCGGTGATCGCGAGCCAGGCCCAGAAGAGCCCGCAGAACGGACCGTTCGCCGCCGCCCTCAGCGAGCTGATCGAACGCCGCATCGTCCTGCCGGGGGCCGTCGTCCAGGGAATCACCGGTGTCTCCCTGATCATCATCCTGGGTGCCGACCTGACGAGTGCGTCCTACCGCTGGCTGATCGGCGGCATCATCCTCTACCTGATCGCGATCCTGTATGCGGCCTTCGTCCAGGCGCCAGCTGCCGAGAAGATGGTCCACCTCACGGCCGGTGGTCCGCCTCCGGGGCCGCCGCCAGCCGGGGCGCCGGCCGGCCCGCCGCCGGAAATCGCGGAGCTCGGGCAGAAGCTCCAGCGGGGCGGGATGCTCCTGACCGTGCTGATCGTGGCGATCGTCATCCTCATGACGACCAAGCCCGGCTACTAGCGGCCGTTGCGCGCTCGGCCGCGCGCCGTCACGCGGCCGAAGCGACCGTCTGAAGCGGGCCGAAGGGCCCTTGCGCGGTCGTCTCGGGGGGCCGGTACCATGGACGCCCGACCCCCTCGAGGAGAGCCTGACCCCATGCCCGACGTCGCGACATCCCCTTCCGATCTGCTGGCGCGCCTCGCGGGCAGCGCACACCTCGACGGCGACCGGCTCGTCATCGACGACGAGGCCGCCTTCCGTGACGCCGGGATCCGCGACCTCGCCTGGACCGCTGCGTTCTCGATCGACGAGGCCACGATCGAGGCGGCGCAATGGCTCATCTGGGAGGCCAGCGAGATCCTCGGCGCTCGCTCGGCGAGCATCCAGGGGCTGTATGACGCCCGAGCCCGCGGCGAGGTCTCGGGCTTCACGGTGCCGGCGATCAACCTCCGCGCCCAGACCTTCGACATGGCCCGAACCGTGTACGAGGCGGCTCACGCCGCCGACGTCGGCGCGGTCATCCTGGAGCTTGCCCGGAGCGAGCAGACGTACACGTTCCAGCGCCCCGTCGACTACGCCACCGCCGTCCTGGCCGGTGCGGTCGCGGCCGGCTGGCGGGGTCCGGTCTTCATCCAGGGCGATCACTACCAGTTCAACGCCAGGAAGTACGCGGCCGATCCCGAGGCGATGACCGAGGAGATCCGGCGCGCCTGCCGGCTCGCGGTCGATGCCGGCTACCGCAACATCGACATCGACTCCTCGACCCTGGTCGACCTGTCCAAGCCAAACGCCGACGAGGAGCAGCACGAGAACTACACGCGCGCGGCCGAGCTGACCGCACTGATCCGGACGCTCGAGACCGACGGGGTCACCATCAGCGTCGGCGGCGAGATCGGCGAGGTCGGTACCCAGAACTCGACGGTCGCCGAGCTGCGCGCCTATCTCGACGGCTACCGGCGCGAGCTCGAGCAGCGAGCTCCCGGCGCCCGCTCGATCTCGAAGGTCAGCGTCCAGACGGGGACGTCGCATGGCGGCGTTCCGCTGCCGGACGGCGGCGTTGCCGAGGTCAAGCTCGACTTCGAGGTGCTCCGCGAGCTCGGAGAGGTTGCCCGAACGTATGGGCTCGCCGGCGCGGTCCAGCACGGGGCGTCGACACTCCCGGACGCGCTGTTCCACCGGTTCCCGGCCGTCGAGACCGCCGAGATCCACCTGGCGACGGGTTTCCAGAACGCGCTCTACGAGCATCCCGCCTTCCCCGAATCGCTCCATCGCGAGATCGAGACGTGGTGCTTCGAGAACCTGGCCGACGAGCGCAAGCCGAGCCAGACCAACCAGCAGTTCGTGTACACCAGCCGGAAGAAGGCGATCGGGCCGTTCAAGCGCGAGCTCTGGGACCTCGACACGAAGGACGAGATCCTGGCGTCGCAACGCCGGAAGATCGCCTACTTGTTCAGCGAACTTCGCGTCAACGACTCCCGGGCGATGGTGGATCGGTACGTGACGACCGTCGAGCTGCACCGGCCGATCCCGGTGACACTGCGAGAGGCCGTCGCCGCCGGCTGAACGTCGCGGCCGCTTTCACGCGGCCACGCTGAATCCGGACCCGCCGCCGCGTGGTGCGCCGTGCGGATCGGCTGCACGAATCTCGTTCGACCGGGTTGAATCGGGTGCTATCCTCCCGCGGAGGTTCGGCCATGGATGAAGGGATTCGTGGCTGAACCGATCCCCGGCGCTCCCGTGTCACTCCAGAGGACAGCTCGCACCCGTTCCGGTGCGGAGGTAGGAGGAGAACTCGTGGCGGGACCAGGCAGCTCCCATGACATCGCGGCGCGCGACGACGCGCACCTTCGCTCGTTGGGGATCAAACCCGAGCTGAGACGAACGCTCGGGTTCCTCTCCAACTTCGCGATCGCGTTCAGCTTCATCAGCGTCTCGACGGGGTCGTTCGGTAACTTCGGCGTCGGGATCGGCCTCGGCGGACCGGCGTTCTTCTGGTCCTGGCCGATCGTCATCGGCGGCCAGTTCCTCGTCGCGCTCGTGTTCGCCGAGCTCGCCAGCCACTTCCCGGTCGCCGGTTCGATCTATCAATGGTCGAAGCGGCTGAGCAACCGGACCCTGGGCTGGTTCACCGGCTGGTTCTACTTCTGGGCCCAGGTCGTCACGGTGACCGCCGTCGCGGTCATCGTCGCGTTCGTGATCGACGGGATCCATGGCGCGATGCCCGACGGGTCGGCGTTCCTCGACTCGCCGGATCCGACCGGGATCACGACGATGTTCACGTTCGTCTCGCTGGCGACACTGGTCCTCACCACGCTGATCAACGCCTTCGGGGTCAGGCTCCTGTCGATCCTGAACAACATCGGCGTCGGGACCGAGATCCTCGGCATGTTCGTGTTCGCGCTGATCCTGCTGTTCTTCGCCAATCACCAGTCGCCCTCGATCCTGTTCGACACGGGCGGCGCCGAGGCGGCCACGGGCGGCAACTACCTGCCGGCCTTCACGCTCGGGATGTTCATGGCCCTGTTCATCGTCTACGGCTTCGACACGGCCGGGACCTTCGGGGAAGAGACCGTCGACGCCGGCCGTCAGGCGCCGCGAGGCGTCCTGGCGTCCATCCTGATCTCGGGCGCCGTCGGCGCGGTCTTCCTCCTCGGCGTGATCCTCGCGATCCCGAGCATCCCGGACGCCATGGCCGAGGGCCAGGCCGGCGGGTTCCCGATCGCCACCACGATCCAGGCCGTCCTGCAGACCGAGCTCTTCGCCGGGATCACGCTGGGCGAGCTCTACCTGTTCGTGATCCTCGCGTCGGTCTTCGTGTGCACGCTGGCCATCCAGGGCGCCGCCACGCGGATGATGTTCTCGATGAGCCGGGACCATCACCTTCCGCTGGGGTCCATCTGGGGCCAGGTGAACCACACGTTCCGGACGCCGGCGAACGCCGCCATCGCGGTCGGCGTGCTCGCCGCCATTCCGATCCTCGTGGTCGGGCCACTCGGTGGCTTCTACATGTCGATCGCGGCCACGGGCCTGATCTACCTCAGCTACTTCCTGTGCAACCTCGGTGTCCTGGCGGCCCGCCGGAAGGGCTGGCCGCATAAGCCGGCCTGGTTCAACCTCGGCCGGTGGGGCATGCCGGTGAACATCCTGGCCCTCGTCTGGGGCGGGGTCATGCTGGTCAACTTCAGCATCTGGCAGGACACCGGGCTCTTCGGCGACTTCGGCGGGGATGGCCGCGGATTCACCAACCCATCATTCGGGATCTTCTTCACGCCGTTTGGGAAGACGATCGACAACCTGCCCAGCTGGCCGATGTTCGAGGTCATCGTCGCGACGATCCTGATCACCGGCGCGGTCTACTACGCGGTCTCGGTTCGGGGACGCGCCCACGACATCGAGTCGGCCGACGCGGTCACCGGCGAGGCCGTCATCGGATAGCTTCATCACCCAAGCGTCGATTCGGCGCGGCGAGCGATCGCCGCGCCGTCGCATGTCCGGAGGGGCGAGGGTGGCTCTCACCAAGTGACGCAGGAACAGCCGGTCCACGGCGAGCTCCACGACCACCTGGTCCTGGCGATGCAGAAGGTGCCCGAGCTGGCGGGACGCGAGCTCACGCTCACCGCGCTGTCGGGGGGCATCACCAACCGCAACTTCCGGGTCGATGCCGCCGGCATCGCGGACCGCTGGGTGATCCGCCTTGCGGGCAACGACACACACCTGCTAGGGATCAGCCGCGAGGTGGAGCATGCCGCCACCGTCGCCGCCGCGGGCGTCGGCGTGGGGCCGGAAGTGACCGCGTTCATCCGGCCGGAGGGCTACCTCGTCACCCGGTTCATCGTCGGGTCGCCGGTCACGGACGCGGCGGTCCACCGGCCCGAAACGCTGCGGCGGGTCGCGGATTCGCTTCGCCGCATCCACGACGGAC
>JBGPVC010000165.1:0-5604 GCA_041491485.1 Candidatus Limnocylindria bacterium
AGGTGGGTCGTCTACAACAAGCTGCTCGATGCCTACGCCGCCCAGCGATCGCGGGAGACCCAGATCGTCGTCCTGGAGCCACGGTGCGATTGACACGTCGCGATATATGGACATGCGGGCTTGGATCAACTGGATCGAAGGATCGATCGGCAGATCGCGACCTGGCGCTGGAGCACGGCGGCGGCCTGCTCGGCGACGACGCGGACCCTCCGCCCGGAACAGGTCGTCACGCGCCAGACCGGAGTCGACCTGGCCATGTCGTTGCGGGACCCCAGTAGCAGCTCGCTGACGGAGAGCGAAAACCCCGACCGAATCCCTCGGAATCCCGCTCAGCAAGCACTACGCTCAGGCGGTCCGGCTCCGGGGGCCGACGCTCTATCCACTGAGCTACAGGCGCGCGAGCCGCAATGATACGTGCACGCGGCGATCGGCTCCGCCTGTCGATCATGGTCGAGATCGTCCGACGCTACGGGCGGTCCTGCCCGGCCGGGCCAAGGGCATAGACGCCGCCGTACTTGAGCTCGAGGTCCTCGAGCTCGGTCGTGGTACGCACCTCGTAGGAGGCGAGCTCCACCAGCCGATCGACCGGCAGGTAGCGGCGGCCGGGATCGCCGATCAGGACGTCGATCCCGACAGCGTGCGCCCGCTGCAGCCAGGGCAGCACACGTTCCGCGAGCCCGGCCTCGTACCAGCAGTCGCCCGCCAGGATGACGTCGGCATCGGGGGCGTCGTCATCGAGCACGTCACGGCGCGCCACCGCGACCCGGCGGCCGTTGGCACGGGCGTTGAGCTCGATCGACGCGACAGCGATGGGATCGATGTCGACGGCCATGGCCGATTCGGCGCCGGCGTGCATCGCGGCAATCGCACAGAGCCCGGACCCGGACGCCAGGTCGAACACGCGCCGACCGGCGACGGCCTCGGGGTGCTCGCGCAGATACCGACCGACCGCGAGCCCGCCGGCCCAGGCAAACGCCCAGTAGGGCAGCGGAGCGTCCGGGTCGGCGGCCTCGACCTGGACGGCGCGCCAGAGCGGCAGGACCTCGTCGGCCAGGTGCAGGCGCAGCTCTTCGAGCCCGACGACCGGCCGAAGGCGGGTGTGTCGGAGGACAAAGGCGCGGGTTGAGGCGGCCACGCACCGACTCTACGTGGTGGATGGCATGGAGATCCATCGCGCCGCGGGTCGGTCAGCTCCCTAAGGCGATGGGCAACGACAAATGAAGCCGCGGGACCTCCAGGAATACCGATTCCTCGCGATGTTCCGGCGGGCCGTTAGCTCGAAGCTGGGACTCACTCGACAACCGTCGGGGTGCAACGAGAGGCAGGTCGAGATGAACAGCTCGCGGCCCGGCGACTCCGGCTCGCGCTCCGCCGATCAGCACGAGCCGCCGCCGCGCCGTAGCTCATCCCGTGGCGACGACCGGAACCATCGACGAGGGCCTGCATGGTCGGACTGATCCTGCCGGGGTCGAGGCAACTGCCGAGCCGGCCCGAGTCTGGCCGCCTCGGCGGCGGCGTCGCCGAGCTCGGTGTGGCCGACGTGCTATCCGGATGCCGCCGCCACGTCGGAGGCGAGACCGGCGCCCCAGGCGCGCGCTGCGTCGAGCTGCTCCTTCGAGACGCGGTCCACGAGGGGATCGGTCGCACCCTCCAGGACGAAGCTTTGCGGCTGTTCGACTCGCCGGACGCGTGCCTTCTGGAGCAGCTTGGTGGCGCTCGTAGCGGCCGATCCCGTGAACAGCATCGGGCCCTTGATCCGGGTGTCGAAGGCCGCGGCGACGACACCGGCTCCGGGACTCAGGGAGGCAA
This sequence comes from Candidatus Limnocylindria bacterium, assembly GCA_041491485.1. Lineage (GTDB taxonomy): Bacteria > Chloroflexota > Limnocylindria > Limnocylindrales > CSP1-4 > SPCO01. The sequence goes on from JBGPVC010000165.1 coordinate 1,810, forward strand.
TCCATTCGCGCAGCCCGCGTCCCGCCGAGACGAGCGATCCGCCGACGCGCTGAGCGGCGTCGGCCCGCGACTTGGGGGTGGACAGGCCGTGGGCGTGCGTCGGACCGCCGACCACGAGCAGGTCGACGTCGGACGGAAGCACGGTCGGCGCGGCGCCCACCTCGACGGTCTCGACTGTCATCGTGGCGCCAAGGCCTTCGGCGATCGCCAGCGCGACGTTCCGCGTGTTGCCGAACATGGACTCGTAGACCACCAGGGCGCGCATGGCTCCGCCTCCTTCCGTGACCGGTTCGTCGAGGTCACCATCAGGGGACTCGGCGACCGCGCCTAGAGCCGAACGTCCTGTATCGACGCTCCGTGTCCGGGTCCTCGCTCTCGCGGCGGCCGCTTGTTCGGCTAGCATCTGGGGGCTCACGCAGTCGACACCGGGGGACCGCTGGAGGAAGATGAGCCATGGTGCGCACACGGCACGAGTCAAGCGTCATCGCGGTTTCCTGGATCCCGTCGGAGGCCATCGAAGGCCTGTCGAAGATCCCGTTCGAGATGGGCGTGACGCATTACGACCAGCCGCCGCCCGATCGGCTCGACGACCTCGAGGAGCTGCGGAAGACGGACCGGTTCCGCGAAGCGAATGAGCTGCGGGCATACATCGACGTTGACGATGGGAGGATCGTCGGGTACGGCTATCTGGGTGGCGGACACATCGGCGCCACCACGGTGCGGCTTGGACCGGCCAGCATCCGCTTTCCAGCCGTGCACTTGCCGGACATCCAGCAGGCGCCAGAGATCGGTCCGACCTCGGTCCGCTTCGTCCAGACGATCGGCGGTCGGATGGGTCTGCCGACCCCGCGGCCGGTGCCGCGCAAGCCGTACGGGCAGTTCTGGCCGTCGATCGCGTGGACGACGCTGGCGCTGACCATCAACGTCGACGGGTCGGCAACGTTCGAGCTCGCCGGGGCGAGCCCGTTCCCGCGCCACTGGATCTATGACGACGACGGACGCCTGGTCCAGAAGTCGGCGGTCGTGGACTTCAAGAAGTGGTTCAACGAGGCCTTTGGCGAACACACGCCGTGGGGCACGTCCGACTCGCCGGCCATCGCGAGCGCCGTCGAATCAGCGATCGAACGCCAGCTTTCGACCGAGATCATGCGCGGCGGACCCAAGCCGTCGATCCGGACGCTCCAGGCCGGTGAAGCGCTCATGACGCAAGGCGAGGCGTCGACGCAGGTGTACCTCGTCCTCGACGGGATGTTCGTGGTCGAGGTCGACGGCGCCGCGGTCGCCGAGATCGGGCCCGGAGCCGTCGTCGGCGAGCGGGCTTCGCAGGAGAGGGGTGTTCGTACGGCAACCCTCCGCGCGACGACTCGAGCCCGCGTGGCCGAGACGATGCCGGATCTCCTCGACCGGCTGGAGCTCGGAGCATTGGCCGACGCGCACCACCGTGAGGCGCCTCTCGGCTGAGGGACGGAGCAACGCGGCGATCCGTCGCCCGGCCCGAGGTTTGGAACCGCAACGGACCGGTGTGAGTGGAAATCGCGCAGGCGGCGAGTCGCCGAAGTCAGCCCGTTCGGCCGACCGACGATCGGACCACCATGACCGGGCACGGTGCATGACGCACGACCTGGTCGGAGACGCTCCCGATCAGGGCTCGGCCTAGTGCCGCCCGCCCGTGGCTGCCGACCACGATGATGTCGGCGCCTTCGGATTTCGCGGCGTCGACGATGGACTCGGCCGGGTCGCCTTCCCAGATCAGGAAGCTCGTTGCGACCTGATCGCGGCGCCCTCGCAGCACCAGCTCGGCCGCCGCCTCCTCGAGCCGGCCGCGTTCCTGATCGACGCGGCTGCGGAATCGACCGCCCGGCAGCTGTAGGGTGCGGGGATCGATCACGCTGACCGCGAGGAGGCGCGCCCCGAGCGCGCCGGCGAGCCGGAACGCCTCGTCGGTCGCGGCGGCCGAAGCGGGACCCATGTCCGTGGCCAGCATGATCTGGCGGAACGCCGGACGGGAGCCGGTCGAGGGCCGGACCGCCGCCGGTGCGGCGACGGTCGATCGCGCCTCCGTGCCAGAGAGATAGGACGACATGCGCGCATGTTGGCGAGGGCACTCATGGTGGGCTGCCGCCAAATGGCCCCATTTGGACAGGCCGCCCGGCCTGCCGTGGCACGCCGTCACGCAGTAGCCTGTGTGGCGTGACCGATGGTCCCCTCCGGAGCGCCCAGTCCGATCCCGCGGGGGTGGGCCGCGCCTTCCCGCTCGCCGAGTTGCTCGAATCGCTCGAGGCGTTGCTTCGCGAGCCCGTGAGCATGCGCGGCCGACGTGTCGAAGCTGCGCTGCAGTCCCTGCTGGTGATCGCCGGCGCGCACGGGGCCTACCTCGAGATCGATGCTCCACCCTTGCCGGGCGTGGGTCTCGGCGCCGGCACCCTCGGCGATCGCGCGGCCGTCGACGGGCAGCCGGGCCTCATTCGGTCCGATCTCGTCGCCTCGGCCGGTCCCACCCATCTCGGCGCGCTGTGGCTGGACGGGCCGGAGGAGGGGGCCCGGCTGGCGGCGCAGGTCATCGAGCTGGCGCTCGACGCCGCCTGGTCGCGCGCGTGCGTCGCCCAGACCAGCGACCGGCTGGCGGCGCTCGACGCCGCCACCCGAGGGATCGCCAACATCCTCGAGCTGGGCACGGTCCTCCAACTCATCGTGGAACGGGTCAGCGAGCTGGTCAGGGCGCGCTACGCCGCCCTGGGCATCGTCGATTCGGTCGGCGTCATCGAGCGATTCGTGACCGTCGGGATCAGCGCCGACGATCGCGAGCGAATCGGTCACCTGCCAGGAGGACACGGCCTGCTGGGCTTGATCGTCCGAGAAGGGCGGGCCTTCCGGATTCCCGAGATCTCGGACCACCCGGACAGCGCAGGCTTCCCACGGCATCACCCGGCGATGCATTCCTTCCTCGGCGTCCCGATCACCGTCAAGGGCGCCTCGGTCGGCAATCTCTATCTGACCGACAAGATCGACGCGACCGAGTTCTCCGAAGACGATCAGAACCTCGTCGAGATGTTCGCCCTTCATGCCGGTATCGCGATCGAGAACGCCCGGCTGCACGAACAGGTCCAGCGCCTGGCGATCGTGGAGGAACGCGAACGGATCGCCAAGGACCTCCACGACGGCGTCATCCAGAGCATCTACGCGGTCGGACTGTCGCTCGAGGACATGCCCGAGGTGATGGAGGAGGACCCCGGCGAAGCTCGGGTGCGGATCGACCGTGCGATCGATGCCTTGCACATGACGATCCGCGACATCCGCAACTTCATCATGGGGCTCCGGCCGGAGTTGCTCGACCAGCACGACCTCGTTGGGTCGCTCCTCGCATTGGCCGAGGAGGTCCGGCTCAATTCGATGGTCGAAGTCGAGACGTCGATCGACGCGGATGCCGCGGCCGTCCTGCCCGAGCACGCTCGGGCGCCCGTCTTTCACATCACCCGGGAGGCGCTGTCGAATGTCCTTCGGCACTCGCACGCCACGCGGGCGTCGATCGCGCTGCGACGTGAGGGCCCATCAGTGCAGCTCGAGATCAACGACAACGGGAATGGCTTCGATCCCGGCGAGGAGCGCGAATCCACCCACCAGGGACTGACCAACATGGCTGGACGGGCCGGCCGTCATGGCGGTCGGCTGCGTGTGGAAAGTGCGGCTGGCGCCGGGACCCGTATTATCGTCACACTGGAAGCGGAAGATCGCCCATCCGAACAGGAGACCAGATGACCGGCGAAACGGTGGCCCGACCGCTGCGCCTGCTCGTCG
>JBGPVC010000166.1:0-5552 GCA_041491485.1 Candidatus Limnocylindria bacterium
CGATGATCGCCCATCAGGAAGAGCTCGCCGGCCGGTACGGTCCAGGACTCCTGGGACGCGACCGTGGGCTCGGGCGGATCGCCCGGAGCGTCGGCGAACAGGTAGGGCTCGACGAGCGCCTTGCCGTTGACGTAGACCTCGCCATCCTTGACTTCGACCGTGTCGCCGCCGACGCCGATCACGCGCTTGATGAACGGGGCGCCGCCCGCTTGGGCGAAGCCGGCCGGCGGCGCGAAGACCACGACGTCACCGCGCTGGTACGGCTCGAGGCGCGGCGTCAGCTTGTCGACGAGAACGTATTGATCCGGCTCCAGCGTGTGCTCCATCGATTGCTGCTGGACCTTGTACGGCTGGGCGACGAAGTTCTGGATGACCAGGAAGATGATCAGGGTGAGAACGAGCGTCTCGACGATCTCGAAGAGACAACCGAGCCTCGGTCGTCGGGTCATGAGTCTCGTCACCTGGGTCGGCGGGCTGGCGCCGGAAGATCGCGAAGTCCGATCGCGAGCCGCACGGGCATCAGGGCGACGGGCTCGGCGCCACGCTGGGCTTCACGCTCGGCTTGGCGCTCGTGCTCGGTGAGGCGGTGGGGTTGGGGCTGAAGCACGGCTGCTCGCCCTGCGGTAGCGTCCCGGTCTGGTCCGGGCAGGGAACCGGCTGCTCCTCGATGGGCGGCAGGCCGCCCTGGTAGTCGAGGATCACCAGGACGTACTCGAGCTTGTCGAGGTTGGCCGCCGGCTGGAGGTAGGCGGTCTGGACCACGTCGTTGGCATCGCGCCGGACGTCGATCACCTGGCCGAGCAGGAGCCCCTTGGGATAGGGCGACCGGATCCCGCCACCCAGCTCGATCCCGGCCGTGACGACCTCGTCGCCGATCGTGACGATCTCGCTCGAATCGATCTGGTTCATCACCAGGACCCTGTCGTCGAGGCCCCCGACCACCTCGCCGGTCGCCGCGTTGGTGGTGAGCTGACCGATGACCGTCGAGCTCGAGTCGCTGACGAGCACGACCTTGGCGCTGTCCGGCCCGACCTCCACGACACGCCCGGCCAGGGCGCCGCCAGCGGCGATCGCGACGTCGCCGACGGCGATCCCGTCGTTCGTGCCGCGGTCGAGGACGATCAGGCGGCGGAACTCGGACGACTCGCGGGCGATCACCGTCGCTGCGGTCGTCTTGAAGTCGACGCCCGCCTTCAACTGGAGAAGGGCGGTCAGCGACTCGTTCTCACGGCGGATCTCGTCGAGCCTGGCGTTCTCGGTCGTCAGGCGCTGGTTCTCCTGAAGGAGTGCCTCGTTCTCGACGCGCAGGCGATCGATCTCGGTGACCGCCGAGACCATCGAGGCGACGCCCGCGGCAACGTCATGGACCGCGCCCTGGATCGGGCGGAAAGCGAAGCTGACCCCGTTCTGGACCTCGCGCACGGTCGGATTCGACGAGAACGCCATCAGCAGGCTGCTGATCACCAGGAGGATGGCGAAGGCCATCCCGCGACGACGAGTGGTCCGGTTGGCGAGCAACGAGGTCATCGAATCCCCTCGGCGCCGGCTGTCAGCGTGGGGGGCGGGAGTAGGTCTCGGAGACGAGCACTCGGTCCATCGCGTCCATGCTCTGGAGCACGACCCCGGTTCCGCGCGCGACACAGGTGAGCGGATCGTCGGCGACGTGGACGGGCATCTGGGTAGCCTCGGCGACGCGGCGGTCGAGCCCGGCCAGGAGCGCGCCGCCGCCGGCAAGCACGATCCCCTGGTCCATGATGTCGGCGACGAGCTCCGGCGGCGTCTCCTCGATGGTGTCCTTGACCGTGTCGACGATCTGCTGGACCGACGGCTCGATCGCTTCGCGGATCTGGTCGGCCCCCACCTCGACGCTGCGCGGCAGACCGGTCAGCAGGTCGCGACCTCGGAGGGCGACCCGCTGGGCATCCCAGTCGCCAGGATAGGCCGACCCGATGGCGATCTTGATGTCCTCCGCGGTCCGCTCGCCGAGGAACAGGTTGTACTCGCGGCGGGCGAACGCGACGATGTCCTGGTCCATCTCGTCGCCACCGATCCGGATGGAGCGGCTGACCACGATCCCGCCCAGGCTGATGACGGCGACCTCGGTGGTCCCGCCGCCAATGTCAACGATCAGGCTGCCCGACGGCTCGCTGACGGGCAGTCCGGCCCCGATCGCGGCGGCCATCGGTTCCTCGATCAGGCGGGCCCATCGAGCGCCGGCGTTGAGTGCCGCGTCGCGGACCGCGCGCTTCTCCACCTCGGTCACGCCGGACGGGATCCCCAGCAGCATCCGGGGCCGGGCGAGCATCCCGACGCGGTCGTGAACCCGGTCCACGAAGTACTTGATCATCTGCTCGGTCACGTCGAAGTCGCTGATCACGCCGTCCCGCAGCGGCCGGATGGCGATGATGTTGGCCGGCGTCCGGCCGACCATCCGCTTGGCCTCGGCGCCGACCGCCAGCACCCGCCGGGTCTTGGCGTCGATGGCCACCACGGACGGCTCGCTGATGACGATGCCGCGATCGCGGACGTGGACCAGGGTGTTGGCGGTCCCGAGGTCGATCCCGATGTCGCGGGAGAAGAGGCCGAGCAAGCGGTCGAGCATGATTCCGGGCGGGTCCTTCGTGGTGGCGGCTCATCGCGGCGAGGCGTCGCCGAGGTCGGGCGAGTCACGCGATGACATCCGGTCAGGCAGGGAAGCCCGGGCAGTATACCCGCTCGTCCGACCTTGGCCGAAGAGGCCCGGATCCTGTCAGCTGGCCGCCCGAGCCTCCGAGCCGGGCCGGTCGAACGAGACCCCGCGATCGCGCAGCGAGACATACGCGTCGTGGCCGATCACCAGGTGATCCAGCAGCGCGATGTCGAGCAACCGGCCGGCGGCCAGGGCCTCGGCGGTGAGATGAAGGTCATCCGGGGATGGTGTCGGGTCGCCGGACGGGTGATTGTGGACGAGGATCACGCCGGCCGCGTTGAGCCGGACGGCGTCGCGGAACAGCTCGCCGACCCGCACCAGCGACGAGCTGACATTGCCCTGGTAGACCGTGGCCGCGCGCAGGACATGGTTCTTGGTATCGAGCATCACGACCCGCAGCTCCTCGCGCTCGAGCCGGCCCATCTGCTGGACGAGGCGCTCGGCGACGTCCGACGGACCGCGGATCGTCCAGCGGCCCACCGGCCAGTCTGCCAGGAGCCGGCGGCCGAGCTCGAACGCGGCGACGAGCTGGGCCGCCTTGGCGACGCCGATTCCAGGCACCGTCGCCAGCTCCTGTTCCGACGCCTGCGCGAGCCCGGCGAGACCGTCGTGGCCGGCCAGTGCGTCGGCGGCAAGGTCCACCGCCGACCGGCCGCGCGTCCCTGAACCCCAGATCAGCCCGATCAGCTCGGCCGAGGTCAGGCCACCGGCGCCCCGCAGAGCGAGGCGCTCGCGCGGGCGCTCGGCGACCGGGACCTCGCGGATGGCGCGGCCGGCGGTGGTCGGCGACCCGAAGCTCGCGTCGCGGGACTGGGCCACGGTTCGCCTCCAGGGAACGTCGACGACGGTCAGGCGCCCTCGGGCCCGGACGACGGGAGCCCGCCGATTCCCCCCGCCATCCGGACCACGAGGACGACGCAGAGCCTACGGACGAGCCCTCATCGGGGGCTCAACCGGGCGTGCATCGGGGCTCACCCAGCGGACCCGCGGTCGGGGCGGGTCCCCGGCGCCGTCAGATCGCGCGGCTATACGCCTCGGCCACGAGCAGCAAGGTGAGATTGAACGCGGCGTGAAGCCCGAATGAGGACCAGACCGTCCCACGGCGGACGAACAGCCAGCCGAGCGCCAGGGCGATCGGCAGGCGGGTCACGAACCCCACGACCGCCAGCCCGATCGCATCGCCGGCGGACGATCCGGAGATGGTCAGGATGTGGGCGATCGCGAAGATGAGCGCCGCCCGGACCAGGCCGCCCCGAACGCCCAGGCCGCGCACCCATGCGGTCGTTGCGAACGCCCGGAACAGCACCTCCTCCCCGAACGGGGCGACGAGGACGCCGGCGAGCAGTGACAGCGCAAACCCGCCGGCGGTGCCGGTTGGCGGCAGCGGGCTCTCGGGTGTGACGGGAAAGACCGCCAGCAGAATCGCCGAGACCGGGATCGTCAGGACGATCACCGGGATCGCCCAGAGCGCTCCACCGGCCATCTCGCCGAATGCCGCGAGGCCAAGGCGACGAACGCCCATGGCGCGCCAGTCCAGGGCTCCGGTGTCGACGACGAGGAGGCGGATCAGACCGACGTAGACCACCGCCTGGACGGCGACCGACAGCAGCGCGCCCGGGGGCCCGTCCAGCTGGACGCCGATCGCCTCGAGCGGCAGCGCGAGGAGGACCAGCGTCAGGATCGAGACCGGGATCGACGCCGCGAATACCAGCAACGGTGATGGTCCGGCGTAGCCGGCCACGGCGTGGGCGCGGCGTTCGATGCCCTGCGAGCCGGCCGCCGCGATCAGTCCGACGGACAGGAGCGCGAGCCCACCGAGCAGCACCACGGTCGAGGCGAGGCCGCCGCGAGCCATGATCGCGATGGCGATGATGCCGACGCCGACCAGCGACGCCAGCCAGCCGACGACGAACAGGGCCGGCGCCTGGCGGCCCTCGATCGTGAAGAAGGACGCACCGGGCCTGGCGCCGGCTGGGGCCGTCGCGGGCGGGTCAGTCGATACCTCCGGCTCGGGACCCGAGACGGGCGTGGTCAACGTTCCGGCAGCGGATCCTGGGCGGACGACACGCCACCGGCCGCACGTGATGAGCCGGTCGACCGCGAGGAGCCCGACGTTCGGGAGACCGTGGAGGGACGGACCGCGGCTGTCCGGACCGCCGCTGCCGCCGACGGGGCCGGTCGTGGGGTGGCGTCCGGTACCGCTGCCGCGATCCGCCCGGCGGGCTCACGGACTCCCGGCAGCGGCTCCAGGTTGGCGGCGGCGATCGGTCGTCGCTCGAAGTCCTTGCCGCACCAGGCGCACAGCGACCAGTCGAGACCGACCAGCCGGCTGCAGTTCGGGCACACCCGGTTGAGACGGGTTCGGCAGGTCGGGCAGATGATCCATTCGTCGTCGATCCGGCGCTCGCAGGTCGGGCAGTGATGGATCGCCTCAACCTCGGCCAGCAATGCTTCCTCGGCGAGGTTCCGCTCCCAGACCTCCCCGATCTTCTCGTGGGGTCGGACGATCTTGTAGACCCACACCGCCAGGACGAAGAACAGCGGGGTGAACAGGATGATCCCGGCTGCCGCAAGGTAGGGCAGGATCGCGTTGTCCGACCGCTGCTGCATGTCGCGGAACGCCCAGTAGGCCGAGGCCAGCCAGAGAATGACCAGGTAGATCCCGATGGCGCGGATGCCGAACTGGAGCACGGGGCTGGAGAAGACGCTGCCGATCGTGTCGCCGATCTGCGCCAGGATCTGATCCATGCGCCTGGGTGTGGCCTCCGTGCGCTTCGGTTCGACCGGCCAGTGGCCGTTCGCTCGGTCGCCGCTCGCGACGGCCGCAGTGTAGCAGGGGCTATCGCGGAGCCTCGCCGAAGCC
>JBGPVC010000167.1:0-5544 GCA_041491485.1 Candidatus Limnocylindria bacterium
CCGAGCCTCTCGTGATCAGGCGGGAGGCGGATTATACGCGGCGACCCCCGGGCCGGACGTGGACGCGCAGCTCGCGCGCGCCAACGCCGCCGGGTGCTGCCGCGAAGGCCGACAGGAGCTCTGGACTGCGCATCCGGAGCTCCTGCGCGACGATCGGCGCGTCGGCCTCCACGACCAGCGCGAAGCCCTCGAGGCGGACGACGCGGCAGGCGCCGGCCGCCGCCGGGACGCGCTCGGCCACGAGCGCCTCGAACGTGGCGATCGCCCGGGACAGGCGCAGCTCGTCCTCGAGCCCGAGCGCCCGGGCGGCGTCCGGGATGAGGTCGCCGAGCCGGACCATCGGCCGTCGCCTCGCCGTCATCGGGCGGCCTCGCCGAGTGGCCCGCCGGCCGCCGTCTTATCCTCGGTCACCAACCGGGCCCCGTCGGGCCCGCCGCGAACCTCCCAGGCCCGGGCGATCGCCCGGAGGCCTGGATCGAGGTCATCGAGCGTGGTCGTCGTGACGAAGGCCTGGGGCAGGGCGGCGATCCGACGAACCAGGTGCGACCGCCGCTCTGGGTCCAGCTCCGAGAAGACGTCGTCGAGGAGCAGCAACGGCGGCCGCCCGTCCAGGTCCGTCAGGAAATCGAGCTCGGCCAGCTTGAGCGCGAGGATCGCCGTGCGCTGCTGGCCACGCGAGGCGAAGCTGGCGAGATCCCGCCCGGCGAGCTCGAAGACCAGGTCGTCGCGATGGGGACCGATCAGCGTCGAGCCGTTCCAGACCTCCTTGTCCGCGGTCTCCACCAGGCGCCGGGCGAGCGCTTGCCGGGCCGTCTCCCCCGTTTGGGCAGGGGTGTTGGTCGCATAGGCCAGCGTGAGCCGAGCCGTGGCCGCCTCGTCGGGCGCGATCTCCGCGTGGGCGGCGGCGAGCGGCCCGGCGAGCAGGTCGAGCAGGCGCCGGCGCTCGGTCACGATGACGGCCCCGGTATCCAGGAACGCGCCGTCCCAGAAGCGCAGCTCGTCGCGAGCGGCACCCTCCTCACGAATCGACCGGAGCAGGCTGTTTCGCTGCTGGAGCGTCCGGCCGTAGGTCGCCAACGCATCGGCGAAGGCCGGCGAGCTCGAGGATGCCAGCTGATCGATCACGGCTCGTCGTAGCGATGGCGAGCCGGCGATCAGCAGCATCTCCTCCGGCGCGAAGACCACGACCCGGAGGAGCCCGGCCAGGCCGGTCGCTCGGCGCGCCAGGCCATTGACCCGGATCCGCTTGCGCCCCGCCGATCCGCTTGCGCCCGAGCGCACGATCGCCACCTCGATGACATCGGCGCCCACGCGTCCCTCCACCCGGGCAAGATCCGTTCCCCAGCGGATCAGCTCACCGTCGGCGGTCGTCCGGTGCGAGCGGCCCCAGGCGAGCAGGACCATCGCCTCGAGCAGGCTCGTCTTGCCAGCCGCGTTCGGGCCCCAGATCAGGTGCGGGCCGGGCGCAAAGGTGGCGCCGAGGGACGCATACCCCCGCAGGTCGAGCAGGCTGATGGTCTCGAGCAGTGACATCCGGGCCGGGCAAGGCCGGACCGGCCTCCGGTTGGACGGGCTTAGGAGGTGGTCCGAACGGGCATCACCACGTGGATGTAGTGGTCGTCACCGAGCGGCTTGAAGACGCCCGGCGAGAGCGGCCCATTGAGCTCGAGCGCGAACTGGTCGGCGCTGACGTTGGTCAGCACGTCGGCCAGGTAGCGGGCGTTGAACGCGATCGTCGTGCCGTCGCCCTCGACCGTCGCCTCCACCTGCCCGACATGGTCGCCGACCTCCGCGCTGGCCGAGACCGTGATCCCGGGCTCGCCGTCGGCCCCGATCTGGAGCTTGACGATGTTGGCCGACTCGTGGGCGATCAACGCCGCCGGTCGGACAGCCCGGAGCAGCTCCTCCCGGTCGAGGATCGCCCGCGTCGTGTGACTCTGGGGCACGACCTGCTGGTAGTTCGGGAACTGGCCGTCGATCAGCCGGCTGACCAGGTCGATCCCATCGAGGTGGAACTGGACCTGGTTGCGGCCGGCCGCCAGGACGATCTCGACGGGGTCCTCGACGTCGGCCAGGACGCGCGCCAGCTCGATCAGCGCTCGCGCCGGGATCACGACGCTCGTCTCCGGCACGGGATCGAGGATCGGGATCGTCTTGACCGCGATCCGGTAGTTGTCCGCCGCGGCGAGGGTCAGCTGGTCTCCCTCGAAGCGGGCCAGGACACCGGTCAGGATCGGTCGCGCTTCGTCGGATGCCGCGGCGAAGACGGTCTCCGCCAGGGCGCGACGCAGCGCGTTCTGGGCGATTCGGGTCGTGGGCCGTTCGCCGGCGGCGCCGATCGCCGGAAACTCGTCGGCGTCGATCCCCTTCACGTGGGTCTCGAACCGTCCGCAGCGCAGGTGCAGGGTGTCGCCCGCCTGCAAGGCGAGGTCGACCCGGTCGCCGGCCGGCAGGGAGTTCACGAGGTCCGTCAGGAGCTTGGCCGGCACGGTCGTTGCGCCATCGGTCTCGATCTTGCCCGGCACCCAGTAGGTGATCCCGATCTCGAGATTCGTTGCGGTCAACTTGAGGCCGGCGTCCTCGGTCTTGAGCAGGACGTTGGCCAGCACCGGCAACGTGCTCCGATTGGAGACGGCGCGACTGACGATCGACAGGCCTCGTGCCAGGTTCTCCTGCATGACCGAGAGTTTCACGTTGGATTCACTCCACGCTTGCATTGGGCGTCGCCGCGTCGCGGCAACAGGAACCATTGGTCGGGTTGGCTCGGTAGGTCTCGGGAGCGGACGGTCCCCGACCGGATCGCCCGTGGGGTCGTGGGTATCTTCTCCCTATCTTCTCATTCCGTCATCACCATCATCATGGTGTGGACTCGGTGGGTGGTCGTGTTCGTGTGTGCTCCGCCCGACGGTTGACGGTCGGCATGAGCCGGTGGACAGGTCGGTCGGTTTGGTGGCCGCCGCCGCGCATCCGGTGTGGATCGGGAGGGAGACCGCCGGCGGACAGCCGTCGCTTCGGTGTCGATCGCCCACAAACGTCCCTGACGGACCGGCCCACGGAACGCCTCGATGTCCACATCGCCCGCCGGTTCTCCACCGATTCCGGGTGCTTGTCCACACGGACCGGACACTGAACCGCCGATATCGATCCTGTCGAGCCCTGGCGCGGCCGGCGGCCAGCGCGACTCAGTCGGCGTAGATGAGCTCCCGGACCGCGGCGATCTCCCGGCGGAGCTCGTCGTTGACGGCGACCTCGCGAGTGATCTTGTCGCAGGCGTGCAGGACCGTGGAGTGGTCGCGGCCGCCGAGCTCCGCCCCGATCCGGAGGAGCGACACGTCGGTCTCGGCGCGCATCAGGAACATGGCGATCTGGCGCGGCACGACGATCGCCTTGTCGCGCTTCTGGCCCTGGAGGACGTCGATCGGCACGCTGTAGTAGTCGGACACGACGCGCGCGATCCGCTCTGGCGTCACCTGCCGCTTCTTGGGGTTGTAGAGGACGTTCGACAGGACCGCCTGGGCGAGCTCGATCCCGATCGGCATCGCCCCCATGCTGGCGTAGGCGACCATCCGGTTGAGCGCACCCTCGAGCTCGCGGATGTTGCTGACGACCTTGCGCGCGATGAACTCGATGACGTCGGAGGTGATCGGGACCGCGCCTTCCTCGGCCTTGGCTCGCAGGATCGCGATCCGCGTCTCGAGGTCCGGAGCGGTCAGGTCGGCGATGAGTCCCCACTCGAAGCGGCTGCGCAGCCGCTCCTCGAGGGTCAGGATCGCCTTGGGTGGCCGGTCCGACGACAGCACGATCTGCTTGCCGTCCTCGTGGATGGCGTTGAACGTATGGAAGAACTCTTCCTGCGTGCGTTCCTTGTCCGCAATGAACTGGATGTCATCGATCAGCAACAGGTCGATCCGCCGGTAGCGCGCGCGGAACTCGTCGATCTTGCCCTGCTGGATCGAGGTGATGAACTCGTTGGTGAACTTCTCGCTGGTCGCGTAGACCACCCGCTTGCGCGGGAACTTGGCGATCACCTGGTTGCCGATGGCGTGCATCAGGTGGGTCTTGCCGAGGCCGACGCCGCCGTACAGGAAGAGCGGGTTGTAGGCGTGCCCGGGCCGTTCCGCGACGGACAGGCTGGCGGCGTGCGCCAGCCGGTTGGCCGACCCGACGATGAAGTTCGAGAAGGTGTAGCGCGGGTTGAGATAGGTGCTACCGCCTTCGCCACCGACGCGGGTCGGCTCGACCCGGACCTGGGGCGATGGGCTTGCGGGCCCCTGGGCGGCCTCCCCGATCGGGGTCTCCAGCAAGCCGTCCGGCGTCGACCCGACGACGAACTCGACCTGGACGCTGTAGCCGACGATCCGTGCCAGCGTCTGGCTGATCAGTGAGCGGTAGCGCGACTCCAGCCAGTCCTTGGCGAAGCCGTTCGGCACCGCGATCCGGAATCGCTGCTCGTCGACGTCGAGGAGCTGCGTGTCGCGCAGCCACGTCTCGTAGTTGGCCGGGGAGAGCGAGACCTGCAGCTCTCCCAGGGCCGCTCTCCAGACCTGCTTCGCATCCATTCGTCGATGGGACCCTGCGATTGACGGTGGCGATGGATAGGTAGCGTTGACCAAGGAACTTGGATCGGTCGCCGGGTCCTCGCGCGTCAGCAAGAGTGCCGTATGGTGGCACCGGTCGACGCGTTCCCGAGGGTCCCGGGCGGGGCTTCGGGGTCTCCCGCGTACGTCTCCGGCGTCGAGGGCCCGGAGAGGATAGCACCGCCCGGGCGCCCCTCGCAAGGCGATTCTGGGATACTCCAGGGGAGTATCCGATCGTGGGCGATCGGTCGGCTGCTTCGGGCTCGTTGCCGGGAGCAGCCGAGGTCTTCCTGCCTGCCCCATGGGCGGTCGACGCGGTCTGCTCGGAGCAGCAACGCGAGCACCAGAAGGGCCGTGGTTCCGGCCCCCTCGTCAGACACGCCTGCACCAGCCCGCTTGCGCGTGAAGCAACAATCGCACCCGCGGTGCCCGGCGATCCTCCGTCCCAAAACGAATCGTTGCACGCTGAGCAAGCATTCGCCTCGCTCGGCGGCCGCGGAGAGCTGGGCCACGTCAGCGCCCGATCTTGTTGCTCAGCGGATCCCTGGAGCCACATCTCTTGCACCAGTGGCAACAGCGTGCCAAAGGGTTGCTCCCGGAGCAAGAATCCTGACCACTCGGACGATCGCCGAAGGGTCGAGTTCGAGGTCGCCTGCCAGGCTCGCAACATCCGGCTGTTCGTCCTGCCGCCGCGCTCGCCCAAGCTCCACGGCGCGGTCGAGCGGGCCAACCGGACCCACACCGAGGAGTTCTACGAGGTGACCGACGCGCCGGCCGAGCTCGGCCCCCTGCAGCAGGAGCTGCTGGCCTGGGAGACCGTCTACAACACCATTCGCCCCCACCAGGCCCTGGGCTACCTGACGCCGGCTGAATACCTCGCGTCCGTCGGGATCGATGTGTAACGGACGTACCGAACGAGTACAGTCGTTTGACACCCCCTGAGGCCGGCCCTATCATCCGCCGGACG
>JBGPVC010000168.1:0-5257 GCA_041491485.1 Candidatus Limnocylindria bacterium
CATGGGCCAGCGGCTGGCCGACCCGGCGGATGCCGTGGCGGCGACGCTGCTCTTCACCGCCAAGCGCGCCGGCTTCGGCGATCGCGAGCTGGCCGGGCTGGCCGGCACCAGCCAGGAGGCGATTCGGGCCGCACGCCTCGCCCTCGGTCTGCGGCCAGGCTTCGCGATGGTCGACACCTGCGCCGCCGAGTTCGCCGCGGAGACCCCCTACTTCTACTCCACCTATGCGGCCGCCGGCTCGCCGCCGGAGGCGCCGCCGGTCGAGCGTGAAGCGGCGCTCGTGATCGGTTCCGGCCCGGTCCGGATCGGGCAGGGGATCGAGTTCGACTACTGCGCGGTCCAGGCGGCCGATACGCTTCGAAGGGCCGGCTGGCGGGCGGTGATGATCAACTCGAACCCTGAGACCGTCTCGACCGACTTCGATGCGAGCTCGCGGCTCTACTTCGAGCCGCTCGACCCGGAGAGCGTGCGCAACGTCATCGAGGCGGAGTCGCCCGACGGCATGCCGCTCCTTCCGGCGGTCGTGGCCTACGGCGGCCAGACACCGTTGAACCTCGCGAGCGCACTGGCGGCCGCCGGCGTCCCGCTGCTCGGGTCCGACCTCGAAGCCATCGACCAGGCCGAGGAACGCACCCGGTTCTCGGCGCTGCTCGACCGGCTCGGGATCCCGCAGCCCGAGGGCGGCATGGCGCACAGCGTCGAGGAGGCACTGACGCTGGCCGACCGGATCGGGTATCCGGTCATCGTCCGGCCGTCGTTCGTGATCGGCGGCCTGGCGATCGACTTCTGCTATTCCGCATCCGACCTGGCCCGGCAATTGGCTGCCGCCACGGTCGTCGACCCCGATCGGCCCGTCCGGATCGATCGCTATCTCGAGGGCGTCGAGGTCGACGTGGACGCCATCTCCGATGGACGCCTGGTGCTCATCCCCGGACTGCTGGAACATGTCGAACGTGCCGGGGTCCACAGCGGCGACTCGGTCGGGATGTTTCCGCCGCAGACGGTCTCGGCCGGCGACCAGGAGCTGATCGTGGCGACGATGGAGCGGATCGTCCTGGCGCTCGGGGCGCGCGGGCTGGTGAACGCCCAGTTCATCGTCCGCGACGACGGTGTCTACCTGATCGAGGTGAATCCGCGGGCGTCGCGGACCGTGCCGTTCATGTCAAAGGTGACCGGCGTCCCGATGGTCGAGCTGGCGGTCCGGATCTCGCTGGGATCCACGCTCCCCGAGCTGGGCTGGAACGGCGGGCTCCTGCCGCCTCCGCCGCTCGTTGCCGTCAAGGCGCCCGCGTTCTCGACGGCCAAGCTTCGCGGCGTCGACACCTCCCTCGGACCGGGCATGCAGTCGACGGGCGAGGTGATCGGGATCTCGACAGATCCGCGGGTGGCCCTGGCGAAAGCCCTGCTCGGCGCGGCACTCATCCCGCCCCGCCCGGGCGCCGGCGGCGCCCTCGCGCTCGTGTCGATCGCCGATCGAGACAAGGCACTCCTGCCTCGACTCGCCGCGGGGCTGTCGAGCGCCGGCTACGAGCTTGCGGCAACCCCCGGAACGCGTGCCGCCCTCGCCGACGCCGGGTTCGACGCTCGGCCCGTCGCGAAGCTCGGGGAGACCGCCGACAGCGCGATCGGCGAGGTCCCGATCCTGGAGTTGATCGCGTCGGGCGAGGTGCGTCTGGTGGTCAACACCCCCACGCCGCGATCCGGCGTCGTTCGCGACGCCGCGGAGATCCGTCACGCCGCGACGGCCGAGGGGATCCTTTGCCTGACGGCGATCGAGACGGCCGTGGCCGCTGCCGAGGCGCTCGACCCCGCGATCGCGGAACGACTCGCCGAGGTCCGGTCGCTGGATTCGTGGGTGCCCGGCCGTTCGGCCGTTCCCGTGTAGCAGTCGGCGAGCTGGAGGCGACCGCGATTGTCGCCAACACCCTTGGTTGATGGCGATGACCCAAGGGCGATCGAACGAGACGGGTCATTCGCTGGCGGCGATGTCGCCCCGGCGGGCGGTCAGCCGGCTGGATTCACCACGATCGCCTGGCCGAGCGACCAGAGGGTCAGGGTCGTCAGCCCGACCATGACCACCGCCAGTGGCAACTGCAGCATCCGCAGCGCGCGGGTCCCGAGGCCGGGCGCCGCCGACTCGGCCGCGACCACGTGACCGCCCCACGCGCCGAGCATGTGGCCGCCGACGACGGCGGCGAGCTGCAGCGTCCAGATCAGCCCTGGCGGCAGCCAGGCGCCGGTTGGCGTGTAGAACGCCGTGCCGAAAACGTTCCAGCCTTTCTGGAACGGGTCGGAGATGGCGATCACGATGCGCTGGCCGTCGATGAGCAGGTAGGTCAGGTAATGGGCGATGAGATACCCGAGCGCGATCGGGAGGAGACCGGCACCGGTCGCCGCGAGACCGACCGTGCGCGTGACCGCGAACGCGGCCACCACGATGGTTCCAAGAAATGCCGCCAGCAGCATCGTCTTCACGAGCATGCCCGGTGCGCCGAACAGGTCGAAGAAGATCTGGGTCTGCGACAGCCCATCGAACAGGATGGAACCGACCCCGAGCGCCACCAGGGTGACGTCTGGTGGCGTCCAGCCGGGCTCCAGGATCCCGCTGGCGAACGACCGGCGGCGGACCCGCCCGTCCTCGTCGACCAGGGCGAACGGCGCAAGCCTGCCGAGGAGGCGGAACCAGACCGTGAAGGCCTCGCCGTGCGATCGCCAGGTGTCGCGCCCGAACTGGGCCATCATCGCCAGGGTGAAGGCGGTGTACCCAACGACCACGACGAACAGGGTCGACGGCCCGGCGAGGGCCACGAGCTCGAGCCAGACGAAGACGGCAAACGCGATCACGGCCGGCCACCGGCCGAGGCGCTTCGGGTAGGCGGCCGGCTCCCAGCCCGCCAGGCCCACTCGCTGGAAGACCCACGCTCCCAGGTCGTGGAGCGTGGAAAACGGGTCCAGGTGCTGCCAGACAGGCCCGACCACCGCCGACACGATCGCCACACCGACCCAGCCGTAGACCCACAGGAAGAGCGTCGCAACGCTGCCGTCGCTCGCTCCGCCGGCGATCCCCTGGGCCACGATCCAGGCCCAGCCGACGAGGCCGGCGAGTCGCAGGCCGTGGCGGATGGGCGCCGGCGGCAGGAAACCGGCCCCGGTCGCCGGCGGCGCGGCCGCGCGGACGTCCCGAACGATCACGAACGCAAACGACAGGGCGACGGTCGTCGCGGCGCCCACCAGGTAGACCGCCAGCGGCAGCCGGCTCTCATACGTGGCACTGAGCGTATGGGCCGCCGCCGCCGCGGGCAGGAGGAGCGACAGCCCGAGCGCGCCCGCGACGCCGGCGCCGAGACGACGAAGGCGATCGACGATCATGCCGGACGGTTGCGCCGGACCAGGTAGAACCCCCCGGCCGCGGCGACGATCAGGGCGATCACGATCGGCAGGATGACGTCAACGCCTGTGCCGCCGGTGCCGGTGGCTCCCGGGGAGGCGGGCGACGCCGAGGAGGTGGCCGCGCCGGCGGTTGCCGCGGCGCTGGGCGGGTTGGTCGCCGCAGCGGATGGTTCGGCAGAGGTCGAGGCCACGGCTGTCGGGCTGGCTGTGGAGGCCGCGACGGAGAACGTGAGGGTCCCGCGGAGCAGGTCGCCATCGTCGGCGATGCTCGTCCACTTGACCTGGTAGGCGCCAGGAGCGAGTGGCGACGCAAGGGTCAACGTCATGGTCGGCGCCGTGGCATCGACGGTCGCCGACGCTACGGAGGACCCGTCCGCGGCGACGAGGTCGGCCTTGCTGCCCTCGGCCAGGTGTTCGCTGAAGGTCAGCACGATCGGTCCGCTGAACGGCGAGGACACCGTTGCGCCTCCCGCGGGGTCTGATGACAGGAGCTCGGCATGGGCGCCCACCGTCAGGGGAAGCATCACCATGAGGCCCGTGGCGACCAGTACGCCCGCCAGGTAGCGCCGGTGCGGATGCGGGGAGCGAGTTGGCATCGCGAGGGAGTCTACGGAAAGATCGCCGCCACCGTTTCGAGCCGGCCGCCAAAGCGCGCCACGTAGGCTACGATCGTCGCCAACCTGACCCTCCGCGGCCGCGCCGCCGCCCGTACCTCGAGGTCCCGCGTGCCAACGTCCGTTCCTGAGGTCGTCTTCAGCGACCAGCGCCTCGCCAACGGCCTGCGCGTCATCGTGGCCGAGGACCACCTGGCCCCGGTCGTGGCGATCAACCTCTGGTACGACGTCGGCTCCAAGCACGAGGTCCGCGGCAAGACCGGTTTCGCCCACCTCTTCGAGCACGTCATGTTCCAGGGCTCGCGCCACGTCGGGAAGGCCGAGCACGTGGCCATCGTCCAGGCGGCCGGCGGCACGATGAACGGATCGACCTGGCTGGACCGCACGAACTACTTCGAGACGATGCCCGCCCACCAGATGGAGCTTGGCCTGTGGCTCGAGGCGGACCGGATGGCCACCCTCCTCGAAGCGCTGAGCCAGGAGAACCTGGACAACCAGCGCGAAGTGGTCAAGAACGAGAAGCGCTGGTCGTACGACAACCGGCCGTACGGGTCGTGGCAGGAGAAGCTCCAGGGCCACCTCTTCCCGCCGGAGCATCCGTACCATCACGCGACGATCGGCTCGATGGACGATCTGGACGCCGCCTCGCTCGAGGACGTCAGCGCCTTCTTCCGGACCTACTACGCGCCGAACAACGCGGTGCTCTCCGTGGTCGGCGACGTCGACACGACCGAGGTGCTGGCGGCGGCGGAGCGCTACTTCGGACGGATCCCCGCCAACCCGGCCATCCCGCCACTGGGCGACCTGTCGCTCCCGATGACGCTGGGCGGCGAACGCCGCGAGACGGTCTACGACCGGGTCCCGTTGCCCCGAGTGCACGTGGGGTTCCGCGCGCCCGTCTTCGGGGACACGCGACTCGACGCGCTCGAGATGGCCGGCCAGATCCTGGCCGGCGGGAAAGGCAGCCGGCTCAACCGACGCCTCGTTCGCGAGGAGCGGATCGCCCAGGACGTGACCCTGTTCACGCTCGGATTCGTCGGGGGTGCGTCGGTTTGCGCCGGCTGGGCGACCGTCCGGCCGGGGGTCGACGTGGCGCGCGTCGAAGCCGCCTTCAACGAGGAGCTGGAACGCCTCACGACCGAATTGGTCAGTGACGACGAGCTGGCCCGTGCCAAGGCTCTCACCGAAGCCGACGAGCTGGGGTCGCTGCAGCGGGTGGAGGAGCGCGCCGACCGTCTCTCGATGTTCGCGAC
>JBGPVC010000169.1:0-5235 GCA_041491485.1 Candidatus Limnocylindria bacterium
CACACCTTCACCGGACACGTCACGCGTGATCGACGGGTTCTCGGCCTTGCGGGCGATCTTGTCGATCTCGTCGATGTAGATGATCCCGGTCTCGGCCTTCTTGACGTCGTAGTCGGCGGCCTGGATCAGCTTGAGGAGGATGTTCTCGACGTCCTCCCCGACGTAGCCGGCCTCGGTCAGCGAGGTCGCGTCGGCGATGCAGAACGGCACGTCCAGGACACGGGCCAGGGTCTGGGCCAGGAGCGTCTTTCCGGAACCGGTGGGTCCAACGAGGAGAACATTGGACTTCTGGAGCTCGACCTCGTCGACCTGGTGACCGGCGTTGACCCGCTTGTAGTGGTTGTAGACCGCGACCGACAGGACCTTCTTGGCCCGCTCCTGGCTGATCACGTACTGGTCGAGGGCGTCCTTGATCTGGCGCGGGTTCGGCAGCTTGGCCGAGGCATTCTTCGGCCGCGGGGTCTCGAGGAGCTCCTCCTCGATGATCTCCTGGCACAGGTTGATGCACTCATCGCAGATGTAGACGCCCTGGCCCGCGATCAGCTTGCGGACCTGCTCCTGGCTCTTGCCACAGAAGGAGCAGCGATACGGGACCTTGGGTCCCTTGGTGCTGCTGGTGGTGGTCGTCACGCGGTTCGTTCCCCTGCCCGGTCTCGGCTAGTCCTTGATCTTCTTCGGCGCCGGCTCGGCCGGGGCGCCCGCCTCGGTGTCAGCCCCTTCCGAGGCCTTCTCATCGTGGTGCTGCGCGGTCAGCGAATCCCACTGGACCGAGTAGACCGAGTCGATGATGCCATAGTCCTTGGCATCCTCGGGAGACATGAAATAGTCCCGGTCCGTGTCTTTCTGGATCTTCTCCAGTGGCTGGCCCGTGTGGCGCGACAGGATCTCGTTGTTGCGCTGGACCAGGAACTCCCACTCCTTCATCTGGATCAAGGCGTCCGGGGCGTTGCCGCGGAACCCACCCGAACCCTGGTGGATCATGATCCGGCTGTTCGGCAGCGCGTAGCGCTTGCCCTTGGCTCCGGCCGCCAGCAGCACGGCCGCCATCGACGCCGCCATGCCGATGCAGATCGTGCTGACCGGCGCCCGCAGGTACTGCATGGTGTCGTAGATGGCCAGGCCCGAATTGACGACACCTCCGGGCGAGTTGATGTACAGGCTGATGTCCTTCTCCGGATCCTCGGAGTCGAGGAACAGGAGCTGGGCGATGATCAGGTTGGCGAGATGATCCTCGATCGCGTCACCGAGGAAGATGATCCGCTCCTTCAGCAGCCGCGAGTAGATGTCGTAGGCGCGCTCCCCACGGCTGGAGGACTCGATGACCATCGGAACGAGCATGCTTGGAACTCCTGGTGCGTCTGCGCTGGGTGACGAGCTGGTGACCGGTCGCGGTCAGCCCGCGGCCGCCGGGACGTCCTCGAGGATCGCGCCCGGATCGGTGACTCCGATTGCGGCGTTTGCGGCAGCCTGATCGCCTTCGATGGTCGAGCTGGGGGCGTCCTCCAGGTGCGGCAGCGCCGGGTGGTCGGGATGGCCGGCCAGCCATTCGTCGATCAGGCCCTCCACGACGCGGCTCCGCCGCAGGGTGCTGCGGATATACGAGCGGCCACGATCGGAGTCGAAGTAGGCGTTCAGCTTGTGATCGCCGGCGTAGCGCTCGCGCCCCTTCGCGATCTCGGCGTCGACCTCGGATTCGGGCACGACGACGCCCTCGGTCTCGGCCACCTTCGAGAGCACGAGCAGCGTCCGAACCCGCTTCTCGGCGCCCGGCCGGAAGTCGGCGTGCGTGTCCGCCTCGGTCTTCTCGATCGCCTTGAGGTAGGCCTCCTCGCCGATCCCCTGGCGGGCGAGCGAGCCACGGAACTCGTCGTGCATCACCTCGACCTCCTGCTCCACGAGGATGTCCGGCAGGTCCAGGGTGGCGTTGGCGACGGCGTACTCGATGATCCGATCGGCGAATGCGTGGCGAGCCCGGTCCAGGGCGTTGCGCTCGAGGCGCGCTCGAACGTCCGCTCGCAACGCGGCCAGATCGGCGAAGTCGCCCAGGGTCTTGAGGAAGTCGTCGTCCAGGTCCGGCTGGACCTTCTCGCGGAGCTCTCGGAGCTCGACCTCGAAGTGGGCGGGCTTGCCGGCCAGCTCGGTCTCCGGGTAATCGTCCGGGAACGTGATGTCAAAGGCGGTCTTGCCGCCGACCTCGAGCCCGAGCAGGTTGGCCTCGAAACCGGGGATCAGCCGCTCCTGGCCCAGGATCAACGGCATCCGCTCGGAGCTGCCGCCTTCGAACGGCGCACCGTCACGGGTCCCGGCGAACGAGATCACCGCATAGTCGCCCTCGCGGGCTCCACGGTCCTCGACGGCCGCCAGGGTCGAGTTCTGGTCGCGCAGCTCGTCGATGACCTGGTCGACCTTGGCGTCGTCGATCGTGTCGATCTCGGGCCGGAAGTTGAACTGCTTGTAGTCGCCGAGAGCGACCTCCGGTCGCACCTGGACGGTCGCCTTGAAGACGAGCGGCTTGCCCTCCTCGGCCTGCACGACGTCGACGTCGGCGTTGGTCAGCGGCAGGATGGCCTGATCGACGAGGGCCTTCCGGTACGAGCGTTCGACGAGGTGTTCGACGGCGTCGTCGAGGACCGCGCCGGGTCCGAGATGGCGCTCGAGGACCGGCCGCGGCGCCTTCCCCGGCCGGAAGCCGGGAACCCGGGTGCGCTGCGACAGGTGACGAACCGACTCGCCGATCGCACGGGCCAGATCGTCGGCCGGCAGCTCGATCTCGAGGACAACAGTGGACTTGGGGGCGGGCGTGGAGGTGATCTGCATCGCCCGGGAAGTATAGGGCGGGTGCGTGACCGAGGCCGGAGCTGGCGCGGCCACCCGCATCGTCGCCGCGGACCGTGCCCGCTCCCCATCTGCCTGCTGGTAGGCGAGAGAGGAGTCGAACCTCCACGCCGCTTTCGCGGCACCGGCTCCTAAGGCCGGCGCGTCTGCCATTCCGCCACTCGCCCGTGCCGGGAGTCTAGCGCGCGTCCTCGGGCGTCATCGTCCGTGGCCGGGCAAGCTCCAGTCGATACGGCAGGAGGCCGGTCCGTCGACCGGCCTCCTGCATGACTGCTTCGGGATGGGCTAGCTGTTGCTCGGAAAGACCAGGCTGAGGGCGGCCCGACGGCCGGGCTCCGGCCAGCGGACCGTGACTTCCTTCTGGCGTGTGAAGAACCGGAGGCCGTCCTCGCCGCGCATCGGCAGGTCTCCTAGCGCGGACTCCTTGGCGCCGCTGAAGCTCAGGTACCCGGCCGGAACGGGGATCGGCACGTTGATGCCGATCATCGGCACGTCGACCTCGAGCTGGTAGCGCCGGGCCGCGCCGCCGTCGGTCGTGAAGATCGCGGTGCCATTCGCGTACTTGTGGGTGTTCACGAGGTTGAGTGCCTCATCGTACGTGTCGACCCGGACGATCCCGAGCACTGGCCCGAAGATCTCCTCGTTGTAGATGTCCATGCCCGGCCTCACGTGGTCGAACAGGGTGACTCCGAGGTAGAACCCGTCCGGATGCTCCGGATGGACGAATGGGCGCCCGTCGACGACGAGCTCGGCGCCCTCCTCGACACCCCGGTCGATCCACTTGATGACGGACTGACGGTGCTCCTGGGTGTAGATCGGCCCCATGTCGACGCCGGGCTCCATGCCCGGGCCGATCTTCAGGTTGGCGATCCGCTCGAGCATCATCGGCCGCAGCTTGTCGGCCGTGTCACCCACGGCGATGAGCAATGTCTGCGCCATGCATCGCTCGCCGGCCGAACCGTAGCCCGCGGCCACGGCCGCGTCCGCGGTCATCTCAAGGTCCGCGTCGGGCAGGACGACCATGGCGTTCTTGGCGCTCGTGAAGGCGCCGACCCGCTTGCCGCGCTTCGTGCCCTCCTCGTAGACGTAGCGCCCGACGGCCGTCGAGCCGACGAACTGGATCGCCTTGATGTCGGGGTGCTCGACGATCGCGACGACGGCCTCGCGACCACCGTAAACGATGCTGAGGATGCCGTCCGGCAATCCGGCTTCCTTCCACAGCTCGGCCTGGAGCTGGGTCGCGCCCGGGGTATGCGACGACGGCTTGAGGATGACCGCGTTGCCGGCGGCGATGGCGATCGGGAGGATCCACATCGGGACCATCACCGGGAAGTTGAAGGGCGTGATCGCGGCGACGACGCCGAGCGGCTGGCGGAGCGTCACGGCGTCGACACCCGACGCCACGTTCGGCGTGTTCATCCCGGCCAGGTGCACCGGCAGACCGCAGGCGTATTCCACCGTCTCGATGCCGCGCGTGACGCCGACGAACGCGTCGGCGAACGTCTTGCCATGGTCGCGGGTGATGAGGGCGGCGAGCTCCTCACGGTGCTTCCAGGCCAGCTCGCGGAAGGCGAAGAGGACCTGGCTGCGAGTGATCAGCGGCATGTCGCGCCAGGCCGGGAACGCGAGTTTCGCGGCGTCGACCGCCCGGTCAACCTCGGTCTTGCCACCGCGGGGCACGCGGGCGATGACCTCGCCGGTCGCCGGGTTGTAGACCGGGCCGGTGTTCTCGGGCAGGACCTCGACCGGCCGGCCGCCGATCCAGTGGGAAAGGATAGGCAGGGGAATCAATCCGGCCTGGGCCGGGCGGGTTTCGATGGTCACAAAAGCCTCCTGCTACTCACGGCCCGGTAGATGGCGAGCGACGCGTCGGCCGCGGACCGCGTCGCCCACTCCGTTGTCGGTCAATGGACGGCGGCGGGGCCCTCCAGCTCGATCATCTGGATGCACCCCTCGACCGGGCAGACGTACCTGCAAAGGTGGCAGCCCACGCAGTAGTCGCCCTCGACGTGAAGCGTCGTGCTCCCGTTGGTGCCCTCCATGCGGATCGCCTGGTGGGCGCCGTCGTTGCACGCCGTATAGCAGAGGTTGCAGTGGATGCACCGGGTCTCGTCGATCTGGGCGAGCAGGCGGAACGACTGGTCGAGGTGACCCCAGTCCGTCAGCGTCGGCAGCGCGCGGCCGACCAGCTCCGCCGGGCTGTGGAGACGCTTCGCACGCAGGTAGGTGGATAGGCCGTCGACAAGGTCGTCGATCATTCGGTAGCCCAGGTGCATCACGCTCGTTCCCACCTGGACGGTGGTGGCGCCGACGAGCATGAACTCGACCGCGTCGTGCCAGTCGGCGACGCCGCCGATCCCGGACACGGGGAGCCGGACGTCCGGGTCGGACGCGACGGCC
>JBGPVC010000170.1:0-5023 GCA_041491485.1 Candidatus Limnocylindria bacterium
CACGTGGACGGTGACCGGTCGGTCGCCGCCCGCGACGAACTCCGTCGGCCCCGGCGACCTGACGTTCGGCGCTGACGAGCTGGCACTCGGGGCTGACGACGCGACGAACTCAGTTGGCGCTGACGACGTGGCGCTCGAACCCGAACATGCCCCGATCGCGACCAGGGCCAAGACCACCACGAACGATCGAAGACTCCGGCGGATCAACATCGGCACGCCCTCCGAGACCAAAGCATGGTTCTGTTCCGCACGGTGTGTAAGAGCCGTTCGGACGTACGGGCCGTGAGTAACGCCGGGCCGGTTCAGCGATTGCGCTCAGCCCGCACGAACAGCACCGTGCCGGCGGCGAGGAACGCGACGAACACCGCTGCCATGACCGCCGCGTTGATCGGCGCAGACGTCATCACCGGCGCCGGCACGCCGGGCTGGAGGCCGTAGACGACGTTCCGCATGAGCTCGACCGCGTAGCGCAGCGGCGACAGTGCGGACAGGATCGCCAGCGGCAGGGGCAGGTCGTGGATCGGGTTGAACACGCCGGCCAGGAAGAACTGCGGGAGCAGGACGAACGGGAAGATCTGGTTCGCCGTTCGCTGGCTCGAGATGTTCGACAGGATGAGCAGACCGAAGGCGCCGCCGTAGATCGCGATGGCGAGCGAGATGGGGACGAGGACGACCAGGACGAGCGGTGAGAGCGGTACGCCGATCAGCAGGCCCACGACCACGATCCCGAGCCCGGTCGGTAGTGCGACGAGTGACTCGCCGATGATCTTGCCGGCAACGATCGCGTAGCGCGACACCGGCGAGACGAAGATCTCCTGGCTGAAGTCCTCCTCGCGATCGGCGATCAGCGAGATGAGCCCCAGGACGGACGACTGCCAGACCGTCTGGGCGAGGACGCCGCTGAACACGAACGTTGTCAGGTCGAGCCCGCCCGGCGCGCCGAAGCCCGACTGGAGCGCGGGGCCGAGCAGCAGGACGAGAACGAGCGGGAAGGCGAGCTCCGAGAACAGCCGCAACCGGTCGCGAAGGAGCTTGACGAAGTCGCGGTGGGCGATGACCGCGACCGCCGAGAGCTCCGCCCGCCAGCGGCGGGGGAGGGGACGGCCGGGGTGGGTCGCGGCCTCGCGGGGCAGCACCGTCTCAGTCATCGACGTCGTCCCCGGCCCGGGTCTCGGCTTCATCGGTCTCGCTCACCCGGCCGAGCGCCTCGTCGCCGAGCTCCGCCCGGCTCACGATCTCGAGGTAGGCGTCCTCGAGCGACGGCGCATGCGTCCGCACGAGGACGAGCGGCGTCTCGATCGAGCGCAGGATGCGGTGGGTGTCGGCCATCGAGACGTCGATCCGGAACGGCGCGTCGCCCGAGGGATCGAGTCCGCGCTCGGTAAGCTCGGCCCACAGCCGCGCCCGGTCGTCCGCGTCGACGACGAGGTACTCGTTCGCGAGCGCCGCGGTGAGCTCGGCCGGTGAGCCGGTCGCGACGATCTTCCCCGCGTCGATGACGCAGATGCGGTCGGCCTGCTCGGCCTCCTCCAGGTAGTGCGAGGTGAGGACGATCGTCGTCTCGTGGGTCGCCCGGACGTCGCGCAGGTACGTCCAGAGCGCGCGCCGGCTCGGCGCGTCCAGCCCCGTCGTCGGCTCATCGAGGAACAGGACCCGCGGCCGGTGGACGAGGCTGCGCACGATCTCGAGCTTGCGCAGCATCCCGCCCGAGTACGTCCGCACGGGCCGGAAGATGTCGCGGCCGAGCCCGAGGAGCTGCGACCAATCCTCGACCTGGCGTCGGTAGGCCGGCGCCATCAGCCGGTAGCCAGGCGCGTACGGGTAGAGCCCGTAGAGGATCGCGTGGAACCGCACGTTCTCCTCGCCCGTGAGGTTCTTGTCCAGGCTCGGTCGCTGGAAGATGATCCCGACCCGCTGCCGGACCGCGGCCGCGTCGGCGACCACGTCCAGGCCGTCGATCAGCGCCCGCCCGTCGGTCGGCGCGAGGGTCGTCGTCAGGATCGAGAGCGTCGTCGTCTTTCCCGCGCCGTTCGGCCCGAGCAGCGCGAAGAACTCGCCGGCCCCCACCTCGAACGAGATCCCATCGACCGCGTTCCGGTCGGCCTTCCGGTAGCGCTTGAAGAGGTTCTCCACAGCGATCGCCGGCGGGCTGTCCAGCGTGCTTCCGCGGGGACGCGGGTCGGGGACGACGGATCCGGACACCTCTCCACCATACCGTGCGGCGCCGGTCCGTAGCTGGTCTTCACCTCACCCGCGCGAGCGGAACCGGGCCATGAGGCGCACCAGCCGCGTCTCCCCTCAAATCGGCCGCGCCGCCGCCATAATCAGCCACCGTCAGGAACTCCAATCAGCCGCATCCCACGAGGTGTCGTCCCATGGCCACCCAGCGCTTTGAGTCGTCCGTCACGGCGGTGTCGTGGATCCCCTCGGAGGCCATCACCGGCCCGTCGAGGATCCCGTTCGAGCTGGGCGTCACGCACTACGACGAGCCGCCGCCGGATCGGCTCGAGGACCTCGAGCAGCTCCGGACGAGCGACCGTTTCCGCGAGGCCAACGAGCTGCGCGGCTTCATCGAGGTCGAGGACGGCCGGATCGTGCGCACCGGGCATCTCGGTCGGGGCCACATCGGCGCGACAACCGTTCGCGTCGGGCCGGCAGCCTTGCGCTTCCCTGCGGTCCACCTGTCCGACATCCAGGCTGAGCCGGAGGTGACCGCCGGATCCGCCCGCTTCGTCCAGACCGTCGGGGGCCGGATGGGCCTGCCGACCCCGCGGCCGGTGCCGCACCCGCCGTTCGTCCAGTTCTGGCCATCGATCGCGTGGACGACCCTCGCCCTGACCATCAAGGTCGACGGCAGCTCCAGCCACGAGCTCGTGGGCGCGAGCCCGTTCCCGCGCCACTGGATCTATGACAACGAGGGGCGGCTCGTCCAGAAGTCGGGCTCGATCGACTTCGGCACGTGGTTCAACAACTCGTTCGGCCAGCGCACGCCGTGGGGCGAGCAGGATTCGCCCGCGGTCGTCGCCGAGGTCGAATCGGCCCTCGAGCGGTCGCTCTCGAGCGCGATCATGCGCGGCGGCGCCAAACCGACGATCCGGTCCATCGCCGAGGGCGAGAACCTCGTGCGCCAGGGCCAGGGCGGCACGGAGGTCTTCCTGATCCTCGACGGGATCTTCGTGGTCGAGGTCGATGAGAAGCAGGTCGCCGAGGTTGGCCCGGGCGCGGTCGTCGGCGAGCGAGCCGCGCTACGCAACGGCACGCGGACGGCCACGCTGTGGGCCCGCACGCCGGGCCGCGTCGCGAGCGTTCCGCACGACGCGCTCGACCCGCAGGCGCTCGGGAGCCTGGCGGCGGCGCACCACCGCGAGGAGTAGCGCGCTCGTCAACCGCTCGGTGCGTGCGTCGTCGCGGGGTCGGCTAGGCAACGCAAGGAGGGAAGGGATGGTCGACGCGTCTAACGCCGTCGCGGCGCGCGAGGTCGATCGGCTGCGCCGAACGTTCCGCGGCGAGATCATCACCCCTCGGGACCCGGCGTATGACGACGCGCGACGCCTCTGGAATGCCGTTCACGACCGCCGGCCTGCCGTCATCGTTCGACCGCGGAATGCAGCGGAGGTGGCCACCGCGATCCGTTTCGGCCGCGATGCGGGGCTCGACATCGCGGTCAAGTCGGGCGGCCACAGCGCGGCCGGTCATTCGACCTGCGACGACGGTCTGATCATCGACCTGTCAGCGATGCGCGGCATCGAGGTCGACGAGGAGACCCGGACGGCTCGCGCGAACGGCGGCGCGCTGCTCGGCGAGCTCGACGTGGCGGCCCAGGCGCGGGGCCTGGTCTGCCCAATTGGCGTCATCGGCCACACCGGGGTCGCCGGGCTCACCCTCGGCGGCGGTGTCGGTCGCCTGCAGCGGAAGTTCGGCCTCACGATCGACCACCTCGCCGTGGTCGAGCTCGTCACGGCCGACGGTCGGCTCGTCCGTGCGAGCGAGACGGAGGAACCCGAGCTGTTCTGGGGCATCCGTGGCGCCGGCTGGAACTTCGGGATCGTGACGGCCTTCGAGCTCCGGCTCGATCCGTTCGGTCCTCAGCTCCACCGGGGCCTCTCGGTCTACGCGGCGGCCGACGCCCTCGAGGCGTGGGCTGTCTTCCGCAACTACGCAGATCGCGCACCGGATGCGGTGTCGTGCATCTTTGGCGTGGACCGGGCCGGTGAGGAGGACGGTACGCCGGAGCATCTCGCGGGTCAGCCGATCGCCTATATCGCCTACAACCACAGCGGCGCCGCGGACACCGTCGAGCGGGACACGGCAGGGCTGCATGTCGGGCCGACGCCGGTGGTCACCACCACCGGTAGCCAGGCGTACCTCGAGGTCCAGGGCGCGCACGACCTGGTGTACGACTGGGGCCACCGGTCGTACTTCGTGGGGTTCAACGCCGACGACCTCCGTCCCGCGGCGCTGTCCGAGGTCCTCGAACTGGTGGCGGACGCGCCGGGCAGGTCGTCGTTCTCGGTCACAGCCCTGCGTGGCGCAATCAGCCGCGTCGACGAGGATGCGACGGCCTATACCGGCCGGGCGGCGCCGTTCGACTTCAGCACGGACGCCGCGTGGGACGACGCCGCGCTCGACGAGGCGAACCGCGACTGGGTACGTCGAGTCGTATCCGTCGTCGAGTCGAGCGCGACGCTGGGCCGGTACGCGAACGGCAGCGGGGACACGGGGCCCGAGGTGACGCGCCTGATCTACGGCGACGCGAAGCTCGCCCGGCTGGCGCGGCTAAAGCGCACCTGGGATCCGGACAACGTGTTCCATCTCAACCACAACGTGGCTCCCGCGACCGCGTAGACGGCCACGGACGCGATCACGGGTAGCGGGCACCCCGTCTACGCGGGGGCCCATGCCCTCGACGCGACCGTCCAGAGCAGGACGGCGTCGATGCCCATCCCGAGCACCAACTGCGGATTGAAGAACAGAACAAGGAGGACCATCGACGTCACGGCCGAGGCACCGACGGCGGCCTGCC
>JBGPVC010000171.1:0-4999 GCA_041491485.1 Candidatus Limnocylindria bacterium
CCGCGTTCCGGGGCGATCGGCAGGGCCGGCGTCTCGTACAGCGAGTGGAGGTTGTCTGCGTAGCGCCAGAGGTGGTTGAACAGGACGCAGGCGGTGTCGGGATAGGCGAAGGTCGGGATCCCGGCCTCGCGCAGGATCGCGGTGCCCTCGAGGACGTCGGTGCCGCCCATCCACGAGGCGAGCACCGGCTTGCCGGGGATCTTCGCGTAGACCGCGAGGGCCCGGGCGGTCGCCGTCGGGTCGGTCATGGCCTGCGGCGTGAGGATGACGAGGAGCCCGTCGGTGTCCGGATCGGCCGCGGCGATCTCGAGCGCCTTGGCGTACCGGTCGGGCGGCGCGTCGCCGATGATGTCGATCGGGTTGTTGTGGCTCCAAACGGCCGGCAGGACGCCGTTGAGGCGTTCCATCGTCTCGGGGGTCAGGTTGCTCAGCTCGCCGCCGCCGGTGATCAGGGCGTCCGTGGCGATCACGCCCGGACCGCCGGCGTTGGTCACGATCGACAGCCGGCGACCCGCCGGACGCGGCTGCTTGGCCAGGATCTCGGAGACCATGAACAGCTCGCTGATCGAATCGACCCGCAGCACCCCGGCTCGCCGGAACGCGGCGTCGAGGACGTCGTCCGACCCGGTGAGCGAGCCGGTGTGGGAGGCCGCCGCCTTCGCGGCCTGGGCCGTCCGACCGGGCTTGATCACGATGATCGGCTTGGTCAGGGCAACCGCGCGCGCGGCCGACAGGAAGGCCCGTGCGTCACCGATCGTCTCCATGTAGATCACGATCGAGTCCGTGTGGGGGTCGTCGCCTAGGTAGTCGATGACATCGCCCCAGCCGACGTCGAGCATGGACCCGAGCGACACGATCGAGCTGAAGCCGACGTTCTCCATGGCGGCCCAGTCGAGGATCGCGGTGAGCAGGGCGCCGGATTGCGAGATGAAGCCCACGCGCCCCGGCTTGGCGATCCCCACCGCGAACGTGGCGTTCATCGCGCCGACCGGGTTCATGATGCCCAGGCAGTTCGGACCGATCACCCGGATGCCGAAGCGCCGTGCCGTCTCCAGGACCTGGCGTTCGAGCTCCACGCCCTCCGGGCCGATCTCCTTGAACCCGGCGCTGATGATGACCACGCCCCGCACGCCCGCTTCGCCGCACTCCTCGACCAGCCCCGGCGCCGACTTCGCCGGGGTGACGATCACGGCGAGGTCGACCGGCTCGCCGATCGCGCCGATCGAGCCGTACGCCTTGACGCCGAGGATTGCCGGGCGCGTCGGGTTGACCGGGTAGACGGTGCCGCCGAACGGGGACGAGAGGAGGTTCCAGAGGATCGTCCGCCCGACCGACCCTTCCTTCTCCGTCGCGCCGATGACCGCGATCGACCGAGGATGGAAGAACGCGTCAAGGGGATGGCGCTCGACGTGGAGGAAGTCGGACGACGGGTCGGGAGCCAGCGCCGGCGCTGGCGCGGTCGAGAGGGCGGACATCGAAGGCCTCGATTGGTGGCGGTCGGCAATCTGGGTCTGCCGGCAGCATGGCGGTGCCGCCACGATGCGCAGCCAACGGTGTCACCCTCGCCTACTGCGCCGATTCGCGCAAGGGCTGGGTGGCCGCCGCGACGGGCCGTTTGGCCCGGAATCGGACCGGGCCGCCCCAGCCCCGGCGAGCACGGGTCACTCGTGACGGGGCGGGGCGCTCAGGCCGCGCTCACCTCGCTCGCGGCGAGGCGGCGGTCAGCCGGCGTCCAGTATTGCTCGGCGCGGACCGCATCCGCCGGAAGGCCGAGCGCGGCGAGTCGTGGCTCGACGGCGGCGATCATGGCCGGATTGCCGCAGAGGTACGCGACGGTCGAGGTCGCTTCGATGCCGACGCCCGCCGCGACCGAGTCGACAAGCGCGTCCAGGCGGCCGGTGCGGCCGCGCCAGCCACCATTGGCCGGATCCGCCGGTCGGGAGACGGCCGGGACGTAGACGATCCTGCCGTCGCTCGCCAGGCGTTCGAGCTGGACGCGGTAGGCGAGCTCGGGCGCCGTCGCGACGCCGTGGATGACGACCGGCGGGCGGAAGGGATCGCCCGCGGCCGCCGGCGACCCTCGCCGCTCGGCGAGCAGCGATCCGAGCATCGACCGGAGCGGGGCGATCCCGGTCCCGGTGGAGAGCAGCAGGTGTTGCCGGTGGTCCCCGGCGTCCAGCGCGAACAGGCCCTTCGGACGTCCCACCTGGATCCTGTCACTAGGGAGCAGCCGCCAGAGGCTCGGGGTGAGCGCACCACCGGGCACGAGCCGGACGAGGAACTCGAGGTCGCCAGTCTCGGCGGGCGCGGAGGCCGCCGAATAGGGACGCTGGATGAACCGGCCGTCGACGTGCAGCCCGATCGCGAAATACTGGCCGGCGCGAAAGGTCGGGGTGCCATCGTCTGGTCGAAGTCGCAGGCGCGCGATCGTCGGCGTCAGGTCCTGGCGCTCGACCAGCGTCGCGTTCGGCTCGAAACCGACGGGCCGTCGCACGACTGGTGCGAGGAGGTTGGCGGCACCCACCGGGGGCTGCGCTGCCGGCGGAATGGCGAGGGCCATCTCAGGCGGCCGGCACGAGCTCGTCGACGACGGTCCGGGCGGCGGCCGGGTCGGCGAACCACGTGGCGTCGACCCAGGCGAAGTCGGTCCACGCCGCCGGCAGGCGTTCCGCTCGCACGATCGCGCTGTTCGGGCAGGCGCCTTCACACGAGCCGCAGTCGATGCACGCGTCCGGGTCGATGTACAGCTTGCGGTCGACGGACAGGTCGCCGTAGATGCAGTCGACCGGGCAGACCTGCACGCACGACTGGTCGGTATGGTCGACGCAGGGGGCCGCGATCACGTAGGCCATGACGGGTTCACCTCGGCTGCTGGCCGCGCCCCGCGGCGCGACACGCAACCGATGCTCCGGCCGCGTCGTGTGGGGGCGATGTGATGCCGATGTGCGTTCGCACATCTCGCGGTATCGACCGGCGGCCGCGCGCCCGCCGGCGAGGCTAGGCCGCGGGATCGGCCGCGGGGAGGCTCACGGTGAACCGGGCCCCGTGGTCACCGACCTGGCTCACCCCGATCGTGCCTCCGTGCGCGAGCACGATCCGGCGCGCGATGGCGAGCCCGAGACCGGTGCCGCCACGACGGCGTCGCCTTCCGGCCGATCCACTCGAGAACGGCTCGAAGATGGCGTCGCGCTCGTCGAGGGCGACGCCCGGTCCTTCGTCGTCGACGGTCAGCTCCAGCGTGTGGCCCGTGCGGCGAACCGCGGCCGCCACCGTTGAGCCCGCCGGTGCGTGGTCGATGGCGTTGTCGAGCAGGACCAGCAGGACCTGTGCAAAGCGGGCACGGTCGACCTGGGCGAACGCCGGGTCGGGTGCGTCGGCAACCAGGGTGACCTCGTGCTGGGCCGCGAGCGCACCCGCCTCTCGGATCGTGTCGCGCACCAGCGTCGCGACATCCACGGAGGTTCGCTGGAGGACGAGGCCGGTGGCGTCGAACGCCGCCAGGGCGAGGAGGTCGTCGACGAGCGCGGCGAGGCGATCGGCCTCGCCGATGATGTCGCCGAGCAGCGGCTGGCCCTCCTCGCTGACGAGCGCCTCGCGGTCGAGCACCTCGGCATTCGCCCGGATCAAGGCGGCCGGCGTCCGCAGCTCGTGCGATGCGTCGGCGACGAACCGTCCCTGGGCCTCGAACGTGCGCCGGATGGGGACGAGCGAACGACCGGTCACGACCAGCGTCACCAGCGCCGCCCCGATGAGTCCGGCGACCGCGACCACGGCCACCGACGTGACCAGGCTGGCCGACTGGCGGTCGTGGAGGTCGAGCACGAAGCCTCCCTGCACGTAGCCGACGACGGCACCGTCGTGTCTGACCGGCATGGTCAGGAGCCTGACCGCGAGCCCGTCGGCGCTGACCGTCCGGAGGTCCTCGCCGGTCGCCGGCAGCGAGATCGTCACCGGAAGGCCCGACAGGCGGATGCGCGACGGGTTGGAAACGACCGATCCTTGAGGATCGAGGACCAACAGGAACGTGTCCGCCGCGGCCGGAAGACCATCGTCGGTCTCCCCCTCGCTCGGGCGCGGGATCTCGCCGTCGAGCCCCGACACGGCCGTGGCCACCGATGAGCGGAGCGCCTGGTCGACGTCGGCGTCGAGGGCCTGGAGGCCGACGAACGCCGTGGCCGCGCCGACGCCGACGACCAGCATGAAGAGCAGCGCCAGCGTGGTCATGAAGGTCCGTCGCCTGGTCGACGCGAGGAGCCGGTCGGTGGGGCTGGCCATGGTTCAGCCGCCCGAGCGCAGCGTGTAGCCGACTCCGCGCACGGTCCTGAGCCGGTCGGCTCGGCCCAGCTCGCCGAGCTTGCGGCGGAGGTAGTGGATGTAGAGGTCGACGACGTTCGAGTAGACGTCCGGCTCGGCGCCCCACACGGCATCGAGGATCTGCTGGCGAGTCAGGACCTGGCCAGCGTGGCGGATCAGGTAACCGAGCAGGGCGAATTCCCGCGCGGACAGGTCGACCGAGCGATCGCCGACCTGGACGGCGTGCCGGAGCTCGTCGAGTCCGAGGTCCCCTGCGGCGAGCGCCGATGTCGGGGTGGCCGGCGCGCGTCGGCCGAGCGCTCGGACCCGAGCCAGGAGCTCGGAGAAGGCGAACGGCTTGGCCAGGTAGTCGTCGGCACCGGCGTTGAGCCCGCCGACCCGGTCGTCGACCGACCCGAGCGCGGTCAGCATCAGGATCGGCGCCGTGGTCCCATTCGCTCGCAGGAGCCGCAGCACGGCGATGCCGTCGAGGTCGGGCAGCATCCGGTCGAGGACGATGACGTCGTGTGGGCCGCGCTCGGCCAGGGCGATCGCCGCGACGCCGTCGGGCGCGACGTCGACGACGTGCCGTTCGGCGACGAGGACGCGCCGGATGAGCGCGGCCATCTTGGGTTCGTCCTCGACCACCAGGATTCGCATGACGCCATCGTGCGGCTCAAGCCGGCAAGACCGGAAGGGGCAATCG
>JBGPVC010000172.1:0-4938 GCA_041491485.1 Candidatus Limnocylindria bacterium
GACGATCGGTGTTGCGGCTCCCACGTCCAGAGCCTACCACGAGTGAGACACAGTCTCAATAGCCTCGTGACGAGGACGGTCGTGGTCCAAAGGGCCCAGCTCATTCGGGCCGGTCGGCACTGCCGGGCGCCGGGCGCGCGTCGCGATCCTAGGGCTACGCGTCCATGCGTCCGGCTGCCTCCAAACGGACAGCCCATGAGACCGACCCGGGAGTACTCCGCCTTGACCAGCAGGACAGACGCTCCAGCGCCTCCAAGCCGACGCGAACGCCGACTTGCCGACCGGGCGCAGCACGCGAATGGCAGCGGCCGGCGCCCCGCCGAGGCCCAGCGCCGCCGCGTTTCTCCGCTGATCTGGGTGACCGCCGCGTTCGGCCTCATCGGGATCGCGATCATCGGGGTGCTGCTCGTCTCGCAGGGCACTGCCCCGAAGACGATCGACACGTCCGACATCAAGCCGTCGGTCGTCCAGGTTCCCGTCGATCTCGCGGACGGGCGAACGCTGGGCAAGGCCGATGCGCCGGTGACCCTTGACGTCTGGTCCGACTACCAGTGCCCGGTCTGCGGCCAGTTCGCCGAGATGGTCGAGCCGTCGCTCATTCGCACGTACGTCGCGAACGGGATGCTTCGGATCGTCGACCACGACGCTGCGTTCCAGGGCCGGCGATCGTCCTCCGCCTACGACGAGTCGGTCGAGTCCGCCGCCGGCGCGCGCTGTGCCGCGGATCAGGGCCTGTACTGGCAGTTCCACAACGTGCTGTTCGCCAACCAGGTCGGCGAGAACCAGGGCGCCTACCGCGATGAGCGCCTCCGGGCGATCGCGACCAAAGTCGGCGTCGACGTTGCAGCATGGGACGCCTGCCGCGCGACCGGGAAGCAGCAGGCCGCCGTACGGGCTGAGACCACCGATGCCGTCAGCCTGGGCATCGACGCCACGCCCACGATGCATCTCAACGGCCAGGTCATCGTCGGCCTGCGGAGCGCCGCTGAGCTCGGCGCGATGATCCAGGCGGCGGCCGAGATCGCGCTACCCTCTCCTTCGTGAGCATCCTGACGCAGCGTTCCCCGGCGCGGCGCCTGTTCGGCGTCCATCCGGGCCTCATCCTGGCCGTTCTCGACGTCTGCGGGCTCCTGATCGCGGCCTACCTGTCGATCGTCGAGCTGGGTGGCGGCACGCCCGTCTGCGGACCGATCAAGGGCTGCGAGGAGGTCGCGCTCAGCCAGTACAGCCGCATTGGCGGGATCCCGGTCGCCGTCTACGGCGTCGGGCTGTCGCTGATCCTGCTGTCGTTCGCCATCGCCTGGTGGAAGACGGACCTCTACGGGTTGCTGCTCGCCCATTACGGCCTGTCGCTGGCCGGCGTCATCTTCGAGCTCTACTTCCTCTACCTGCAGGTCTTCGTGATCCATGCCGTGTGCGTCTGGTGCACGACCTACGGGCTGTCGCTGATCCTGCGGTTCATCGTCGCTTTCGTCGTCTGGCTCCGACAGCCGCCGCCGGATCGCGCCACCGGATAGGTCATGCGGGGGCGTCGGGGCGAGGAGATCGACCGGCGATCATCGACCCGGCGAGGAGCCCGAGCGCGCCGGCGAGCGCGATGGCGAAGGCGACGCCGCCCAGGATCCCGAGGACATCCGCCCCGGCCAGCACACCGGCCGTGCCGAGGGCCACGCCTCCGTTCCAGAGCAGCCAGCGCGACGTCGCGGCTCGTCCCAGCCAGCGGCGTTGGGCCGCGTGACGCGCCTGGTCGCCGGGTCCGATCGCCGGCACGAGCTGCGTCCACGAGCCGACCAGGACCTGCCCGATCCAGCCGGCCACCAGCGGAACCACCAGGAGCCGGACATCCCAGGCCTCGGCAGCTGGCCCGAGCCACAGCACGCGGCCCGCGCCGATCGCCAGGGTCACCAGCAGCCAGCCCGGCGCCGTGACCAGGCTGAGGCCCGCGAACCGATGCCATCCAGGATCGGACGTCCAACGGCCGCGGTCGCGCTGGACGGCCGCACCGTGGACGGCCAGGGCGGTGCCACCGACGAGCTCCACCAGGGCCCCGGTCCGTGCCACCGGATCCCAGCCCGTCGCGAAGCCCACGGCCACGAGCGGGGCGCCCACCATCAGGCTGACCAGCGCGATCGAGGCGCTGCGACGCGGCCGGATCCGCGCACCGGCAACGGTCGGCGCGAGGTGGGTCAACGACGCCGCGATCACCAGCGTCACGAACCCGAAGACGTTGAGCCAGGCATGCGCCGGCTTGAGGGCTCCCCAGGCACCCACCACGGGTGACCAGCCGGCGAGCATGGCGGTCGCCAGCGTGACGCCGACCGCGACCTGACCGATCGCCACGAGGTAGGCGAGCTCGACCAGCCTGAGCCTGAACCCGGGTGCCGAGCGAAGCGGCAGGAAGGCAGCGGCGGCGGTCGCCAGCAGGCCACCGAGGTAGGTCGCGCCGCCGACCGCGGCCACTCCGGACTGGCCGGTGGACATCCCGAGTCCGGCCAGCAGCGAGCCTCCGGCGACCAGGCCGACGGCACCCGCGCGAACCACCGGCGAGGTGGGCGCGACCTTCCCGAGCGCCGTGGTGAAGAACGGAAGGACGGCCGCGATCGCGGTCCCGGCCCCGCCGGCGAGGGCCACGTGCAACGGCACCCAGACCGTGCCGCCGAGCGCGGCCCGGGCGGCGGACACGGCGGCCAGGAACAGGAGCCCTGCGGCGAGCAGCAAGCCGGTTGCGGTGACCAACCGGTCGTCGCCGCGCTTGATCATGGGTTGCCAGCGTACCGGGACCCGCGGATGGCCCCGGCCATTAGCGAAGGCCGGTCCGGACGACCTCGCTCAATGGGGTGGCCCCGAGCCGCTCGAGCATCGCACCTCGAGCGCCGCTGAAGGCGTCGTGGACCGCGCAGCGCCCATCCAGGCCGCAGGGACCTCCGCGCAGGATGCACGACTTGTCGTTGTTGTCAGGCTCTGCGGCGCTGATGATGTCGAGCAGGCTGATCGCACCGGCCGAACGGGCCAGACGGTAGCCGCCGGTGCGTCCGCGGTGACCCACGACCAGGCCGGCCTTGACGAGATCGGCCATGACCCGCGGCAGGAAGCGCTCAGGGATCGACATCGCCGAGCTCACCGCGGGAACGCTCAGCCAGCCATCGGACGGCTCACTGGCGAGAGCCAGCATCGCCCGCACCGCATAGTCGCCGCGTCGTGTCAGCTCGAGTCGCACGGGCGGAGTATCGCGCGAACTGGCTCAGGGGGTGGCTACCGTCGACGACGCGTAGCCGGTCAGCTCGACATACGCTTCGCCGCCGAGCCTCACGCCTCCTCGCGTCCCATCGACGCGCTGCGATCCCTCCCAGTACACGACACCGGTCGTGGCCCGCGTGTCGAGCTCCTGTGCGGCGACGGTCGGCGTCAGCGCGATCTCCAGGCGCAGGCGGGGGATGGCGACCGTCCAGGCGGCCGGGTAGGTGGCACCGGTCGTCGGGCTCGTCCAGTGACGGGTGACCTCGACCGAGAACGCCTCCCGATCCAGGTGGCTCACGGTTCCGTCGGCGGCGACGACGGTGCCGTAGATCAGCGGGTAGGTCCCGTCGGCGTCACGCACCAGTGACAGGGTCAGGTCGGTGCCGTCGCCGAGGTTGACCGCGAACCAATCCCAGCCCCCGCCACCGACCGAGATGAAGTCACCCCACTGGTGGTCGAACCAGGCCGATCCGGTCACCGCCAGCGGCGCCCCATCGAGAGTCAGCGTCCCCGACGCGGTCATCGAGGTTCGTGAGTAGTAGTACGAGCCGCCGGCCGGCCCGAAGTCGATCCAGCCGTTGTCGCCGTGCAGGACCGGGGGCTTGGTCGCATGGAGCTGCAGGTCGAGCCCGAGGCCGCCCGGCGATCCGGCCTGCGCCGCCTCGTCCGGGGTCAGCGTCGCCGCGAGGTGATCGGCGCCGGCGCCGCCCGACATCGACCAGGCCGTGGGTGCACCTGCGGCGGCGGCCATCGTGGGATCTCCGGCCAGGGCGAGATCGAAGCCGGCCGGCGCGCCGTCGGCCGCTCGCGGCGAGCGGTCGACCTGCGGGCCCGTCTCCAGCCGCTGGCTGTAGAGGAACCGGCCTCCGGTCTCGTCGGTCACCGCGATGTGCGAGACCCACGACGTCGGGAAGGCGCCGCGTTCCGCGCGGAAGATGACGTCCTCGAAACCGAAGCGGGTCCCATCGGCGGCCTGGAGGTGACCGGTGTAGTACCACCACTCGGTCAGCCGATCGTGCGGGCCGTCGTCGCGTGGGAGCTCGATCGGGATCGGGTCGGCGGGATGGCTCGGGCGGGCCGACGGGGCGGCGACGGACGGACGCGGTGCCGTGGGGTTGGCCAGGATCGGACTTCCGGTCGCCGAGCAGGCGCCGGCAAGCAGCGCGACGACCAGGAGCGCAGCGAGGCGCGATCGAACGTTCGCTCTCGACACCTTGACCGTCATCGGATGGTCGCCTCGACCTCGGCTTCCGACGCCGGCAACCTGGTTGCCACGAAGCGCTCGAGCACCGCCGGCATCCACCAGTTCCAGCGCCCCAGCAGGCGCATCGTGGCCGGCACCAGGAGCGCCCGGACGACCGTGGCGTCGAGGGCGATGGCGATCGCCATGCCCACCCCGAGCGCCTTGATCAGCACGATGTCGGCGAAGGCGAAGGAGCCCGCCACCACGACCACCACGAGCGCGGCGGAGGTGACGATCCGGCCGCTCCGTTCCAGGCCGCGGGCCACCGCTTCGGGGTTGTCGCCGGTGCGGTCCCAGACCTCCTTGGTCCGCGACAAGATGAACACCTCGTAGTCCATCGACAGCCCGAACAGGACGCAGAACAGGATCACCGGTTGGGTGGTTTCCACGAATCCCAGCGGCTGGAAGCCGAGCAGGGCGGACAGGTTGCCGTCCTGGAAGATCCAGACGAGCGCCCC
>JBGPVC010000173.1:0-4937 GCA_041491485.1 Candidatus Limnocylindria bacterium
CTGCTCGGGCAGCCGCTTCGTGAGCGGCGATCGCGACTCGACCAGCTGGACCTGCCGCTGGCCGAAGCCGGCGGACGATTCGCTCGATCGTACCTGACCGTCGCCGCCGACGCGGATGCGCTCGAGGCGGCGTTCCTGGAGGCCCGCGCGAGGCGGAACGAGGGATTGATGGTCAAGGATCCGGCCAGCATCTACGCGCCCGGCAGGCGCGGGCTCGGCTGGCTCAAGATGAAGAAGGCCCTGGCCACCATCGACTGCGTCGTCGTCGGTGTCGAAGTCGGCCACGGCAAGCGCCACGGCGTGTTGAGCGACTACACGTTCGCGGTCCGCGATACCGCCTCCGGACGCCTCGTGAACATCGGCAAGGCGTACAGCGGCCTGACCGACGCAGAGATCGCGGAGATGACTCGCTGGTTCGAGGCGCACACGATCGCCACGTTCGGGCGCTATCGCCAGGTGGAGCCGACCGTCGTCGTCGAGATCGCCTTCGACGTCATCGTTCGGTCGAGCCGCCACGGGTCGGGGTTCTCGCTGCGATTCCCGAGGATCGCCCGCCTCCGCCCGGACAAGACCGTGGACGAGATCGACACGGTCGAGACCGTGACCGCCCTGTACGAAGGGTTGCAGCACGGCCCGGAGCACCTGGTGACGGCGAGCGCCAGGTCCTCGCCCGGGCGGCCCTCGTAAGGAAATTGCGTCGCGCCGCGACAAGCCGGCCGGGTATGCTTGCGCCGTGTTAGCTGGCATCGGGGGCGACGCGAGGTCCACCGGCATCATCCTCGTCACGGACGCGTTCGTCGTGCGCGGCACCATCCAGACGCGCCATCGGCGGATCACCGACATGCTCAACTCGGCGGACCATGACTTCCTCGTCCTGGCCAATGCCACCTTCGACGAATTCGGCTCGACCGGGCAGGCGATCCAGGCTGACTACGCCCAGGTCAATCTCGGGGCGGTCCTCTTCGGGGTCGCCGACGAGCCGGTCGAGGCGACGCCCGAGCTTCGTGTTCCGAAGGTCTCGGAGCGGGCGCTGATCTCCGTCCCGCCGTTCACCGTCACCGGCCATATCCACCTGATGCCCGGACGCGACCTGCACGAGGCACTGGAGGACCTGATGGGACGGTTCGTGCCGGTGACGGAGGCCACCTACTGGTCGGATCGGGTGGGTGAGGCGCGGAAGACCGCACTGGTCGTCGCCATCAATCACAGTCGCGCCCAGTTCCTGGCCCCGTTCCGCGAGATCGATCCGTGGGCCGGCCTGGACCGCGGTGCCGGCGCGGCTCAGCCGGCAGGTCCATCGTCACCGCCGGCCGCCACGTCCCGGCCGCCGGATCCCGCCTGGCCCGACGTCGACCGCCCAGGCTGAGCGAGCGGGCGGAGCTGGCAATGCGCGGCTGGGCCGCCGTGCGCCAGCGACCTATCGGTCGACGGGAAGGTCGAGCTTGTTGCCCCACTCCGCCCAGCCGCCGTCGTAGACCGCCACGTCCTCGTGGCCGAGCAGCGTCAGCACGAACGCGAGCTTGGAGGCCGCGACGCCGGACCCGTCGTAGCACACCATCCGGCGACCCCGGCTGACGTTGCCGGCATGGAGCAGCGCCCGCAGCGCGGTGCCGTCGCGGAGGTGCTGGCTGCCCGGCATGCTCGTCGCCCCGACCGGCACGTTGAGTGCCCCCGGGATGTGTCCCAGCCGCTTGGTGTTGCCCTCGAACCCGCGGTACTCGGACGGTGCGCGAGCATCGAGCAGGGTCACGTCCGGGGCACCGAGCAGACCACGGACGTCGGCCGTCGTCAGCCGCGTCCGATTGGGTCCGCGAACCGTGAAGCCGCCCGCCGCCGGAACGACCTCGGCGTTCGAGATCGACCGACCTTCGGCGACCCAGGCCGGGTAGCCGCCGTCAAGGATCCGCACCGATTCGAGGCCGTAGGCGCGCAGGCTCCACCACGCGCGGGCGGCGAAGACCCCCTGAGAGTCGTCGTACACGACGACCGTGGATCCGTCGGAGATTCCAGCTCGCTCGGCCATGGCGGCCATCCGGTCGGGCGTGACGAGCACGAACGCCTCCCCGTCCGCCACGTCGTCGGTCAGCTCAGCCCGCCAATCGACCTTGACCGCACCCGGGATGTGGCCCGTGGCATGGACCGCGGCGGCACTCCCGTCGGGGCGCCAGCGGAGGTCGAGGACGCGAATCCCGGGCCGCCCGAGCTGCTCGGCCAGCCATTCGGTCGTGGCCAGGATCTCGGGTCGGGCCAGGCCGTTCATGGCCGGTATCATACGGCCGTGGTCGCCCCCTTCCCGCCCGGCCCGGAGAAGCTCGAGGCGGTGCGATCCGCCCTTCCGGCGCTGTCCGCCGGGATCTACCTGAACACCGGTTCCGTCGGACCGCTGCCCGCTGAAACGGCGGCCGCCATGGCCGAGATCGCGACCTGGGAACGCGACGTCGGGCGGGCACATCCGGATTCGTTCGAGGACCTGCTTGGCCGCATGGCCGAGGCGCGGGCCGGGGTCGCGGCGATCCTGGGCAGCGACGTCGGTGCCGTCGCCCTGACTCACTCGACGACCGACGCGATGAACGCCGGGACGTTTGCCGCCACAGGAGACCGCTGGGGTGGGCGAGCGGTCACGAGCCGGCATGAGCACCTGGGCGGGCTTGGGCCGCTGGTCTCGCTGCGCGATCGAGGCGCCGCCGAGGTCGAGATCGTCGATGCCGGCGACGACGGCGACGACGATCGAACGCTGGCCGCCTTCGATGCCGCGATCACCCCGGAGACGCGGCTGGTCTCCGTGTCGCACGTGGCCTGGACGACCGGCGCAGTCCTGCCGATCGCCGGCATCGCCGAGCTCGCTCACGCCCGTGGCGCCCTCCTGATCGTGGACGGTGCCCAGGCCGCGGGCGCCATCCCGTTCCGCTTCGACGAGCTCGGCGCCGACTTCTACGCGGTACCTGCCCAGAAATGGCTGCTCGGCCCGGAGGGCATGGGCGCTCTCGTCGTCCGGCCCGCGTTGCTCGAACGGACGACCCCCGGACTCGGTGGGTTCTTCAGCTTCGAGAAGGGCGGCGGTGACGGTGTCGCCGAATGGTGGGGCGACGCCCGCCGGTTCGAATCCTCGGGCTATCACCGCCCGTCCGTGGTCGGGATGGCCCGCTCGATCGGCTGGCTGTCAATGTACGTGGGGCTCGACTACGTCTGGGAGCGAGGCCCGGCGATGGCTCGCCTCGCCGCACGCCGGCTGGCGGCGATCAACGGCGTGACGGTGCTGACGCCGCCCGATCGAATGGCCACCCTGGTGTCCTTCCGGATCGCCGGCTGGTCGGCCCAGGCGGCGTTGGACGAGCTCGGCGCGCGCGTGTTCGCGATCGCCCGGACGATCGTCAGCCTCGATGCGCTGCGGATCAGCGTCGGCTTCTTCACCTCGGAGGACGAGCTCGAACGGCTGGCCGAGACGGTCGAGCTCCTGGCGGCACACACGCCGGAGACGCTGCCGCCCCGTCGCCGGCTGGCGATGCTCGGCGAGTCATGACCCGCCCTGCCGACCGGCCGCACGCGATCCGGCAGCGGTCCTGGGCCGCCGTCCGCTGGCGCCAGTTCCGCCACGCGCCGCGCCCGGTCGTGCGGGCCGTGCTGTCGAGCCTGGTCGTGGCGATCGTGCTCGCGGTGGGCTACCTGGCCTACGACGTCGCCCTCAGCCGTGGGGCGTCGTTGCCCGGAGGCGACCTGCGGGCCCTCGCGATCGTCGTTTACGTGGTGGTCGTGCTGACCTGCGGAAGCCTCGTGACCTACCTCGTCGTTCCACAACCGACCGGCGCGGGAGCGAACGTGCGGCGAACCGCCTGGAGTGCGGCGCTCGGCCTCTTCGCCGCAGTGCCGATCGCCTACCTCGTCATGGTCGCGGCGGTGCAGATCGTGCGGCCGCTGCTCGGATGACCTCGGTCGGTCGCTGACCCGCGCGTGCGCGGAGGGCTGGCCCGCAGATGCCAATCGCGGTACTCTCGCGGCGCAACCATCACGGCGTGTCCGGGTATCCGGGCCCACGCCGGCCCAGCCTCGAGGTCCTCGCGTGTCCATCGAAGAACGGCACGTCGCGCTGCCGAAGTTGTATGGGGCACCGGCCTACGCCCGGCCACCCGTCATGCCGGTCGCGGCCGTCCCTCGCCCGTTCGATCCGGACGAGCTGCCGCT
Organism: Candidatus Limnocylindria bacterium; assembly: GCA_041491485.1. Taxonomy (GTDB): domain Bacteria; phylum Chloroflexota; class Limnocylindria; order Limnocylindrales; family CSP1-4; genus SPCO01. The sequence goes on from JBGPVC010000173.1 coordinate 4,180, forward strand.
GGAGGTGTTCCAGACCGAAGAGGAGCGTGAAGCTGCCACGCACCTCATGCCCCGGACGTATGAGATACGGGGGGCGGATCGAGCCTCGAACGGCGCCAACGCGGGCCGGCTCCGTGGCCGCCCCTTCAGCCTTCGGGCCATCGCCGGCCGCCTGCTGGGCGGCGACTGACCGCTCGAGGCCGCGCGTGAGCCGGGTGTAGCATCCCGGACGTACCGCTCGGCGGGGGAGTAGCTCAATTGGTTAGAGCGGCGGGCTTATATCCCGCTGGTTCCAGGTTCGAGTCCTGGCTCCCCTACCACACGCGCGGGTCGGACCCCGCGGCAGACGTCGCCGGCGTCGATGCCAGCGAGCGCAAGCGGAGGCGACGCGCCAGCGTGAGGCTGCGCTGGCTCGGCAGGGCTCCGATCCATGCCGGCAGCTGTTCGGCGGTCACGACAGCGCAGGTCGCCGAACGTGGGATCGAGCCGTCGGCCACGATCACCGCCGCGTAGACGCGCACCACGAAATCGAGATCGGCGATCGTGTACCAGCGGCGGACCCGCTCGGCGTCGCGGTTTGCCTGATCGAGCGGGTTGTCCATCGGCATCCAGCCGTCGCGCGTCCGGTATTCCCATGACGGTCCGACCTGGCGGATCTGGCGCGTCGCGGGGAGCGCGTGCAGCACGGCCACCCCGAATGGTCCGATGGCGAGCTCGGGGATCGCCCGGCCGTCACTCGGCACGACGTCGCCCACGACGGCGACCTCATCCGCCATCGA
>JBGPVC010000174.1:0-4890 GCA_041491485.1 Candidatus Limnocylindria bacterium
ATCCTGCTCCGACGCGGTGAACACAAACTCCTGTGAACAGTCCGCGCAGGTCAGATTCTTGTCGTTGTACAAAGAGAAACTCCTCTCGATAGCCGGCGCGATCCCTTCATCGGGTTCTCGCGTCAGTCGTGAGAGGAGTCCGAGTTGCGTCGTGCTGTCGTATTCGGCCACGGACGTTTCCCGTGGCGCGTCCGCATTCTACCCGGGATCGTGAATCGGCACCACCCCTCAAATCGGGGCCGTTCCGAGTGCTTGTACGGCCGGCCGAGGGTGCGGGCTAGGCGCGTGCGTCCCGCGGCCGTTGCAACTGCGGGGCGAGCCGGGCGACCAGGTCCGGCTTTGGCAGGGCGCCGACGATCCGGTCGACGACCGCGCCGTCGCGCATGACCAGCATGGTCGGGATGCTCCGCGCGTCGTACTGCAGGGCGAGTCGCTGATTCTCGTCGACGTTGACCTTGACGACCTTGAGCCGGCCGGCCCACTCGCGAGCCAGCTCCTCGAGGATCGGGCCGACGAACCGGCAGGGCCCGCACCACGGCGCCCACAAATCGACTACGACGGTCGGTGCCGCGCGCACCTCGACGTCGAACGTGGCATCGGTGGCGTTCACCAGCCACGCCAGCGGCTTGCCACAGGTGCCGCAGTGCGGCGCCCCTCGCGGGCTGGGTGCGATCCGGTTGGCGGCGCCGCAGCTCGCGCAGCGGAGAATCGAGATCGGTCGTGGATCGGTCGATGCGGTCGCCACGTCTCTATCCTAGGGCGACCGTGCCCAGCCGTCGCCAGCACGCAACCGCGACATTGCTCGAACCGGCCGCGCGCCCGAGCGGCGGCTCTTCGTCGTTCACGGCCGCCAGGTTGGCATCGAGCGGGACCGCGGATACCAACCCGGGTGGTGGTACGTCGCAGATCAGGAGGTCGAGGCGCGCTCGACACGGTTCGGCACGCTGGTTTCGCCCGGTTCAGTGCCCCGTGCAGGCGCGGATGAGCCGCTACCACCACCCCGGTTGGTAAACGCGGAGATCTTGCCGGAGCCGGAGCCGGAGCCGGAGCCGGGCCGCGAGGCCACGGGCCGCGGCGGCCGCGAAGCAGTCAGGCCGCGGGGCGCGAGGCGGCGGCCCACGAGGCTGCGAGGCCGGGCGCCGCTACCCGCGGAGCGTGATCCAGAGCGTCTTCTTCTCGGTGTACTGGTCGAACGCCTCGAGTCCCTTGTCGCGGCCACCGAACCCGGATTCCTTGAATCCGCCGAACGGGGTGCTGATGTCGCCTTCCGAGTACGAGTTCACCGAGACGGTCCCGGCACGGATCGCACGGCCGACTCGGAACGCCGTGTCGATGTTGGTCGTGTACAGCGAGGCGGCCAGCCCGTAGCTCGTCGCGTTGGCAAGCGCGATTGCCTCGTCCTCGGTGTCGAACGGGATCGTCGAGAGGACCGGCCCGAAGATCTCCTCGCGCGCGATGGGCATGTCGTTGCGGACGTCGTCGAAGATCGTCGGAGCCACGAAGTAGCCGCCGGTCGCCTCGAGCGTCCGGCCACCGCCGGCCACCACGCGCGCCCCGGCCGCCCGCCCAGCCTCGATGTAGCCGAGCACCTTGTCGAGATGCGGGCGTTCGATCATCGGCCCGAGCTTCGTCGCCGGGTCGAGCGGGTCGCCGACCGTCCAGCCGTCGAGCTGCGCGACGAGTCGCTCGACGAGGCCGTCTCGGACCGATCGATGGACGATCAGCCGTGACCCGCACGAGCAGTTCTCGCCCATGTTCATGAACCCGGCGAAGAGGACGTCGGCCGCGACCTGGTCGAGATCCGGCGCGTCGGCGAGCACGACCTGGGGGCTCTTGCCACCGCATTCGAGCGTGACCTCCTTGAGATTGCTCTCGGCCGCGTACTGGAGGAATAGCCGGCCGACCTCGGTCGAGCCGGTGAACGTGACCTTGTCGACGTCCATGTGCCGGCCCAACGCGGCACCCGCTGCTGCCCCCGGCCCCGGCACGACGTTGAGGACGCCGTCCGGCAGGCCGGCCTCGGCAGCGAGCTCGGCCATGCGGATCGCCGAGAGCGAGGTCAACCGCGACGGCTTGACGACCATCGCGTTCCCCGCGGCGAGGGCCGGCGCGACCTTCCAGGCCGCCATCAGGATCGGGAAGTTCCAGGGCACGACCGCTCCCACGACCCCGATCGGCTCGCGGAGGATGAGGCCCACCGCGTCCGGGCCGGTCGGCGCCACGGCGTCGAAGACCTTGTCGATCGCCTCCGCGTACCAGCGGAAGGTCCGGATCGTGTCCGGGAGGTCGACGTCACGACAGTCCGTGATCGGCTTGCCCGCCTCGAGCGCGTCGAGCATGGCCAGCTCTTCGAGGTTGGCCTCGAGCCGGTCGGCGAAGCGGAGGAGCACGGCCTTCCGATCGGCCGGTGAGCGACGCGACCAGCGGCCGTCGTCGAACGCCAGGCGTGCCGCCTGCACCGCGAGATCGATGTCGGCCGCGTCGCCCGCCGCGATCTCGGCGAGTGGTCTCCCCGTGGCCGGGTTCTCGGTCACGAAGCGGGCGCCGCTCAGGGCTGGCCTGAACGCGCCATCGATGAACGCGTCCGTACGGAACGTGGGTGTCGCGGCGATGACCATCAGACCTCTCCTGCCCTGGAAACGTCCGGCGATGATAGTCGGCGGGCGGGGCGGCCGGCTGCCTGCGACCACGGGTTGCGCCATACCCTCGAGATGTCCGTCCAACACCGCGCGTCCGCTGGCGCGGCGCCCGCGGCCGGAATCGCGAAGGGCTGGTCGCCGCTGCGGCCAGCCCTTCGTCCTGTGATCGACCGTGATCAGGTCTTGGCGCCGCGGGCCTTCGAGAGGATCCGGTAGCTCGCACCACTCGGTCGGATCTCGCTGACGTGCCCGTCGTCCCAGCGGACCTGGAACTCGACGTGGGTCTCGTGCGGGATCACCTTCAGGATCTCTCCCTGGCGCGGCGGAGCGCCAACCTTGTCCGACTCCAGGACGATCCGATCGCCAGCCCGCGCATCCATGGAACTACCTCCGATCGCCACGTCGCCGCCTCGCGGCCCGCGCGATGCGGTCATCCAATGATAGGCCCCGCCCGCCAGAGCCGGGGGGCGATTCGCCGAGCCGCGTCGGCCGAGGAGGCATCGAGGCGAGGATGGCCGCAGCGCCACCGCTCAGCGCGTACGATGGCGGCCATGACGACCCCCTCCAACGCCAGAACCTTTCCGGCCGGCTTCCTGTGGGGAGCCGCGACGGCGTCCTACCAGATCGAGGGCGGCGTGGCCGATGGCGGGCGAACCCCGTCCATCTGGGACACCTTCAGCCACACGCCCGGGCGGATCCTCAACGACGACCACGGCGACGTCGCCGTCGATCACTACCACCGCTGGCGAGACGATCTCGACATCCTCCGTGACCTCGGCGTGGGGGCATACCGCTTCTCGATCGCCTGGCCCCGAGTGCAGCCGGGTGGCTCGGGCGCGTTCAATCCGGCCGGGCTGGCCTTCTACTCGGCGCTCGTCGACGGCCTGCTGGAACGGGGGATCGCGCCGGTGGCCACCCTGTACCACTGGGATCTTCCGCAGGAGCTCGAGGACGCCGGCGGCTGGCCGAACCGCGACACGGCCATGCGCTTCGCCGAGTATGCCGAACGGATGGCGCGGGAGCTCGGCGATCGGGTGAAGGTCTGGGCGACGCTCAACGAGCCGTGGTGCGCGGCCTACCTGGGATACGGGTCGGGCGTGCATGCCCCCGGCCGCACGGATCCGCGCGCGGCCCTGACCGCCGTCCACCACCTCAACCTGGCCCACGGCCTGGCGGGGCGGGCCATCCGCGCGGTGACGCCGCGCGATGCGCAGCTGAGTGTCTCGCTCAACCTCCACGTGATCCGGCCCGAGGATCCGGCGTCGGACGCCGACCTCGACGCGGTCCGCCAGGCGGACGCGCTGGCCAACCGCGCCTTTCTCGGGCCGATGCTGGAGGGCGCCTATCCGGCGGACCTGCTCCACGACACGCGATCGATCACCGACTGGGGGTTCATCCGCGACGGGGATCTCGCCCAGATCGCGGTCCCGATCGACCGGCTCGGGGTGAACTACTACTCGACCGTGCTGGTTCGCCATCTGCGCGATGCCGACGATCCCCAGCGGGCCGATGGGCACGGCCCGTCGGCGGCGAGCGCCTGGGTGGGCGCCGACGACGTCGAGTTCGTGCCGCAGCCGGGTCCGTTGACCAAGATGGGCTGGAACATCGAACCGGCGGGCCTGACCGAGCTGCTCGTCGGCCTGCACGCCCGCTATCCGAACCTTCCGCTGCTCGTGACCGAGAATGGCGCCGCGTTCGACGACCTCGTCGGGCCCGATGGGCGGATCCACGACGGGCAGCGGACGGCCTACCTCCACGACCACATCGAAGCGGTCGGCGCGGCGCTCGACGCGGGCGCCGACGTTCGCGGCTACTTCGCCTGGTCGCTCATGGACAACTTCGAATGGGCCTGGGGCTACGACCGGCTGTTCGGCATCGTGCGGGTCGACATGGAAACGCTCGAGCGAAGCTGGAAGGACTCCGCGTTCTGGTACCGCGACCTGGCCCGGACCAACCGGTTGCCGCCGGTCGACACACCCATCGCGACCGGCTGAGTCAGCGCGGCAGGCACTCCCGATCTCAGCCCGGCCCGGCACCAAGCCGGCCGGTCAGGGCCGACCGCCGGACGAGGGCGGAGCGGTCAGTCGGCGGCCGAGGCCATCTCGACGCCGGCCGCCCGGGCGTCCTCGGCGAGCGCGTCCAGGGCCTCGTCCGACTTCGCGATCGCCCGGTCGAGACCCATCACCCGGCTGACACCCAGCTCGCGGTAGCCGGCCAGTCGCTCGATCCGTGGGCTCCCCGTCTGGACCAG
>JBGPVC010000175.1:0-4837 GCA_041491485.1 Candidatus Limnocylindria bacterium
CCCAGGGACTGGCCCTCCTCGACGGTGATGACGCCGTCCTTGCCGACCTTGTCCATCACCTCGGCGATGATCTCGCCGACCTCGGGATCCGCCGCGCTGATCGACGCCACGGCCGCGATCTGCTTGCGGTTGTCGACCGGGCGAGACTGTTTGGCGAGCTCAGCGACGATCGCCTCGACGCCCTTCTCGATGCCGCGCTTGACGCCCATCGGGTTGGCCCCGGCACTGACGTTCTGGAGGCCCTCGGCGACGATGGCCTGGCCGAGGACGATGGCGGTCGTGGTGCCGTCGCCGGCGACGTCGTCCGTCTTGGTCGCCACTTCCTTGAGCAGCTGCGCGCCCATGTTCTCGAACGGATCGTCGAGCTCGATCTCCTTGGCAATCGTCACCCCGTCATTGGTGATCGTCGGCGAGCCGTACTTCTTGTCGAGCACGACGTTGCGACCCTTCGGCCCGAGCGTCACGCGGACGGCATCGGCAAGACGGTCGACGCCGTGCTTGAGCCCCCGCCGGGCCATCTCATCGAACAGGAGTTGCTTGGCCATGACGTGTGCGGTCCTTTCAGGTTGTCCGGGAGGCTCGCCGGCATCGTCGGGCAGTGCGTTGGTCGAAGGCTGACCTACCGTCAGTTCGCGACGATCGCCAGGATGTCCTTCTGGCTGACGATGAGGAGATCCTCGCCGTCGACCTTGAACTCGGTGCCGGCGTACTTGGCGTAGAGCACCTTGTCGCCGGTCTTGAGGTCCATGGCTTCGCGCTTCCCGTCGTCCAAGATGCGGCCAGGCCCGACGGCGAGGATCATGCCCTCCTGGGGCTTCTCCTTGGCGGTATCCGGCAGGACGATCCCGCTCTTGGTCATCTCCTCGCGGGCGCTCGGCTGGATGACCACGCGGTCGCCCAGCGGGCGGAGCTTGGTCGAGATCGCAGTGGCTTTGGCGACGGTGCGCCTGGTCGACTTCGAGGCGTGGACGGGTTTGGGTGCGGTGGCGGTGGCCAAGGGATGGTTCCTCCTGGAAGAACGCGATCCACGTCGATAATCGTCTCTATGGGACCGTTGTAGCAGTATGGTATTGTCTGGACGAATGTCAATCGACACGACAGCCGCAGCACCTGGGCGCTTGACTTCGACGTCCTACCTCGTGCTGGGCCTGATCGAGCGCGAAGGTCCATCCACGCCCTACGAGCTCAAACGCCACGTCGCGGCGACCATCGGCCACTTCTGGTCATTCCCCCACGCCCTTCTCTACAAGGAGCCAGCGCGCCTTGTCGAGCTGGGTCTGTTAACGGAGGAGCGCGAGGCGGATGGGCGGCGGCGGCGGCTCTTCACGATCACCGACCTTGGCCGCGCAGCGATCCGGGCGTGGCTCGCGAAACCCGCGCAGGAACCGACTGAGCTGCGCGATGCTGGCCTGCTCCAGCTGTTCTTCGCGGATCTCGGGTCAGCCGACGACCGCCGGGCTCTTGCGGCTGCGCAGCTCGCGATCCATCGCGCGGCCCTCGCCCGCTACGAGGATGATCGGCGCACCGAGGGCCTGCTCAATGGCTCGGACTCAGTGGCGCGTACGGTTGAGCATTGGCGTGGAGTGACCCTGCCCATGGGCCTCCTGTACGAGCGGGCCGCAGTCGAGTTCTGGGAGGGCGCCGCCGCTGCTGGCGCACGGGGCGACGCCGCTGCCGCAGACAGATTGCGCGCGGAGGACGACGGCGCCCGCCTCGCCTCGAACGAGGCCTGGCGAGACGTGGGCGGCCAGGGGTAACGCCGGCCTGCTACTTCGGGCCACCAGGCCTCTCTGCGCGTGAGCCTGCGTGTCGCCACCGAGGGCCAAGCGCAGATCTTGCCATCGTGCTCGCGAATGGCGGCGACGCCAAGGCCCTGCCCCAGCTGTTGCTTCGTTTGCGGCGCCGGCCTAGCGTGACCCTTGGGGGAGATCAGCGACGGCGAGAAGGATCAGGACACCATGGCTGCGGAGTTCTGTCCCCAGTGTGGCCGAGCGCTGCGGCGGGGAGGCAGTTGATCCCCGGGAGCTCCCCCCGTGTCCGGACGACAGGTGGCGAGGCTAGCCGCCCCCGGGCCGGCGAGCGAAGTGCCGACAAGCCAGTTTGCACCGCCCCCCGGCTCCGCACCGGGCGCTCCGCTCTCCACGGAGGATGGGAAGCGAACCGGGCGACCGCGGGCCGTCGTGACCAATGCCTCTGGCCCGCGGGCATAGCGCCTCGCATCATCGCGGCTGGCGGCGGGACAACGCCCTGATCGGTTCCACCGTCCGGGAGAACGCGCGGAGGCGAGTGGCATGACCGACGCTGGAGAGTCCGAACACCCGGCGAGCGGTGCCCCGCACGGGCACGGCGGGGAGCCGGCTCACGCGCGCATCGATACCTCGGGCCGGCTGATCAAGGCGGGGGTGGCCGTGATCGCCATCTTCTTCATCGGCTATGGGTTGTTACTCCTCTGGATCTTCGCCACGACCTACTGTGGGAGAAATGGGTGCGGTGTGTTCTACCTCATCCCGATCGTCCCCATCATCCCCGGCCTACTCGCGATCTGGGCGGGACGACGTGCACTCCGTGGCAACCTTGTGGGCCTGATCGTCGTCGGGCTCCTTGGCGCCGCGATGGTCGCCGTCGCTCTCCCCGGCGAAATCGCGATGATCCTCTGGGCAGTGCAGTACGGGAGGCTCGACGCTGCCATGCTCTGGGCCTTCGTTGTCGGACTGGTCGGCTTCATGCTCCTCGCGGGAGTCCGCGGCCGGCTATTGGAGCGTCGCCGGATGGCGCGGTCGCGCCTCTGACAGGCTGATCCGCAGTCGATCCCGCAGCAGGTCGGCCAGCACCAGCGGCGGGCGACGGGTCCGCTCAGTGTCCAAGGCATGCATGGGTGAGGAGGTGCAGGTAGCTGTAGTCGCTGTCGCGACTGTGGCCCTCGGCGACCACCTCCAGCCGCTCCGCCGCCAACCACGCTGCGACGTGGTTCCGGGTCGGGTAGTGGTGGTAGCCGCCCCCGCGCCGGTAGTGCTCGCCGACAAAGACCGGCAGGCCGAGGGCGACAGCCTCCGCGAAGACCCAGGCGGCCTCAGCACGGTCGATCTGCTCGACAGTGACGGCGAGGATGATCCCGCTCAGCGCGGTCCAGAACCACTCCGGGCCCGGTCCGATGAACGCCATCCGTCGGTGTTGATGAGCCTCCCGACGATCTCTCCTCCTCGAGTCTGCCAGGCCCGCGACCTTTGGCTCGCGCGATGAGCTGCCGTGATGCCTTGGGCCTATCTGGCGGGTTGCGTTCGTTGGCCAGTCACGCTGGGCAGCGTGGCAGGCGGCTCAGTGGCCCTGGACGGGCCCAAGGGCGGCCAGCTTGGACAGTTCGTCCCGGACCAGTTTGCCCACTGGATTTCGGGGCAGCCCGTCGACGAACGTGATCGAGGTTGGAACCTGGTGCGGGGCCAAGCGGCTGCGGCAGTACACGAGAAGGTCGTCCTCGGTCGTGGCGGCTCCAGGCGACAGGACCACCAATGCAGCGACGGTGCCGCCAAGCGTTCCTGGAGCACCGACCACCCCGGCGTCCGCGACTGACGGGTGAGTCAGGAGCACGCGTTCGACATCGCCCGGGTAGACGACCTCGCCGTCGGAGACGAATCGCGCCTCCAGGCGATCCACGATCCAGACATAGCCGTCGTCATCCATACGTGCCGCATCGCCGGTGCGCAGCCATCCGCCCTCGATGAGCGTGTGGCGGGTCTCGGCGGGCCGCCTCCAGTAGCCGGCCATGACATTTGGACCGCGAACGAGCAACTCCCCGGTCTCGCCCGGCGCCACGTCGTCTCCTGCCGCGTCGGTGATCCGAACGTCGACGAACAGAGGCGGCTTCCCGGCGGAGCCGATCTTCTCGAGCGCGTGTGCCGCGTCGAGCAGCAACACGAGCGGCGCCGCCTCCGATTGCCCGTAGCCCTGCAGCAGGGTCACGCCGCGATCGAGAAAGGTGCGGATGAGTCGTTCGGGCACGGGAGCACCTCCGGTGATCACGAACCGGATGCTCGAGAGATCGGCCGATGGCCAATGGTCGGCGTGGGCGAGTGCGTCGAGGAGATCGGGGTTGCCGAAGCCAACCGTCACCCGGTGCTGCTCCATGACCTGGAGGAGCCGATCGGGTCCGGGATCATCGGGCACGACGACCGTGCCGCCGACAAAGAAGACTGGCAGAACGTTCACGCCCGTGCCCCCGACCCGGAAGAATGGGGCGATGGCAATGGTGACATCGTCGCTTCGGAAGTCGGCGCCGGTGAGGAAGTTGACGGCGTTCCAGGTCACGTTGCCATGTGTGAGCATCACCGCCTTCGGCTTCCCCGTTGTGCCCGAGGTGTGGGGCAGGAGCAACAGGTCGTCGGGGCCGATCGACTCGCCGATCGGACGGTCTGACGATTCGGCGACGAGGGTCTCGTAGTCGATCGCGCCCTCGAGCGTGCCACCGACCGCCAGTCGGTGCCGAACCGAGACGACCGTTGCCGGCTCTGCCAAGTCGTGCTGGATCAGCACATTCGGCGCTGTCTGCGCGAGCACGGAGGCGCGCTCGTCCAACCCGAGACGGTGGTTGACTGGAGCCAGCACGGCGCCGAGCTGGCCCACCGCGAACAGCGACTCGAGGAAGGCGGTGTGGTTCGGCCCCAGCCACGCGACTCGGTCGCCTCGCGAGACGCCGAGACGGCGCAGGCCGTTGGCCAGGCGTCGGACCCGCTCGGCCAATTCGGCGTACGTGGATGATCGAGCACCGGAGATCAGGGCAGGCTGATCGGGCTTCGTCCGCGCCCGCCGCTCGGCCCACGAGCCGACCCCGAAGTCTCCCGTC
>JBGPVC010000176.1:0-4770 GCA_041491485.1 Candidatus Limnocylindria bacterium
CAGCGAGGTGCTCCAGCCGCTGCCGTCGCCGAGAACCGAATCGCCGGTCCAGCTCTGCCGGGTCAGGCTCGTCCCGTTGACTTCGGCCGGCAGGAGCGCCTCGAGATCCACGGCATCGTGCGTCAGGACGGACGGGTCGCTGCTGGCGTCGACCGGCGGGATGGCTTCGTCCGACGGGAGCGCGTCCGATGGCGACGCGTCCGCGATGCCCGCCGGCGGGGATGACGGGCGCAGGGCGATCACCGCGACGGTGGTCCAGCCGGCCGTGGCAGCGATGAGCCCGACGATCGCGAGGACCTGCCAGAACCGGAGCCCGTTGTCCGGCGGGGTTGGCCTTCGGTCACCACTGGCTTCGCGAGCGCGTCGAGCCTGGACGCCTCGTTCTCGCACCGTACCTCCTTGCCCGGACCCCACGCGGCCCAGGCCGCAAGCCTAGGGCAAACCGGTGAGACGGTCCTGAGAGGTCCGGGTCAGGAACCGCCGGGCCAGGGTGCCGGTCGCGCCGGTCCGGTCGGCAACGCGTCCCAGTCGCGCCGCGTGGGCGCGAAGATGTCGATGACGATCGCCCCCTCCGGTCCGACATCCACGTGATGTGCCGCACCCGACGGGATGCACCAGGTTCCCCCGGGCCCCAGTTCACGGGTTTCATCGTCGATCGTGAAGGTCACCCGTCCCTTGATCACCATGCCGAGCTGCTCGTTCTCGTGCCGGTGCTCGGGGACCTGTCCGTTGGCCGCGAGCTCGACGAGGGCGAAGGTGATGCGCTCGCCCTCGATCCGCCGGGCACGGATGGTCTCGCCCCAAACGTCGATGACCGGGACTGTCTCGATGTCGACGAGGTTGCTCACGGTGCCTCCTGGCGATCATGCGTCTGCCGGTTCCACCTTACCGCCACGCGGTTGCGGCCGCGATTCATGACAGGAACTGGCATGTACACGGGTCATGATCCGGGTGTGAGAAGCGATCGGAAGGGATCGCCGCACCGGAGGTCCAGGACATGTTCCAGCTAGGTTTCGCAGAGACCATCCAGGCTGACCGCGAACGCGAAATCGCCGAGCTGGTCCGGCAGCGACGACTCCTCGAGCCAGACGTCGATGGCCAGGATTCGGACGAGGCCGCGGACCGGCGCGCCGAGCCGCGGCCGCAGCGGGCGCGCACGCAGGCGGCACCGCGCACTGAGGCGGCCGGGGGCTGAACGAGGCATGGGGCAGCCACAGCGGGGCGGCTGCCCCGGGTCCGGACGAGCTGGCGTTCAGGCGCGGAACCGTTCCGCCAGCCAGCGCAACTTGGCCACGTCGTGGAAGCCCTCGCCCCCTTCGTGGTCGTTGAACGAGTATTCCAGGATCTCCTTCGGACCGCCGTAGCCGTTGTAGGCGGCGAAGACCGTCGACGGCGGGCAGATCTCGTCCATGAGCCCGACCGAGAAGAGCGCCGGGGCGGAGGCCCGACGTCCGAGGGTCGCGACGTCGAAGTACGCCAGGGTGGCGAGGGCGCGATCGACGTGGTCTCGGTGCGCCTTCAGATAGCGGACGATCTCGCCGTACGGATCGCTGTCGGCAAAGGTGATCGCACGCCGGAAGTCGCTCAGGAACGGCACGTCCGGCATGGCCGCGGCGATGTCCGGGACGAGCGCCGCTACCGCGATGCTGATCCCGCCGCCCTGGCTGCCACCGGTCACCGCGATCCGCGCCGAATCGACCTGAGGGTGCGCCCGGACGGCTTCGATCGCGCGGACGGCGTCGGTGAAGACTCGCCGGTAGTAGTAGGTCGCCGGGTCCTGGATGCCCTGGGTCATGAAGCCCGGATGGAAAGGAGCACCCGCGGCGTCCGGGTCCGGGGTGTCGCCGACGGCCCAGGTGGAGCCCTGGCCCCGCGTGTCCATGACGAGATGGGCATAGCCGGCGGTCGCCCACATGACCCGCTCGTGGGGAAGCCCACGACCACCGCCGTAGCCGACGTACTCGACGACCGCCGGGAACGGGCCTCGGCGACCGGCCGGCAGGTGGAGCCACGCCCGGATCGGCGACCCGCCGAAGCCGGCGTAGGTGACGTCGAGGGTGGTGATGACGCTCAGGTCGTTGTCGATCGGCTCGAACGTCGCGGCGAGGTCGTGCCGGCGGGCCTCGGCGAGCGTGGCCTCCCAGAACGGCTCGAGGTCCGCCGGGGCCGCGATGGCTGGGGCATACCGGCGCAGTTCGGGGAGGGGCAGATCGGACTGGGGCACCGGCGGGCTCCTTGCCAGTCGACGCGTGAGCCGATCAACGGCCCTGGCGGGTCGATGTCGTCAGGGTAGTCGTCCGACCTGTTCCCGCGCTCGCTGGCCGCTCAACCGACGTAGGATTCCGCGAATGCCGGCCATCGTGCGAAACCTCGCCGCCGCCTTGGTCCTCGCGTCGCTCCTCGGCCCTGCCACCTCCGCCGCGGATGCTGTCTCCGCCGCCGCCGTCCCGTCGCGGATCCACCTGGGCCTGACCCGGGTCGCGACCGGCCTGTCCAGGCCGCTGTTGGTCACCAACGCCGGGGACGGGTCGGGGCGCCTGTTCGTCGTCGAGCAGACCGGCAAGATCATGATCGTCAAGGCCGGCAAGGTGCTCGCCGCGCCGTTCCTCGACCTGAGCGCGTCGGTCTCCGGCGGAAACGAGCAGGGCCTGCTTGGCCTCGCCTTCCATCCGAGCTACAAGTCCAACGGCAAGCTGTATGTCAGCTACACGGACCGCAACGGCACCAGCATCATTCGCGAGTACCGCGTCTCGGCCTCGAACCCGGATCGCGTGAACGGAGCGAGCGGTCGGACGCTGCTGCGACTCCGGCAGCCATATGCGAACCACAACGGCGGGAACATCGCGTTCGGCCCGGACGGCGACCTGTACATCGGTTTTGGTGACGGTGGCAGCGCGGGCGATCCAGGCAATCGCGCCCAGAACCTGGGCACGCTGCTCGGCAAGCTGCTCCGCATCGACGTCAACCGGCGAACCGGCACGCTGCCGTACGGCATCCCGTCGACCAATCCCTTCGTCGGCCGGAGCGGGCTCGACCAGATCTGGGCCTACGGCTTGCGCAATCCGTGGCGCTGGTCATTCGACCGGGCGACCGGCGACCTGTGGATCGGCGACGTCGGGCAGGACGCCTGGGAGGAGGTCGACCGTGCCATGGCGTCACACGGCCGGAATGCGGGCCGCGGCCTCAACTTCGGCTGGCGGGTAATGGAGGCCAGTCACTGCTACAACCCATCGGCCGGCTGCACGCAGACCGGCAAGACCCTACCGCTCACCGAGTACGGACACACCAACGGGCGCTGCTCGATCACCGGTGGATTCGTCTATCGCGGATCCACCTACCCGGATCTCGTGGGTGCGTATGTGTTCGCGGACTATTGCTCCGGCGAGATCTGGTACGTCGATCGGGGAGCCGTCCGCGGCACGGCGCCGATCCTGGCGCTGGACACCGACGCGATGATCACCTCGTTCGGCCAGGACCAGGCCGGCGAGCTCTACCTGACCGACGGGAACGGATCCGTCTACCGCCTGACCGACTCGTGAGACGCTGACGGCTCCCGCGGGCGCGCGAAACGCTGACGGCGAAACGTCGTACCCTGACGCGGATCGCCGCCGGCCCCGGTCGAGGCGGACTTGGTGGGACGATCGATCAGGAGGGCGCTACGCATGGGTGACAAGACGCCGAAGCGGCCACCGAAGCCGAAGAAGCCCAAGAAGCCCGCCTGAGGCGCGCCGAGGCGAAGGCCGGGAGGCGAGGGTCAGGAGGCGAGGGTCAGGAGGCCCGGCGCAGGAGCCGTCCGGCCAGAGAGCGCAACAGCAAGGGCCGTGGCTCCAGGCGCGGTTCGTCGCGGGGCGGCTTGACCGGGCTGACCGATTGGTACGGACGTGCCAGCAGCATCTCCGCCAGTCGCTGCTCCTGGGGAGTCTGGACCGCTGCGATCGGCAGGTCGTCGGGGTCGAGCGGCAACGGTGTCGGTTCGACCGCGGACGGCGGACGGGCGTACGCCGGCGCGCCATACAGGAGCGGATGAGCGACGTGCTCGTCTTCGATGGACATGGGTTCCTCGGGGTCTGAGAGGGGTCGGATGCCCGGCCCGAATAGTGCGAGGCTGGAGCGTAGCGCGAAGCGGTACGAAAGTCCCATGCCCGGTGGCATTCAGGCCCTGCAAATGTGGTGCGCGGACGCACACCACGCACACCGGGAATCAAACGATCCGAGTCGACTGACGACTCGGATCGGGATCACGCTGGTGCAGCGGGCCGGCGACCGGCCCGCATCGAGAGGGCGGGACTAGCCGCGCTGGCTCCGGAAGCAATCGCTGCAATAGACGGGCTTGCCGCTGGTCGGGCGGAACGGGACCTGGGCTTCCTTGCCGCAGGACGAGCAGGTGGCCGCGAACATCTCGCGGGGACCGCGATCTCGCTCGCCATACCCACCGGAGCTGCCGCCGTAGCTGCCGGCACCGCTGGAATAGCCGCCGCTGGAATAGCCACCGCTGGAGCTGTAGCCACCACCGGAGCCGCCGCCTTCACTGTTGCGAGCAGCCTTGCGGCTCGCTCGGCAGGATGGGCAGCGGCGCGGCTCGGTGAAGCCACGCTGGGAGTAGAAATCCTGCTCCGACGCGGTGAACACAAACTCCTGTGAACAGTCCGCGCAGGTCAGATTCTTGTCGTTGTACAAAGAGAACTCCTCTCGATAGCCGGCGCGATCCCTTCATCGGGTTCTCGCGTCAGTCGTGAGAGGAGTCCGAGTTGCGTCGTGCTGTCGTATTCG
>JBGPVC010000177.1:0-4596 GCA_041491485.1 Candidatus Limnocylindria bacterium
CGCGGCCTCGAGGTTGACCGTGCCGGCCTTGATCGTGCTCGGCACGGCAACGTGCCACTCGCTTAACCCCGCCGGAATGTAGGCCTGTTCCGCGGAGGGGGGCGTTACGGTGACGACCCTGAACATGCCCGCCTTGAAGTGGCCCGGGAGGTTGCAGACGAACATATAGGTGCCGGGCTGGGTGAGATCGACGATTCGCGGCTGCGTTGTCCCAGGGTCAACCTTGTCGCCGCGGCTGAGGAGGGTGATGCCCGGGCCGTCCTCGATGATGTTGCCCTTGGTATCGACCGGATAGGCGGAAGGGGCCAGGTCGCTCTTGAAGACCAGCAGCTCGTGCTGGATGGTTCCGATGTTCGTGATCGAGAAGTTCGCCTGACCAGCCAACATCGACGTTGGGAGTCCAACGCTCCACTCGCTGGTATAGATCGCGGTCCCCGAAGCCGGAATCCCGATTGGCCCGCCGCTCGCAGCGGCGCTCGGTGCTGCAGTGGGCTGAGATGTCGGCGCGGACGTCGGCGCGGACGTCGGCAGGGCGGTCTGCGCAGCCGCGGCCGAAGGTGATGAGCCAGGCCCAAACGTCCAGGCGGGCGCTTTCGCGGCGCTCGTGCAGGCGCTCAGCATCACGGCCGCGGCCGCAAGAACGATCGCCCTACGACGGTTGCGACCAAGTCGATGCACAGAAACCCTCTCTGAGCTGGTGATTACCGAGAACCGCAACAATCGGTGCGGTGCCCAGGCGCTTCATGACGACGAGGTGTCTCAATTCAGGGTGGGCGGGCAAGCGCCGGTCATGCACGGGCCTCAGTGGTGAGCGCCGGCACCGACGGAATGCATTGACAGCGCTGCCGCCTGTGGTGCCCGGCCAACAGCAGGTCGAGCACGATCAGGTCGGCAAGTGGCCTTCGGCCGGGAAGGAGGACGGCGGAACTCGCGCCGTGGTCACAGGCAATGCTGTAGCGCCGAACGCTCGGACCCAGCGCCGGTACGCTGGTGGCCTCGAACTGCATCACGGACATGCTGGTCTCCTTTCCAGAAACGCAGCATGTCTCGCCGGCTGTCGCCGCACCATCACGCCATGGCACGAGACCGCTGGGGCAAACCACCCATTTGGGGATAGGCGGACCAGGGGATGTCTGTCCGCCAGATCGGCGTCCGCGTCGGACTCTACAGCTCAATGAGGCCCTTCTCGATCGCGTACTTGATGAGCGCCGCCTTCGAGTGGAGATCCAGCTTGCCCATAATGTGGTCGCGGTGGGTCTGAACCGTGTGCGGGCTCAGTACCAGCTCGGCGGCAATCTCCGGCGTCGTCTTCCCCTGTGCGATGAGGTGCAGGATCTCGCGCTCGCGATCGGTCAGCCCGTCGTAGCCGCCCCGGTCCTCGCCCAACCGCGCTCTCCGCAGGTAGTCGGCGACCAACGCTTTGGTAGCCGTGGGATAGAGATAAACCTCGCCTCGATAGGCGCTCCGGACGGCATCTAGCAGATCGCGAATGTCGGCGCCCTTGAGGACGTAGCCGGACGCCCCCGCGCGCAGGGCCTGGTAGAGGTAGTCCTCGCGATCGTGGATCGTGAGGATGAGGACATTGGCCTTCGGAAGTCGAGCCTTGATTTCGGCCGTTGCCGTGAGCCCGCTCGTCCCAGGCATGCTGATGTCCATCAGGACCACGTCCGGCGACAGCTCGACCGCGCTCGCCAGGGCGTCCCTCGCGCTGCCGGCCTGGCCGATGACCTCGATATCGGGCTGGCTCTCGAGCAGCCCGACGATGCCCTGGCGGAACAGTGTGTGATCGTCGACCACGAGAACTCGGATCGTCGACATCGTCATCCTGCCTCGTCGTCCAATGGGATCTCGACTCGGACGACCGTGCCGCCGCCGTCGTGTGACAGAACCTCCAACCGCCCTCCGAGCAACCGCGCTCGCTCCTGCATTCCCAGCAGCCCTACGCTTTCGGTCGGACTCGATCCGCCGAATGCACGAGCTACGTCAAACCCCCTACCGTCATCAGCAACGGCGACTCTGATCTCGCTCTGGTCGTGAGTAAGCCGAACGTCGACGTGACCTGCCCGTGCATGCTTGGCGACATTCGCGAGCGCCTCCTGGACGATCCGGAACAATGCGACTTCGATATGGGCCGGCAGCCGTTGCGTAGGAACCGCGGCCTCCACCGTGACCTCGATCCCCTTGTCGCCGAGATAGCTATCGGCGTACCAGCGGATCGCAGGCAGGAGGCCCATGTCGTCGAGAACCGTGGGGCGCAGCCCAAGGATTAGCCGGCGCGTCTCGGCCAGCAGGCGCGTGGACAGTTCCTTGGCCTGGGCGATCTGCGAGACGGCATCGGCGCCGGCACCCTGCAGCCCGTCCCGGGCACGGTCGAGGGCGATCGACAGGGCGGCGATCGTCTGGGCGGTCTCGTCATGGAGCTCGCGGGCGAGACGTCTCCGCTCGTCCTCCTGGGCCGAGATTGTCTGGCGCAGGACCTGGTCGAGACGCTCCGTGCGTTCGCTCACTCGGACTTCGAGCTCTTTGTTCGTGTTCTCGACAGCCTCGTAGGCGGCGCGCAGACGTTGGCGCATGGCCTCGAGGTTCTCCGCGAGCTGCCCGACCTCATCCTGCGCGGCGACGCTGATCGGGACGGCCAGGTCGCCGCCGGCCATGCGCTCGGCGGCACGCGTGAGCTCCTCGGTGGGCTTGACCACGTGGCGCGTCGTGACCCAGGCGACGGCGAGCGAGGCGAGGAATCCGACGACCGTCGCCAGCAGGAGTTGCTGGCGGAGCCGCAACGGGAGCGCCAGCGCCACGTCGACCGGTTGCTCCAGGACGACGTAGAACGGGCTATCCGCGAGCGGGACGACAGCCATCACATGGGGCGCGAAGGTCTCGCCGGGTCCGGGTTCATGGAGGAGCGCCGCGGCGGAGCCGCTCGCCACCAGTCCGCGCATCGCCGGGAAATGATGGCTCGGCTGGCCCGGGACCTCGTCAGAGCCCACCCCGAGCACGGCCATCCCGTCGGGATCGACGACCTCGAGATGGTAGGTCTCCGCAGCATCGCCGCCGGGGAGGGTAGCCCCGGATCCGCCGGCCCGACCATAGAGGGCGGGAACGAAGTCGGCCGAGCTGTTCACCGATGACGTATGTACGAGCACCACCGACGCCGGGGTGCCCGGCAATCGCACCAGGACCGTGGCGAAGGCGAAGGCGCCCGGAATGGGCGCCACGGAACGGAGCACGGCCGATTGGGCGAGCTCGGCCGCGACGAGGCGCTGACCCACGCCGGCGGGGGCATCGGCCGGCGTCGGCAGGCCAGCTGCGTCGATCACGTCGCCCGCCGAATCGAGCAACCAGATGCCGCTTACGTGGAAGAACGGGTACGGGTTGATCCGACCGAAATGGTCCAGCAGCAGCGCGGCATGTAGTTGGATACGGCCGCCTGCCACGCTCAGCTCTCGGCTGGTCTCGACGACATCGGTGGCGATCCTTCCGAAGTCACGTTCGATGATCCCGGCCGTCGTGTACGCGGTACTCAGGCGCTCCTGGAAGACGAGCCGCGTCGCCTGATCGATCGCGCCCAGTCCGAGGAACGCCAGCGTCCCGAACATCGCGGCGAGCCCCAGCGTCACGTACAGCATGATTCGCTTCTGGAGACCGAGGCGGCGAAGTCGCGAGGTGATCGTCACAGCAACAACCGAGGCAAGCGATGGCCGCGACGTCGAATCATGAATCGGGCGGCCGACGTCTGCATCGGCTGAGAATAGCCCGGGGCGTGAACCCGGACGGACGGCCGTAAGGCGGGTCGGACGATGCTCTGGCGGCTGCGAGCACGGAGTCCGTTCCTGAAGCGGGCTAGCAGCCCGACGACGAACGCCGTGATGGCTCGCATCGGCATCGACAGGCGCCGTGACACCGGGACCCTCTTGCCCCTTTGCCCTCAAGCGGTGGCGTGTGATGGCGCGTTCGGCGTACCGTCCTACACCGAAATTGCCTCCGCCGGTACGGCCCGGCAGACCTACCCCGGGGGTTGCGACGGCGGCTCGATCCACAGAACCAGGCGCACGATGGGTTCATCGTCGTCATCACGCGATTACGATGCAATGACTACTGTCGGCATCAGGCGGCCGAGTGCCCAGTCCTCAGACGGGGACGTAGTTGAAGACGGGAACGTAGTTGAAGTGTGCGACGAACCAGGCAACGACCAGCACGAGGGTAATCACGAATCCCCACGACAGAGCTCGGCTTAGGTCTGGGTCGCGGCCCTTAAAGATCAAGCCGCCGACAGCACCGATCAGGAGGAGCAGTAGCCCCGGGGCCGACGCGTTTTCGCCGAACAGGTCGAAGGGGATACCCAGCAAAACCATCATCACTGCGAGATAGACGACCAGGGCGAGCCAGAACCTTCGTGACGCCTGCATTCCCTGACAGTACGTCACTGGTGCTGCCGTCGGCGGCCTGTCGTGGCTGACGGCCGGGGGCTGGATCGCGACGACGGTGGCGGGCGGACGACGCAGCAACTCCCTGAACGTGGTGACGTTCTTGCCGCTGGCCGAGGCCGCGCATCTCGGTAGGTCGCGTGCGAGGCGCCCCGTGCGAAGGAGGTCGGTC
>JBGPVC010000178.1:0-4558 GCA_041491485.1 Candidatus Limnocylindria bacterium
ATCCTGTCCAAGCTCAACCTCGAGCGGCGCGCGCAGGCGGCCGCCTACATGGCGCGGTTGCGCGGCACCGGGACCGGCAGCTAGGACCTACCGCCAGCCCAGCTCCGCCAAGCGATGACTCGCTCGCGGATCATGCTGGGGCGCCCTCGGCCGCCCTGGCCCGCATCGTCTCGGCGATGTCCGACGCCCATTCGGTGATCGCCGGCCACGGTCGGAAGTCGCCCTCGGGCGCGCGAACGACCGCGAAGATCGCCTTCTCGGCAATTCCGAGCTGTCGCTTGTCGATCTTGCCGGCGAACACGCGATGCCCGACGGCGCGCGTCCGCTTGAGCAGGAGCTCCACGTCCTCGGGGTCGGCCTCCGGTTTGAGCGGGTCGCCGAGTGGTCCGCTCGAGAAGAGCCAGACGGGTCTGGTCGCCAACGCCGCCGATTCGCGTTCGATGAGCTGCTTGGCCGGCGCCAGCCAGCGACCGGCGTAGACGCCGCTGCCAAGGACGATCCCGTCATAGGGCGACAGCGATGCGACCTCCTGCGGTCGAAGGACCTCGGCCTCGATGCCTTCCGCGGTGAGGGCATCCGCGATCGCCTTCGCGATCTCGCTGGTGGCGCCGTGCCGTGACGCCGCGCTGACCAGGACCTTCATGTCGAGACTCCTTGATGGGGGGACGTTCAGCCGGGGAGGGGAGCCGGGAACGGACCCGGGACCGCCGGCTGTGACGACGAGCGCGATCGGAGGGTCCGCAGCGAGAGCAGGAGCACGGCGCCGAAGCCGAACAGGCTGGCGATGCCGACGACGATGGCGAGGACCGGCACGATGGCGAGGACCTCGAGGATCAGCACGCCGACGGCCGCCGCCAGGTATGGCCGTCCCTCATGATCCCGAGCGGTCTGGTGCAGGACCCAGTCTCCGATCCAGATGCCGGCGATCAGGTAGCCGAGGAAGGCGACCGCGGGCCCGGCCATGAGGAGGATCCCGACGCCGAGCGGCGCGCCGACCACGGTGACGATCAGCAGGACCGCGACGAAGGGAACGGCGAACAGGCCCACGATTCCGGTGGCCAGCGTCTGGACCGGCTCGTGGCTGATGAGCGCCTCGGCCTCCCGGACCTGGCGAGACGCGAGTCCCGCCAGGACCAGCCCGGCGACGATCGTCGCCAGCCCGAACCCGATCCACAGGAGCAGGAGTGCGGGCGCCAGGACGGCGCCGACATTGATCAACTCAGAGGCGAGATCCTTCACCGCGCCTCCGACCTGCGCGTTGCCGGTCTGATGGACGAGCGAATCGAGCGTCATGACATCGCCCTGGACGACCGTATCGGGCCCGATCTCGATCGGGCTGCGCACGGCGATGACCGTCTCGGACCGGGCGCCGAGCAGGTTCGCCGCGCCGTCGATGGCGACGACGGTATTGGCCTCGCCCAGGATCGTCGCCGTGCCGTTCACGACGATCACCGCATCGGCGTGCTCGCCGGCCGGCAACGTGATGTCCCCGCCGGTGGAGATCAGGACCCGTCCGTCGTGGGGCAGGGGATTCGCGGCCAGGACGACCGGTGCCAGCAGGAGCAGGGCCATGACCATCGCCGCGGCGACACCGAACAAACGCCTCATCGGGGACTCCCTCCAGTGCGCGGACAGACCACCACGCTCATGGAACGTTCCGCCGAGCGCCAATCGAAAGGGCCATCGGTTATGCAGTCATGGGCCGCCTGGCACGAAGGAACACCGGCATGCAGGAACAGGCGCACCCGGGAGGGTGCCCCTGTCTGGTCCGGGCGAGGTCCCGCCCGTCGGAAATCAGTTCTTCGGGTCGCCGTCGCCGGCCATGAAGATGCCGATGGCGCCCTTGCCCACGAAGTTGAAGGCGTGGGTCACCATCGGGTACATGCCGTCTTCCTGCGGGCTGAACTCGATGATCGCGCCCTGCGCGGGGGCGAGGTCGACGGCCTGGCTGCCCCAGCCCTGCGCGTTGCCGCGAGCCAGCACGACCCCTTCCTTGATCACCGTGTCGAAGATCGTCCCGACGACGTGGAACGAGCTGTCGATGTTCGGACCCGCATCGAGCACGAAGACCCGCACGCGACCCTTGGTGGTGACCTGGATCGGGTTGTCCTTGTACTGGTTGGCCACGCCATTGAAGACGACGAAGTCGGGCGCCGGGGCGGCGGCGTTGGCCTTGGAATAGTCGGCAGGCTGTCCCTGGGCACCCAGGTACCACTCGCTCTGGACGAGCGCCACCTCCTGGTCGACCTTCGGGAGGCCGCCCTTCGGCTCCACGATGACCATGCCGAACATGCCGTTGGCGATATGGTGCAGGGCCGGGGCGGTGCCGCAGTGATACATCCAGACGCCGGCGTAGTCGGCGGTGTAGGTGTAGGTGAAGGTGTCGCCGGGCTTGATCTCGACCATCTGGCTGTTCATCGCCGTCTGGCTGGCGTGGAAGTCGATCGAATGCGACATCTGGGTCGTGTTGGTGAGGTGGACCCGGACCGTGTCGCCGAGGTGGACGCGGATCGTGGGTCCGGGCACGGTCCCGCCGAATGTCCACGCGTGGACCACGAAGCCGGCCGCAACCGTGATGTCCCTGTCGATGATCGGGAAGTCGACGTCATGCACCGTCCCGGGGAGGACGGCCGGCGCCGTCGCGTCGCGCAGGACGTAGGGCGGCGCCGCTGGATCCGCGACCGGGGCCGCGGCCGAAGCCGTCCCGGACTGGGCCGGTGCCGATGAGGCGGCGGCGGTTGCGCCCAACACGCTGATCGAACCCTTCATGCCGGCGTCGGCGTGGCCGGGGATGGAGCACATGAAGCTGAGGCCGCCCGCTGGGATGGTGACCTTGCCGGTCACCGTCGCGCCAGGGTCGGCGCTGACCTTGGTGCCGTCGGCGAAGGTGAGGTCATGGAGCGTCGAGCCGGTGTTGTGGAAGCTGACATCGTAGGTCCCGGCCGCGGGCACGGCGATCTCTGCCGGCTTGAAGCCGAGGTCGAACGCCTCGATCGCGATCGACGTGGCCGCGATCGGGGCGCTGCCGCCCACGTCCATCGGCATCGACGGAACGGCCGCCGCCTGCGCCGCGCTCGCGGGCGCCGCCGAGGACCCGGCTGGTGGATACGTCCAGGTTGGTGCCCCGGCGACGGCGCAGCCGGCGAGCACGAGACCGAGGACGACGATCGCCGTCAGGCGAAGCGAGATGTGCTGCACGGTTGGCTCCCTTCGAGATCAAAATAACATACTGATCTGGTACGAGTTTCACCGGACCGGCCGCCGGCCGCAATCTGCCAAATGGCCCTTTTTCGGAGACCGGGGAACGGCCAGGTGGCCCGTGCACCGCGCATCGAATGTTGTGACCTGTGGCACGCCTCGGTCGGGCCGGCCGGCACTCATCAGCAACTGCGCATATGTCGATAGTCACGGCATGGATGACATCACGATCCTCCAGGCCGAGGTCCTCAAGACGCTCGCCAGTCCACGACGCCTCGAGATCCTGCATGTGCTGGCCCGGGGCCCGATCGAGGTCGGTCGCCTGGCCGAGCTGATCGGCGCCAGCCAGCCGAACGTGTCACAGCACCTCTCGGTGCTCCGGACCGCCGGCATCGTCGACGCCGAGCGCGACGGCCGCGAAGTCCGCTACCGGCTCTCGGACCCGGACGTCATGGTGGCCTGCTCGCTCATGCGCGGCGTGCTCGAACGACGTCTCACGCGTCTCGGCCAGATGGCCGCCATCTCGAGCGCCGCAGCCGCGCCCGCCCCGATCAAGCCGCCGGCGGCGGCGCCAGCAGCGTCAACGGTCCCGATCCCCGTCACCACAGCCTCGAGGTAATCGTTCATGGACGACGAACCGCTGAACCTTGTCCTCTTCTCCGGCACCGACGACAAGCTGCAGGCCGCGGCCGTGCTGACCGCCGGTGCGGCGGCCCTCGGCAAGCCGGTCAACCTGTTCCTGCAGTACTGGGCGCTGGACGCTTTTCGGGCCGACCGGATCGGCGCCGACCACGGGCTCTCGCCAGAGGCGGGCGCAGCCGGTCGTGCGGCCGTCGATGGCCTGCGCGCGGCAGGTCAGGCGAGCTGGGCGGAGACGTTCCGCCAGGCCAAGGAGCTCGGCGGAGTCGACATCGAGGCCTGTTCGCTGTCGATGGACCTGCTCCACCTCGAACAGTCCGATCTCGACCCGCTCGTGGACGGCGTCGAAGGCGTGACCGCCTTCTACCTGAATGCCGGCGAGGGGCAGATCGTCTTCATCTGATCGGTCATACAGAAGGAGTCACCACCATGGCTGTTGTTGAAATCAGCCAGCACGTCGACGCACGCGGGCTGTCGTGCCCCATGCCGATCGTCAAGACCGCCCAGGCGATCAAGACGGTCGCCTCCGGCGAGCTGATCGAAGTCCTCGCCACCGACCCGGGATCCACCAAGGATCTCGCGGCATGGTCGAAGACCACCGGTAACGAGCTCGTCGAGCAATCCGTGGACGGCGGGGTCTACCGCTTCGTCCTGCGCCGGAAGTGAGGGAGTACGAGATGACACTCGTGGCCGAACGACCCGAGACCACCACCGCCGAGAT
>JBGPVC010000179.1:0-4495 GCA_041491485.1 Candidatus Limnocylindria bacterium
CCGATCTGCGCCAGGATCTGATCCATGCGCCTGGGTGTGGCCTCCGTGCGCTTCGGTTCGACCGGCCAGTGGCCGTTCGCTCGGTCGCCGCTCGCGACGGCCGCAGTGTAGCAGGGGCTATCGCGGAGCCTCGCCGAAGCCCACCGTCCAGACGGCCGCTCGCCAGGCGCAGATCACGCTGGTCAGGACCAACCCGACGACCCACAGCGAGACGAACAGGACGACGGCCAGGAACACCTCGATCGGGCCGTTCGGCGTGCTCATCGCCTCGCGGACGACGTCACCGGCCGACCCCGCGGCAAGGGCGGACGGCGCGAGGGCCAGTCCCAGGGCCAGTGTCGGCAACCAGAAGTCGGCCAGGACGACGACCGGCCGTCGAAGCAGCGTCAGCGACGCGTCCCGGAGGGCGCGGACGATCCCGCCCCTGGCCAGCACGACGCGCCTCGCCGCCATCGCGCCCAGCACCTGCCCGACCATCCAGGTCAACACGATCGCGGCCACCACCTCCGGCGACTCGAGCAGCACCCGCCAGACCAGGGGTGTGACGACGTCGGTCGGGTTCGTCAGCTCGCGATAGGTCACCGCCACGAGCCGGGTGATGCCCCAGGCGAGCGCGATGCCGAGGGGCAGGTGCGCGAGGAGCCGTGCCAGGAACACCCGGGCGGCTTCGGTCCGCCGTCGTGGTGCCACGCGCGCGGTGAGCGTGTCGGGCAGCTCGTCAACCGTCAGCCGGTGCTGGTGCCCGCGGGCAGGTGGGGCGACCTCCTCGTGCGCCGCCACGATCCGTGCCGCCTCCGCCTCGAGGACGGCCGCCAGGACGCCGCCGGCGACCACCCAGGCCAGGGCGGCCATGACGATTGTCGCGACCACGATGACGAGCTCGATGGTGATGCCGCCGAAGACGAACGAGGTCAGCGTCGGTGCCAGCAAGTTGCCGAGGCCGACCGGCGTGGGCAGGACGACGATCGGCCATGCCACCACGAGCAGCCCGCCCCGCAGCAGGAAGGCGGCCAGTGCCAGTGGCCAGGTGGCCGGTGAGGCCAGGGTGACGAGCAGCGCACTGGTGAGCGCCGCTCCCCGACTCATGGCGCGGGGCTGGCCGATGCCCCGGCGGCCGGGGACGCGAGACCCGGTGCGAGGACCTGGAGGCGTTGGAGCGCCGCCTGGACGAGGGCGATCTCGGAACCGTAGCGGCCAAAGTCGCCGTTGCGAAGCGCCGTCTGGGCGAGCTCGAAATGCGTGTTGGCATAGGCGATCAACCCAGGCACGTCCGACGGCAACCCCACGCCGGGTGTCGGAGACGGACCGCCACTCGGACCGGGCGAGGCCGACGGCCCGGGGCTGGGTGTCGGAGCTGGTGACGGACTCGGCGCTGCCCCGCCTTCGGCGGCGAGCAGGAGGTTGAGGGCCCCGCCGAGCGTGTCGCTCCAGACGACCTGCCTTGGCGACGCGACCACGATCCGCTTGAACTCAGGGAATGCCGACCCGGTTGACTGGAGATAGACCGGCTGCAGGTAGATCAGCGAATCGTCGATCGGCACGACGATCAGGTTGCCGCGGACGACCTTGCTGCCCGACTGGTTCCAGAGCGTCATCTGGGCGCTGATCGTCGGATCCTGGTCGATTCTCGCCTCGATCTGGGCGGGCCCGAAGATGGACGTGTCGGCCGGGAATCGGTAGACGAGTGTCGAGCCGTAATTCGCACCGTCCATGCGGGCCGCGATCCAGGCGATCATGTTCGGCCGGCTGGTCGGGACCATCGGCTGGAGGAGGAGGAACTCGACCCCGGTCTGGCCCGGCAGGCGCATCACGACGTAGTAGGCCTCGGACGGCAGGGTCCCCTCGCTGCTCTGCGACGGGACCGTCCACAGGTCGTCGGTCCGGAAGAACTGCTGTGTGTCCGTCACGTGATAGCGCCCGAAGACGCGCGTCTGGACGTTGAACAGCTCCTCGGGCACGCGAAGGTGCGCGCGAAGGTCCGCCGGCATGGCCGACAGCGGCTCGAACAGGCTGGGGAAGATGGCCGCGTAGTCGCGGATGATCGGATCGTTCGGATCGCTGATGTAGAAGTGCATGGTGCCGTCGTAGGCGTCGACGGTGATCTTGACGCTGTTGCGGATGTAGTCGAACGGATCGCCGCCAAGGCCGGTCGTCCCGAGCGTGGTCGGATCGAACGCCTGGGCATTCGGGAATCGATCGGAGGTCGTGAACGCATCCTGGACATAGACCAGTCGCCCGGCGTTGTCGATCACCAGGTACGGGTCCTTGTCGAACCGCAGGAATGGGGCCACGAGGGACAGCCGGTCTCGCAGCGACCGGTGGAAGAGCAGCTGGCTGTCGCGCGTCACCTGGTCGCTGATCACCAGGTCGAGATCGCGGAAGCGCAGCCCGAACAGCAGGCGCATGAGCGTGTTGTCAAGGTGGATCCCCGTCGTCCCGGTCCAGTTCGTCTGGGTGCCGACCGACCCGCCCGTGTCGCTCTCCCCCGTGGGATAGTCGAATTCGGCCTGGCGGGCGCCGACCACGATGTACGAGCTGTCTCGCTCGCCGAAGTAGATGCGCGGCTGCGTGATCGGGGGCGCTCCGCCCGTCGAGACCGGCGGCAGGTTGCTGATGATCAGGTCCGGCTGGCCCTCGCTACCCACCTGATTGACGGGGACCATGGCGGCCCCGACTCCGTGCGTGTAGATGATCCGCTGGTTGACCCAGCCGACCGCGCTCGGGTTCTGCTCGAGGGCAAGCTCGCGCGCCGACAGCATGACCTGGCGCTCCGTGCCCCCGATCGTGTACCGGTCGGTGTCGACGTCGGTGAAGTCGTAGTACTTGCGCACGGTCTGCAGCTGGTCGAGGGTGGTTCGGAGCGGTCGCGGGTCCCACAACCGTGCGCTCGCGAAGGTGTCGGCCTGGTCCTTGATGTCCTGTGCGGTCAGGACCTGGTCGCCCTTGAACGGCTGGTCCTTCCAGCCGTTGAGGTCGTAGGCCAACCTCGTCATCGCGATGTTGTTGCCGATGTACCGCTCTTCCTGCGCGTACTGGTTCGGCTCGACCGTAAAGCGCTGGATCGCCTCGGGATACAGCCGCCCGATGACGAGCGACGCGAGGAACCAGACCGCGATCGTGAGACCGAGTGGCCAGAGCATCCGGGTGAAGGCTCCGCCGACCAGCAGGGCCGCGGCGATCCCGGAGATGACGGTCAGGGCGTCGTAGGCGAGGAACTGGGCATTCTGGTCGGTGAAGCTGACGCCGGTCGCGATGCCCCGGGTGCTGTACACGAGCTCGAACTTGTCGAGCTGGTAGCCGAACGCCACGGACAGCAGGAACAGCCCGGCGAGAACGCCGAGGTGGACCCGGACCTGCGTCGTGAAGACGAGGCCGCCGCGTGACGCCGCGATCAGGTACTGCGCCAGCGAGATGAGCAGGGCGGCCACCACGAGGCCGTTGAAGAGGCCCTGGACCAGGCGGAGGAACGGCAGCTCGAACAGGAAGAAGCTGATGTCCTTGCCGAAGATCGGGTCCGTGACCGGGGCCGCAATGTCCGGCGAGAAGGGCACGCGGTTGGCCCACAGCAGCACGGTCTGCCAGGCCCCGCCGACCGACGCGCCGACCGCGATGGCGGCGAGGACCGCGACGACCACGAGGGCGACGCCGGCGAGCGGCGACAGGTCCGGCAGGTCTCCCGTCTCGAACGCGACCGCCGGCGGCCGTCCGAACGCACCGCGTCCGTCACCGAACGGCGAGCCTGGGCGCCCGCGTCGCGGCTCGCCGGCCTGTGCAGCCGCCTCGTTGAGGCGATCGACGAAGCCTCGCAGGGACCCGCGCCCGCCCTCCACCGGCGGCGGCGACAGGCGACGGGCCAGCCAGAGATTGCCGAGCAGGACGATCGCGGCCAGGATGCCGGCCCCGGCGAACAGGCCGAGGCTGGCGGTCAGCCTGGTCCAGAAGACCGAATCGAATCCGACGCTCGTGTACCACAGCGCGTCCGTCCAGAGATCGATCCCGACCCCGAACAGGATGATGAGCGCGACGATCGCGAGGATGATGACCGCCAGTCCGAAGCGACGGCCGGCGCGTGCCGCGCGCCCACCGAGGTCGCCACCGTCATTCGGGCCGCCCGGTCCCCGACGGCGCGGCGGTCCGCCTCGCCCTCGCGGCGCGTCGAAGATGGGACGGGGCTCGGCGTCTGAATCCTCGGCGTCGGCGTCTGGCTCCTCGACGTCGGGTGGCGAATCCGCGTCGGCCGTCTCGTCGGCGACCGCGCCGTCGGGCTCGTCGGTGGGCTCGTCGGCCGCGGTCTCGTCGTGCCCGGGATCACCCGGCCGGCCGGCCGACTGCCCGCGAACCGCGGCTTCGCGCTTGCGCAGCTCGTCCAGAAAGTCGTCGAAGAGGTCGCGCATTACTGTCGAGTCTACGCGTCTGACACGCTCAGGGTTTGTGGAGGCCCTCCACCGACCGGCGGAACCCGGTCAACACCGTCTCGGCCAGTTCGTTTGGGCGC
>JBGPVC010000180.1:0-4189 GCA_041491485.1 Candidatus Limnocylindria bacterium
AACAGGCCCGCGTCACCAGAATCGAGCGGTGCCCGCGCATTCGATGGATGCCGCGATCGACGCCCGTGACGTCACGTATGCCTACGAGCACGGTCGTCCTGTCCTGCACGCGGTGTCGCTCGCGATCCAGCCGGGCGAGCGAGTCGCGCTCGTCGGCCCAAATGGTGGCGGGAAGTCGACGCTGGCGCGCCTGCTCGTTGGCTTGCTCCGCCCCGATCACGGCGTCGTGCGGCTCGGGGGCGACGAACCTGCCCGCCTCCCGGCCGCCGAGCTCGCCCGGCGAGCGGCCTACGTCTTCCAGGACCCCGAGCGGCAATTCCTGGCCGAGACGGTCCGGGACGAGATCATGCTCGGGCTGGACGCGGCCCGCCGCTCCGCCGCGGAAGCCCTGCTGGCCGATCTCGGCCTGCCGCTGGAGCGGTTCGGAGCCCGCAGCCCGTTTCGGCTGTCCGGGGGCGAGGCGCGGCGGCTCTCCCTGGCCATCGCCCTGGTCCGTGACCCGGCGGTGCTGGTCCTCGACGAGCCGACGTTCGGGCAGGACCGCGGGAATTACGACGGCCTGCTCGAGATCCTCGACGGGCACCTGCGCGCGGGCGCGACGCTCATCGCCGCCACCCATGACGAGCGGTTCGTCGCCGACGTGGCGGACCGCGTCATCACGATGTCGAACGGGCGAATCACCTCGGACGAGCGCATCCCATGATGCTCGACCGGCTCGAGCTCGGAGACGCGCAGCTCGACAGCGCGCTCGGCCGAACGAGCCCGATCGTCAAGCTTGGCGTCGCCATCGGCTGGCTCGTGGGATTGGCGTTCACCCTGGCCTGGATCCCGCCGCTCGCGCTGGCGGGCACCGCAATCGTGGCCGGGGTCGCGTTCGGTTCCGTGCGGATCGAAACGCTGGCGAAGTCCATCGCGCCGCTGTGGGTGGCGGCGCTGGGCATCGGGCTGTTCAACGCGCTCTACTCGACCAGCAACGGCGATCCGGCGGCGACCACACTGGTCGACCTCGGCCCGTTCCGGGTCACCGTGCTGGCGGCGACCAACGGTGTCGCGCTGTCCCTTCGCGTGATCGCGATCGCCAGCGTCGGGGCGGTGTTCACGCTGACCACGGATCCCACCCGTCTGGCCGACGCCCTCGTCCGGCAGGCGCACGTCTCACCGCGCTTCGCGTACGGGGCCCTCGCGGCGTACCAGGCGATCCCGAGGTTCGCCGAGGACCTCGCCACGCTGCGCGAGGCACGCCGGATCCGCGGCCTGCGCGGGTCCTGGCATCCGCGCTTGCTCGTGACGCTGCTCGTCCTGGCGATCCGGCACGGCGATCGGATGGCGCTCGCGATGGACGCCAGGGCGTTCGGTGCGGGGCCGATGACCCACTACCGCGAGCTGCGCTGGTCGTGGCTGGACGCGGCCGTCGGGTTCGGTGCCGTGCTCGTGCTCATGGCCGCCCTGGCGTTCGGCGGGGCGAGCTAGGTCGATCAGGACGAGCCAGCTGCGGGCGTTGCATCCTGCAGAGCGGCGCGGCGGGCGAGGTTCGACTCCGCCATGATCGCCGCGTGAGCGACATGCCGCGAACCATCGTCTTCTTCCCCGAAGGCGCCTTCGGGCCGACCAACAACTGCGTCGGGATCGGCCAGGTGCTCCGGGCCCGCGGCCATCGGGTCGTGTTCATCGTGGAGGAGTCGTTCGCCGGCACGCTCGAGGCCAAGGGGTTCGAGGAACGCCTCATGCGGCTCGGCCCCAGGCCCGACGTTGAGGAGGCCCCCGGCCAGTTCTGGATCGACTTCATCCGGGACACCGCCCCGGTCTTCCGCAAGCCCACGATCGTCCAGCTCGAGGAGTTCATCGCCCCAACGTGGCAGGCGCTGATCGACGGAGCGAAATACGTCGACGCGAGGCTGATCGAGATCATCGAGGAGCTCCGACCCGATGTGATCGTGGAGGACAACGTCGTCGGTTTCCCGGCGCTGGCGGCGTCCGGACGGCCGTGGGTCCGGATCGCCTCGTGCAACCCGGCCGAGCTCAAGGACCCGCTCGTCCCGCCGTTCTCGTCCGGCTACCCGGCAGCGGATCGGAGCGACTGGCCGGCGTTCCTGGCCGAGGTCGAGCGGACCCATCGCGAGATGTGGACAGACTTCGAGGCGTTCTGCCGGGAGCACGGCGATCACGGGTTGGGCTATGGCCCGTTCGGTCCGGACTTCATCGCCGAGTCGCCGTGGCTGAACCTGTATCTCTACCCGGCCGAGATCGATTACGCCCGGGAGCGGCCGCTAGCGCCGACCTGGCATCGCCTCGACTCGTCGGTCCGTGCAGCCGACACGACCTGGGAGCTGCCCGACCACCTGCGGGAACGTGACGGGGCGCTCATCTACCTGTCGCTCGGCTCGCTAGGGTCGGCCGACGTCGGGCTGATGCAGAGCGTGGTCGACCTCCTGGCGACGACCGAGCACCGGGTGATCGTCTCGAAGGGCCCGCTGGCCGATCAGATCACGCTGCACGACAACCAAACTGGCGAGGGGTTCCTGCCCCAGCCGGCGATCCTGCCGCAGGTCGACCTGGTCATCACCCACGGCGGCAACAACACGGTCACCGAGTCGTTCCACCACGGCAAGCCGATGATCGTGCTGCCGCTGTTCTGGGATCAGGTCGACAACGCACAGCGGATCGACGAGACCGGGTTCGGGCGGCGGCTTGCCACGTACGACTTTCGCGACGACGAGCTGACCGACGCGATCGACGAGCTGCTCGCCGACGCGGCGCTCATGCGTCGGCTTGCGGCGATCGCCGCGCGCCTCCGGGCCAACCCGGGAACCGTTCGCGCCGCCGACCTGATCGAGCGTGTCGCACAGACGGGCCGACCGGCCGTTTGAGCCGGCGAGACGCCACGTGGGCCGGCTGGATCTCGCCCGCAGGGCGAGACGGACTTCCGACGCGGCGTAGGATGGCCATTCACCTGTCTGACTCGATGTCCAGGCTCTCAGGAGGCACCCCGTGACCGACGTCCTCGAGCGCGTCAAGACGTATCAGCAGTTCATCGGTGGCCAGTGGGTCGACTCGGCGTCAGGCGCGACACTCGACGTCGAGAACCCTGCCGACGGCAAGGTCATCGCCAGGGTCCAGGCGTCCAGCTCCGAAGACGTGGACCGGGCGGTTGAAGCCGCTGCCACCGCCTTCGAGACGTGGCAGCACACGACGCCGGGTGAGCGCAGCCTGGCGCTCCTCAAGCTCGCCGACGGCCTGGAGGCGCGAGCCGACGAGCTCGGCCGGTTGGAGTCGAAGAACGCCGGCAAGCCGGTGGCCGCCGCGATCGACGAGATCCCCGTCACGGTCGACAACCTGCGCTTCTTCGCCGGCGCCGCCCGGGTGATGGAGGGCAAGGCGGCCAACGAATACATGGCCGGCCACACCTCGATGATCCGGCGCGAGCCGGTGGGGGTCGTCGCCTCCATCGCGCCCTGGAACTACCCGATCATGATGGCCGGCTGGAAGATCGGGCCGGCGCTCGCCGCCGGCAATGCGGTCGTCCTCAAGCCGTCTGCACGGACTCCGCTCACCGCCCTCGTCCTGGCCGAGATCGCGTCCGAGATCCTCCCCCCGGGCGTGCTCAACGTGATCACCGGGACCGGTGCCGCCATCGGCGACCCGCTGGTCGCCCACCCCAAAGTCGGGATGATCTCGGTGACCGGCGACACGGAGACCGGCAAGCACATCGCCCGCACGGCCGCCGACAAGGTCAAGCGGCTGCACCTCGAACTCGGCGGCAAGGCCCCGGTCATCGTCTTCGACGACGCCGACATGGCGGCCGTGATCGAGAACATCAAGCTCTTCGGCTACTGGAACAGCGGCCAGGACTGCACGGCCGCCTGCCGCGTCATCGCCGGTCCCAAGATCTACGACCGGTTCGTGGCCGACCTGGCCGGCGCGGTCAAGACCATCAAGTGGGGAGATCCTGCGGAGGGCGACGACATCGAGATGGGCTCGCTCATTGCGGGTGCCCAGGCCGACAAGGTGGCCGGGATGGTCGAGCGCGCGCGCAGCGGCGCGGAAGTCGTCGTGGGCGGCCACCGGCCGGACCGCCCGGGCGCGTACTACGAGCCGACCGTCATCGCCGGTCCGGACCAGCGCAGCGAGATCGTCCAGGACGAGGTCTTCGGGCCGGTCGTCAGCGTCCAGCGCTTCAGCGACGAGGAGC
>JBGPVC010000181.1:0-4176 GCA_041491485.1 Candidatus Limnocylindria bacterium
GACCGCGCCGCTCGCGTTGTCCGGCAGCGGATCGCAGAGATGCGATCCCGCCCCGTTGGCGATATCGATCTCCAGACCAGTGAGCCGGCGTCGGTGGCGACGAGCGAGCTCGCCCCGGTCTCCCCGGTCGCAGGCGCGGAGACCGTTGCCGCCCAGGCGGAGTCCGAGATCACGGAGGCGACCAACCCGGCCTGACCGGCCCTCGGGCAAGGGCATTCGGACAGCATCCATCCGCCCCACGTGTGACCCGCAGGCGAGCCGTCGATCGCCGCTCCCGGCGTTGACCACGCCGCCAACCCACGCTTGGCCAAACCTGACGGCTGCGCTGCCGGCTGGTCGCCGAAGGCGTGGAAACCGAGGAAGAGGCCGGTGTGCTCCGGGCGCTCGGAGTGGACGTCGCCCAGGGCTACCTGTTCGGTCGGCCGGAGCGGCTGTCGGCCTGATCAGCCGGCAGGCTTCCCGTCCAGCCCGCGTATCTCGGCCAGGATCTTCTTCTCTAGCTCGATGATCTGCTGCTCGAGCGCGGCGACGTGCTCGAGGATCTCCTTGTCGTCCTGCAGCAGGTGCTCGTTCTGTTGCTCCTCGACATCGGCCTGATCCGCGGCGTGCTCCAGCGTCATCCGATCGTGGACGGACTGCCGGTTGCCCGCGAGGAGGATCAACGGCGCCGCGTAGGCCGCCTGGGTCGAAAAGGCCAGGTTCAGCAGGATGAACGGGAACGGATCGAAATGGAACAGCAGCACGATGTTGCCGCCGATCCAGATCGTGACGATGACCGTCTGGATGATCAGGAACTTCCAGCTGCCGATGAACGTGGTGACGGCGTCGGCGATCCGGGCGCCCATCGGTGGGGCACCGTAGAGCGCCTGGTTGACCGGATGTCGATAGCTCGGACCCCTCCGTCGCACGGGCTTCACGGCGGCGGTCATGGCATGACCTGGCTGAGCCGGTCGAGGGCGACGTGCAGCTCGCCGCGGAAGCGCCTGGCTCCGGTCAGCTGGACGATGACGCCGACGAAGCGGCCGCGTGCGCTCCGGGCGATCCGCCGGAAGTCGACGGCGACATGGCAGCCACCTGCTGGCCCGGCCGTGACCCGATACTCGGTCACCGTCCCAGGTGTGAAGTCGGCCGAGTCGACCAGCGTCAGCCGGACGAGGCCCGGCTGCGACCAGTCGTAGTGCTCGCGCGCCCAGACGCCGCCGAGCACGTCGGTCCCCTCGGTCACCTCGGCCTGGGTGTCACCAAGCTCGTGGAGCTTGAAGAACTTCGTGTCGAGCCCCGGCCAGAGGTCGGGTCGTCGATCGCTGAAGTCGGTCAGCGCGGCGATGAACCGCTCCGGCGGGACACGCCCGTCGGCCTCGTAGTGGATCCTGGCCACCGCCCACTCCTCTCTGAATCGTCGCACGACGCGCCTGCAGCCGGACCATACCAAGGGCGGCGCGACCCCGAGATCCGGGCCGGCCAGCAGGACGTACCTCCCCGCATCCGCGCACTGTTCGAAGGAGGACAAGGATGAAGCGTCGAACCTCGCTGGCCATCGGCGTCGTCGGGGTGCTCGGGCTGCTCGTGCTCGTTGGGCCGGTCAGCGCGGCCAATCGCGGCGTCAAGATGGGGGAGGCCAACGAACGCTACTTCTTCGCACCGCAAACCCACTACGCAAACGTCGGCGACACCGTGACCTGGACCAACGGAACGGATGTCGCCCATACGGTGACCTCGGACTCCGGCAGCGAGCTGGCGTCGGACAACATCGGCGACGGCGCGACCTTCGATCACACGTTCTCGGCCGAGGGCAGCTTCGCGTACCACTGCACGATCCACCCGTACATGACGGGCAAGATCGTGGTCCTCGCGGCGGGCGCCGCGCTCCCGGCCACGGATACCTCCGGAGGGTCAGGCTCTTCGGGCCCGAACGACACGGGCGTGCTGATCGCACTGTTGGCCGGCCTGGCCGCCGCCGGCCTGGCGATCCGACGCTTCCGTCCCGCTCCCGAGGCATAACCGCCCCGAGACCCACCGCCTCCGTCTGTTCCGCGAGCCGGCCGTCTGGGGACGGCCGGCTCTTCCATGCCCCTGGCTGACGGGACGGCAGCGCGACGGGCCGACCGGACGACCCGGCAATAGGGAATCCTTAATCACCTATCTATTCCCTGCGAGGGCGCCCACACTTGGCCCACCGGAGGGAGGCACGGGAGCCTGCGGGTTTCTCACCAGCGCGACGTCCCCACACGGTCGCCAAGACCGTCGCGCAGGGCCAATGGCGAGTCCGACCCACCGTAGCCGGGCGCGCACGTGCCCGTGGAGGTTCCCATGCCGATGATGGCAGTCGCATTCCCGATCCTGCCCGGAAAGACCGCCGAGTGGCGGACGTGGATGGAGGAGTTGAACGGCTCGCGGCGCGAGGAGTTCAACGACTCCCGCAAGCGGGCAGGCGTCCACGAGCGAACGTTCCTGCAGTCCACCCCCATGGGCGATCTCGTGATCGTCACCCTCGAGGGCGACGACCCGGGGCGGGCGTTCGGAAAGATGATGGGCGTGGACGACGCCTTCACGAAGTGGTTCGCCGTGCGGGCCCAGGAGATCCACGGCGTCGACCTGACCGTGCGGCCGACCGGGTCGCTGTCCGAGCTCGTCGTGGACACGGACGGAGCGGCCGTCCCGGCCAGGTAACCTGGGACCACGTATCCGCTCCGCGCCGAGAGGCCGCTCGCCATGCGAGCGGCCTCTTTGTGATCGGCACCCAGAACGGTGGGGGCTGCGTGATTGCCCCTCGTTGACGGTTCCGTCGCTAATCCCGATAATCTAGGTCGGAATTAACGCCAGCCTGGAACCGGCGACGCGACGTTCGAGACGCCGCCCACGAAGGGACGACCGGAGACCCTCATGACCGCCACCCGCGAGATCGTCACCGACAAGCGCGACGAGTTCGCCTTCCACGACGACATCGCCTACCTGCGCGAGACGAAGCGCGGGCTGACGCGGGCCACGGTGGAGGAGATCAGCGCCTTCAAGGAAGAGCCGGACTGGATGCTCCAGTACCGTCTCCGCGCCTACGAGCACTTCCTCAAGCGGCCCATCCCGACCTGGACGGACGGACTGGACAAGATCGACTTCGCCAACATCGTCTACTACCGCAAGCCGTCCGAGCGCGAAGAGAAGTCGTGGGATGACGTCCCCGACCAGATCAAGGCGACCTTCGAGAAGCTCGGCATTCCCGAGGCGGAGCGCAAGTTCCTGGCCGGCGTCGGCGCCCAGTACGACAGCGAAGTGGTCTACCACTCGGTCAAGGAGGAACTCTCCAAGCTCGGCGTCGTGTTCATGGGCACGGACCAGGCGCTCAAGGACTACCCCGAGATCTTCCGCCAGTACTTCGGCACGGTCGTGCCGGCGGAGGACAACAAGTTCTCGGCCCTGAACGCTGCGGTCTGGTCTGGCGGCTCGTTCGTCTATGTGCCGAAGGGCGTGGAGGTGCCGCTCCCGCTGCAGGCCTACTTCCGGATCAACGGCGAGAACACCGGCCAGTTCGAACGGACCCTGATCGTGGTCGACGAGGGTGCCAAGGTCCATTACATCGAGGGCTGCACGGCGCCGATCTACGCCACCGAGTCGCTCCACGTCGCCGTGGTCGAAGTGGTGGCGCTGCCGGGCTCCAAGGTCCGCTACACGACGATCCAGAACTGGTCGAACGACGTCTACAACCTGGTCACCAAGCGCGCCCACGCGTATGAGAACTCGACTGTCGAGTGGATCGACGCCAATACGGGATCGCGCAAGACCGTGAAGTTCCCGGCCATCTACCTGCGCGGCGAGGGCGCCACGGCCGACATCATCAGCGTCGCGGTCGCCGGCAAGGGCCAGCACCAGGACACCGGCGCCAAGGCCATCCACCTCGCGCCGAACACGCGCTCACGGATTGTCTCGAAGTCCGTCTCCAAGGACGGTGGCCGGGCCTCGTACCGCGGCCACCTCAAGGTCTCGCCGGGAGCCACCAACGTCGTCGCCAGCGTCCGCTGCGACGCCCTGATGCTCGACGACATCAGCCGCAGCGACACCTACCCGTACATCGACATCCAGGAAGACGACACCTCGATGACCCACGAGGCGACGGTCGGCAAGGTCAGCGCGGAGCAGGTCTTCTACCTGATGAGCCGCGGCCTGACCGAGAACGAGGCGACC
>JBGPVC010000182.1:0-4117 GCA_041491485.1 Candidatus Limnocylindria bacterium
GGCCGAGGACGTCGACGCGTTTCGCGACGTGCTCGGTCGCTTCGACCTCCTGGGACGCTGTCATCTCATCTGCCGCTGGCTGTGCAGCAAGCATTGCGTCTTCGTCTGCTTCAAGCTCGCGGGTCCGGTCCGCGAGGCCCCCGGCGAACTGCCGATCGAAGAGATCCGCCGGTTCGCCACCGTTGTCGCGGAGATCTCCGGCGATCAGGGCTTGCTCGAGAAGTTCGTCGACGTCGTCGGTCGCGAGGATGCCGACGGCTTCCAGGCCCTGGTCAAGGAGCGGAAGCTGCAGCCCTTCGCCCACCAGCTCTGCCACTGGCTGTGCTCGGTGCGCTGCCGGTTGGTGTGCCGGAAGTTCTGCCCGCCGCCCCCGCTCATCACCCACGTGGCCAACATCCCGGTCGGCCAGATCGACGCGGCAGGCTACGGGGCCGGACCGAGCCAGCCCGTCGGCTACACCCCGGCGGACAACAAGCCCGGCGGGGTCGGTGACCACCCTTTCGGCGGCTGGGCCAACATTAGGGGCGTCTTCAACGTCCCGAACGCCGCTCACTACATGGTCGAATTCGCGACCAACCCGGGCGGTCCATGGACGCCGATCAAGACGGACCTGGGCGATGCCTGCTGGAACGGCGGCGTGGTCACCTACACACGAGGCACCGACGCCGCCGGCTGGTATCAGATCGGCGCGCCGCCGCCGCCCTGCCCGCCGGCCGGCACTGTCGACCAGCACGGGATGGGCTTCTTCAGCATGGGCCAGACCGACCTCACGGATTGGCTCACCCCCGCAGTCCCGAACGACCTGTACTACCTCCGGCTGACCGTGCGGACCACGACAATGGCGTTGCATCACAGCCCGATCGTGCCCGTCCAGATCGACAACGTCGCCCCGAGCCAGCCCGTCATCTCGCTGCAGCTGCTCAAGCCCGACGGGACCAAGGTGCCGCTCGGCTGTTGCGAGACCGTCGCCAAGGAGGACGGCAACAAGGTGATCGTCACGATCACCGCATCGGACCCGAACTTCAGCCAGATCTCGGTCTCCCTGATCGGCGGCTGCGGTGTCTCGCTCCCGCTCGTGGACACGGGTGGCACGGCACTCAGCAAGACCTACAACGGAAACCTCCTCGACACGGGCTACCCGGTGCCGACCTCGTTCGTATGGGATCCGTTCGCGGCGCCCGCGCCTGATCCGTGCTGCTACCTCGTCTACGTCCAGATCTGGGATCGGGCGATCGTCAACAACTTCTGGAGCGGCGGCCACGGCAACGTGAACTGGCACTCGATCACGATCGGAGGCTGACGCCCGACGATTGACGGACGGCATGCCCCAGGACGCGGCCGTCTCCAGATCGTGATGGCCGGATGCCGGCCGCCCACGCCGGCGGGCCCTCGTGCGGGCGTGGGGACCAGGGGTCCCGATGAGTCCGAATCCAGGTAGTTCGCCACAAGCGGAACCATCGGGCGCAGCTGAGGGCCCGCGTGAGCGGGACCCCGTGGCCGCGTGAGTCCGCGGCGTCCGCGGTGGGCCAGGTGGCGCTCACTGCGCACGTCCGCGCCCGTGCAACCACGCGAGATCGTTCCGCGAAGTTGGAACTACCCGGATTCGTCGCGCGGCGGGACACCCCGGCCGGCGCCGGGGGAATCTTTGTCAAGCCACTGGACAAAGGCCGGGCAGGTCGCTAGGATCTCGCTTTGTCAGGCAACTGGACAAAGTCAGGCAGAGGTGGCCGCGGACGAGCCAGGGCCTGCGAAGAGGGACCCCACCGCCCGTGGCACGCACCGAGTTTCCGGCCAAGGCGACCCACGCCCAAACACGCGCGCACAACGCGAGCCTGGTCCTCCGTGCCCTCTATGACCTCGGGCCGATCAGCCGCGCGGAGATCGCCCGCCTCACCGGGCTGACACGGACCTCGGTCGGCGAGCTCGTCGCGGAGCTGGAGACGGAAGGCCTGGCCGAGGACATCGGCCGCGGTCCGTCGACCGGCGGCAAGGCGCCGACGCTGGTCGCGCTGATCGACGACGCGCGTCATGTGGTCACCCTGGACCTCGGCGAGCGGACGTTCACCGCCGCCCTCCTCAACCTCAGAGGCACGATCCGCCATCGAGCGACGCGCGACCTGCAGGGCGCGGACGGCGACGCGGCCCTCGCGCTGGTCACCGACCTGATCGACGAGATCCTGGCCACAGAGCACAGCCCGATCCTGGGGATCGGTGTCGGGACGCCGGGAATCGTCGGCGAGGACGGCACGATCCGCTGGGCGGTGAACCTGTCGTGGACCGACCTCCCGCTCGGCGAGATCCTGCAGGCTCGGTACCAGCTGCCGACCATCGTCGCCAACGACAGCCGAGCCGCCGCCATCGCCACGTACCTGTTCGGCGGAGAGGATCGGCCGTCCAACCTCGTGGCGATCAAGGTCGGGCGGGGGATCGGCGCGGGGCTGGTCCTCAACGGCGAGCTGTTCGTGGGCGACAGTGACGGGGCTGGCGAGATCGGGCACATCGTCGTCGAGCCGGATGGCGCCGAATGCCATTGCGGCCGGTTCGGCTGCCTGGAGACCGTGGCCAGCGCGCCGGCGATCCTGCGTGCGGCGGAGGCAGCAAGGGCGGCGGGCGCGGCCGGGACCGCCACAGCGACCGGGATGGCCGCCGCGCTCGGCGTCGACGGCGAGCTGACCTTGGCCGACCTGGCTGCCGCGGCCCAGGCCGGCGACGAAGCCGCGTTGAGCGTGGTCCGCGCCGCCGGCCGCGCGCTCGGAACGGCGATCGCCAACCTGATCGGAATCCTCGACGTCCGCGAGATCGTGGTCCACGGGTCGGTGACGGCGCTCGGCGATCCATGGCTGAGCGCGATCCGCGACGAGGCGACGCGCCGGTCGCTCGGGCCGTTGTCGCGTGAGACCCGGCTGATCGACGGCGGCACCGGCGACGACCTGACCTTGCTCGGGGCGGCCGCGATGCTCCTGACGCGCGAGCTCGGGCTGACGGTGCATCGATGAGCCTCGGCGCCGACCGCGACGGCCTCGACCGCGACGGCCGCGAGCGGCCCCTCCTGGTCGGCGTCGACGTCGGCGGCACGAAGATCGCGGTGCTCGTGGTCGATCGTGACGAACGGGTGCTCGCCCGGGAAGTGGCGCACACCGCGGCCGGTCCCCAGGAGGGCGCCACCGGCCAGATCGCAGCGGTCGTCGAGCGGACGCTCCGCTCAGCCAACGCAAGGATCGGCGACGTGGCGGCCATCGGGGTCGGCGTCCCGGGCAGAGTCGACCCGTTGACCGGCGCCGTGACCCTGGCCGTGAACCTCGGCTGGTCAGCCCTGCCCCTCGGCGCGCAGCTCGAGGCCAGGTTCGGGCGCCCGTGCGCGGTCGAGAACGACGTGCGGGCGGCGGCCTTCGGCCTCCATCGACGCCGGGCCGTGGGCGAATTCGACGACCTCGCCTACCTGGCGGTCGGCACGGGCGTGTCGGCCGGGGTCGTGCTCCACGGCCGGCTACACCGAGGACCCAGAGGCCTGGCCGGGGAGATCGGCCACGTCGTCGTGGACCCGACCGGCGAGCGCTGCGCGTGCGGTGAGCGCGGCTGTCTCGAGACGTTCGTGTCGGGCTCGGGGATCGCGCGGCTCGCCTGCGAGGCCATCGATGCCGGGCGCCCGACGACCCTGCGCGGACCGACCGACCCGACCGCCGTCGACGTCTATCGCGCCGCCGCCCACGGCGACCCCGTCGCCGTCGAGATCGCCGACTCGGTCGGGCGCCGGCTCGCCTGGGCGATCCACCTGCTGGTCATGACCTACGACGTCGAGCGAGTCGTGCTCGGCGGTGGGGTCAGCCATGCCGGAACGACCTTTCTTCGGCCGATCGAGGAGGAGCTCGATCGGATTCGTGCCACCTCGGAGCTCGCGCGGGAGCAGCTGGTGCCGGGCATTGCCCAGCTGCTGCCGCCGGGGGCCGATGCCGGCGCGTGGGGCGCCGTGTCGGTCGCGGAGGCCGCCCAGACCGGCGGCGCCGTGCAGACCGGCGACGGACGGAGGGAGGTGGGCCACGTTCGGGACGCGTGATGCCCCGTCAGGGCCGCCGGGCGCCAGCCCGCCGCCGGCCGTTCGCAGCGACACAAGCGACAA
>JBGPVC010000183.1:0-4111 GCA_041491485.1 Candidatus Limnocylindria bacterium
AACGGCAGCAATGCCAGCGCGCCAAAGAGCGCCGCCGGTACCACGAGGAGCGCCGGCAAGCCGAACCAGTCCTCGAACGGGTAGAAAGGCAGGAACATCCAGGGCGGCTTCGTGGTCTCGGTGCCCGGGATCGGCCGGGGGCCGAGTGCGGCCGGCAGCACGATCGCGAGGACCGTGGTGACCGCGAGGATCAGCAGGCCAAAGCCGGCCATCCGCACGAGGTGCGCAGCGAACGTCGAGCCGGACTTCACGGGTTGCGGCCCGCCGTCAACGGCGGCATCCGCGACACCCGGCAGTGACGAGATGCCGTGTCGCTTGACGAGCAGGAAGTGGGAGATGAGCAGCAACGTGCCGAGAGCCGGCAGGATCACGACGTGGGCCATGTACAGCCGGCCGAGCAAGGGCAGGCTGGCCTCGAAGTCGTTCGAAAACCAGAATCCGACGGCGCCGAGCAGCTGGCCCGCGGCGACGTTGTGACCGAGGGCCTCGTAGCCCTCCTGGTCCCATTTCATCACGGTGCCGGTGAACACCAGGCCCATCGTGATCGCGAGCAGGCTCAGCCCGATCAGCCAGTTCGCCTCGCGCGGCCGCTTGTACGAGCCCGTCACGAAGATCCGACCGAGGTGGAGCAGGATCGTCGCCATGACGATGTTCGAGGTCCAGAAGTGGATCCCGCGAACGATGTCGCCGGCCGGGGCCACATTCATGATGTAGACGACGCTCTCGCGCGCGGCCCCTGGCGTCGGATGATAGAACTGGGCAAGCCAGATCCCGGTTGCCGCCAGGATCAGGAACCCGAAGAACGTGATGCCGCCCAGGATGTAGCCGATGCGGTTGGCGTGGGCCGGGACCGGATACGCCAGGCCGGACAGGCCAAGGCGCTCGTCGATCGCATCCCACGCGTGACCCCATCGCGCGCTCGGGAGCTCGTCAATCGCGCCGCGGGCGATCGGACCTACCGCCATTTCGTCACCATCCTTCAGAGCCATGCCAACTCAGGGCAGCGCCGTCCCACGTCAGATCGTGGGTCAAGCGGGGTGAACGGCCATCGGCGAAAACCCGTGCCGTGGCTTCGGAAATCCGCAGAACGGATGCGCCGCTTGGCGTCGGAACCAGCGGGACCCGATGCTAGACTCGGCTGCGAGGTGGCCTGATGACGCGCGTGCGGGTATTGCTTGCCGAGGACCATGCGGTCGTCCGCGAGGGGACCCGCCAGATCCTGGAGCAGGACCCGGATCTCATGGTCGTCGGCGAGGCCGCCGATGGCGCCGAAGTCGTGGCGCTGGCGGCCAGGCTTCTGCCCGATGTCGTGCTGCTGGACCTGAGCCTTCCCGTCATGAATGGCGTGGAGGCAACGCGCCGCATCCGAGCCTTGCCGCGCCCGCCGCACGTGCTGATCCTTAGCGCCTACGACGACGAGGACTATGTGGTCGCCGCCATCGACGCGGGAGCCAGCGGCTACCTGCTCAAGACGGCC
Source organism: Candidatus Limnocylindria bacterium (assembly GCA_041491485.1). GTDB lineage: Bacteria > Chloroflexota > Limnocylindria > Limnocylindrales > CSP1-4 > SPCO01. The sequence continues at coordinate 1,478 of JBGPVC010000183.1, forward strand.
CACGCGGACGATGTGGTGGCGGCGATTCGCGCCGTCGCCCGCGGGGAGGTCGTCCTCCACCCGGCGGTCGCCGGGCACCTCGTCAGACACGGCAGCGACGGCCAGCGTGAGTCCTTGACCGACCGCGAGCTCGACATCCTCCGCCTCGCGGCTCGCGGCCAGCGGACCAAGGACATCGCCGCGCACCTCTCGGTCAGCACGCGCACCGTGGACGCGCACTTCACGGGCATCTTCAACAAGCTCGGCGTCTCGACGCGCACGGAGGCAATCGTTCACGCGGCATCGCGCGGCTGGGTCCGCCTCGAACGCGAGCCACCGCCGTGACACCGGGCCCTCGAGGCATGCGTCGAGCCCGAACGGATGGCGTCCGCAACCTGGCGGAGCCGCTCCGCCCATGGCTGCCGCCGGTCTACCGGCGCGAGTTCTGGGCAGTCCAGGCGCTCGTCCTGTTGATCGCCGGAGGGCACGCGCTCCTCGAGACCCTCCGCCCGGCCATCGAGCCGCCGGCGCTCTACCTCCTGCCAGCTTCGCTGTATTTCGTGCCGGTCGTGTACGCCGCGCTCAACTTCGGGCTGCGAGGTTCGCTCGCGACCGCCCTATGGAGCGCGCTCCTCACCGTCCCGAACACCATCCTCCTGCATGCGGGTCTCGAGCGAGTCGGCGAGGCGTGGCAGATGGCCATCGTGCTCGCCGTGGCCATCTTCGTCGGCCAGCGTGTTGACCGGGAGACGAAGGCGCGCCGCGAGGCTGAGGAGCGCGAGCGAGAGCGTCGAAGCTCGGAGGCCCGCTACCGGGGACTCTTCGACAACGCCGCCGAAGCCGTGCTCATCCTGGATTCGGACAAGACGATCGCGGAGGCCAACGCCGCGGCGGCCACGCTGCTCGGACGTTCGATGGACGAGCTGCGCGGGATGTCGCTCAATCGGTTGGTCGGCCCGGCCATTGCCGAGCAGCTCGTCCGTGGGACGCCGCAGCAGGTGGTCGCCTTGCCCGCGAACACGAACGGCCGCCCGATGTGGGTCGAGCCGATCGTCTGCTTGCCCCGACCCAAGGCCGATGGCACGCAGGAGACGCAGCTCATGCTCCACGACGTCACCTCGCAGCAGGAGCGCCAGCGCGATCTCGAGTCGTACGCTCGGAAGGTCCTCGCAGCCCGCGAGGAGGAGCAGCGTCGGATCGGCCGCGAGCTCCACGACGGACCGCTGCAATCGCTGGTTCTCCTGTGGCGCAAGCTCGACGCCATGGAGGTTCGCGACTCGGTGCCTGGACCATCGGTCGCCGACGATGCACTGCAGCTCGCCGAGGCGACGGCCGACGAGCTGCGCCGGATCAGTCGAGCGTTACGCCCGTCGGTGCTCGACGATCTGGGGCTCGCCGCGGCCATCAAGTCCGAGGCGACCGCGCTTGCTCGGCGCAGCGGGGCGGCTGTCCGATTCGTCCTGGCGGGCGAGGAGACGCGGCTTGCCAGCGACGTCGAGCTCACGCTGTTACGTGTGGCCCAGGAGGCGCTCCACAACGTCGAACGACACGCGTCGGCCAACAAGGTGTTCGTTCGCCTCGCCTTCGACCACGGTCAGGTCCGTCTCGTCGTGCGCGATAACGGCCAAGGTCTCGTGTCGATGCCATCAGCATCCGACCTGCTCGACGCAGGCAAGCTCGGGGTCGTCGGGATGCAGGAACGGGCCCGGCTCGTCGGTGGTCGTGTCGAGGTACTTACGCGCGCCGGCGAAGGCACAACTGTCGAGGTCGCGGCGCCATTCGAGGCGCCTTGAGCCATTCTGGCGAAGCCACGCTCTCGGTGGCGAGGCGCTACGCCTGTCCGCCCGGCTCCACTGGTAGGGCCACCGAGAACGACGAACCCTTGCCCGGCCCGTCGGACTCCGCCCACGCTCGTCCATTCATCGCCTCGGCGAGGGCGCGCACAATCGCGAGTCCGATCCCCGAGCCGCCGAGGGCTCTGGATCGAGACGGATCAATCCGGTAGAAGCGCTCGAAGACCTGGTGCCGCTGGTCAGGCGTCAGGCCCGGGCCCTGATCCCGGACCGACACCACCACGGGTGAGCCCTGGCGCACGTCGATCGAGACGGTTGAGCCAATCGGGCCGTACCGCACGGCGTTCGTCAGGTAGTTCGTGATGATCTGGGCGACCCGATCGCGATCGGCGTGGACGAGAACGGGTCCTGTCGGAACGTTCGCGGCGAGCGTGATCTGACGAGCGGCGGCAGTCGGTGCGACCTGGGAGATAGCGGAGCGAGCGATCGCGGCGGCATCGATCGGCTCGATCTTCAATGGCAGTTGCCGCGCCTCGGCCCGCCAGAGCTCCTGGAGATCGTTCACGAGCCGGGTGAGACGATCGGTCTCGCCTCGCAGGAGCCGCCAAGTCTCGCGGGAGGGCGCCACAACGCCGTCCTCGAGGCCCTCCAGATAGCCGTCCAGCGTGGAGAGCGGGGTCCGTAGTTCGTGCGCGACGTCGCCCACGAGCTGCAGCCGGCGCTCCTCGGTGGCCTCGAGCGAGCCGGCCATAGCATTGAACGATGTCGCGAGTTCGGCAATTTCGTCGTCACCAGCCTCCGCGACCCGCTCCGCGTAATGGCCTCGAGCGATCCGTCGCGCGGCGACAACGAGGCGAGTGAC
>JBGPVC010000184.1:0-3937 GCA_041491485.1 Candidatus Limnocylindria bacterium
CCTTCTCCTTACCGCCGCCGAGGAACTCGTCGCTTGCGTCGGTGGACGTCGTGACGTTCTTGCCGCTGGCCAAGGCCGCGCATCTCGGGGGGTCGCGTGTGAGGCGCCCCGCGCGACGGAGGCTCGGCCCAAGCGCCAGACGCGGCACCATCCGTTCATCGTGTCGGTGGAGAGATGCCCAGGCGCGGCGGCTCAGCTGACCTGTCGCAGCAGGCGACTTTGGACCACCGGATAGGACCGCCGCCACCAGTCGATCCTCGGGCCCCGGGCGCCAACCCGGGGCCCTTCCACGTTCGGTCGCGTCTGTTGGCCACGCTCGGGCTCATCGGGGCACTCCGGCGCCCTGTGGCCCCCGTGGGCGATCCCGGCGCCAGTAGGCATCGACGGCCCGGTCCGGGATTTCTCGCGTAACTCGGCCGCGTGCACACATCCGCGAGGCGCGGACGTCCAGGAGCGGAGCACCCGCGTGTGGGGACCCCCGGTCCGCCCTTCTGGCGTTCACGAGCCGCGCTCCGTTGGCCGAGTTCCTCGATCGGCACAGCACGCGGGTGTTGGCGGGGTCGAACGGCGCGCCACCATCGATGAGCGCCACGACGTGGTCGAGTGTCAGGTCACGCGTCGGATGGGCTGGATGCTCGGGACCATCGCCAGGGCAGACGTAGCCGTACTGGCCGACGTGGCGGGCGACCATCCGCTTGGACAGGCGAGCCCATCGCGGGTCCGCATGGACGTGATGGTTGGCACCGATGCCCGACAGGCGTGGATGCTCGCCGCAGCGTCCAGTCGAGCGGCTCGTGACGGCGCCACAGACGGCGCAGAGCTTCATCCGAGCTCCGTGGGCCAGTCGGAGGCGCGTCTGACGCTGGTGACGCTCGATTGCAGGCCCTTGGTCATCGCGAGAATCGTCGTCGACCGACCCGGTGCGGTCTATTCGCTCCCGGTGCTACGCCTGCGGGACCATTGGGGTGCGAACCCGCTGAGCTTCACCGTCTCTCGCGCCGAGCCGCCGGCCGCCGTGTCGCGGGTGACGTTGGTGACGCTCGCCCGTCGACATCGCGACGAAGCTTCGATGCGCCGGGCTGGGTCGACGTCAGCGTGCGCTTGTGGCCGCCTCGAGCAGGCGAAGCGCGTGCGATCGGAGGGCGTCGGCCAGTTCCTCGGGCGCCCGGACTTCGAACGCCCAGGGCATCGCGGCCAGCATCCTCGCGGCACCGTCGAGGTTCGCGGCTTGGAAGCGGACGATCGTGGACGAGCCAGTTTCGCGGAGCTCAGCGAGCGTACCCGGCAAAGTCGCACGCACGTCCGCCGCCGACGCGGCGGTGACGACCTGGATCTCCCATCCCCACGGGACGCGCGCAAGCGTCTGCTCCACGAATGCGGTCGCGTCGAAGCCGGCCGGGACGAGGGCAGGCAGGCCGAGTTGCTCGATCGCGGTGATTCGGTCGACACGAAACGAACGAAGATCCTGCTTGACGTGATCGAAGGCGGCCAGGTACCACCGGCCCCGGATCACAACCAACCCGTAGGGATCGATGTCCCGGCTCGTCGCAGCTCGATCGCGCGCCGAGTAGCCGATGCGGATGCGCCGTTGGGCAGTCATGGCGCGAGCGAGCGAGAGTAGGGTCACTGCCGCCACGGTCTCACGCTCCGGACCCGAGTCCGCGAAGGCGAGGGACGCCTCCAGGTGCTGGATGTCCTCGCTGAGTCGTGATGGAAGCACGCGCCGGATCTTCGCCAGCGCCGCCTCAATGGCCGGTGCGGAAAGGCCCAACCCGGAGCGCTGGGCCGCCCGGAGGGCCAGGGCGACCGCCGTCGCCTCGTCGTCGGTCAGCATCAGCGGTGGGAGCCGATAGCCCGGGCGCAGCCGATAGCCGCCGTACCGGCCGAGCCTCGATTCGACCGGGATTCCGAGGTCCTGGAGTCGCACCACATCCCGACGGAGCATGCGCAGGTCGATCTCGAGCTGTTCGGCAAGCTCCGGGCCCGTGGCCCATTCGCGACCCTGAAGCAGGTGCAGCAGCGAGAGCACGCGGGATGACGCTGGCATGTCCCCAGACTACCAGCGAATGAGGACATGAACAGCCCTCATTCACCGATACCGTGATGGACATACGGGTCGATGCGCGGGTTGCCGACATCGGACGGATCGACCAACGGAGGGTAAGACATGGCCACGTTCGTCCTCGTGCCAGGCGCCTGGCTCGGCGGAGCGGTATGGGACCAGACTCGGAGGCAACTGGAGGCGGCCGGCCACGAGGTCATCGCGGTCACGCTGCCCGGGCTGGGCGACGAGGCGACGGCTCCGGCCGCCGCGATTGGCCTCGGGACGCACGTCTCTCACGTCGTCGACCTGCTCGAGGCGCGCGAACTCCGAGACGTGGTGCTTGTCGGGCACTCGTATGGCGGCGCCGTAGTCTCCGGTGTTGTCACGCATGCCGCCCCACGGGTTCGGCGCCTCGTGTACCTGGCCGGCGCGGTTCTGCCCGCAGGTACGTCGATGTTCGACCTCATGGGACCGGGCGCGGCCGACGGGATGACGGCCGCAGCAGCCGCCGCCGGGAACCCGGACCGACTGCCCGTCCCGTGGCAGGCCGAGCTCGACATGTTCTATGGCGAGCACGGGCTCACGGGGGAACTGTTCGACCGCTTCCGCGAGAACGCCGTTCCGCACCCAATCGAGACGTTCCGCGAACCCTTGCTTGCAGGAGCGTTCCCGAGCGATTCAGTGCCGCGCACGTACCTCCACTGCAAGGCGGACGGTCCCGTCCGCATCCCAGTCGACGCTCCGGGCTGGACGATCCAGATTCTCCCGACCGGGCACTGGCCGATGCTCACAATGCCGGTCGAGACCGCGGACGCCCTCGGAGACTGAGGCGTCGCTCGGGGCGCAGGTAGATGCCGGGCGGCCGGCGCCCTCTCGAGCAAGCCGGTGCCACAACATCCCCCAGCGATAATGAAGACTCGATCGCCACAGCCCGTTCCATGAGCACAATGGTGCCGATCGGCGCGCGCCGCGTCCATCAACTGCACCCCGCTCCGCGTGACAGATGTGAGCTCAGGCTGGCTCGAGACTCGGGACCACGAGCCATCCCGCAGCCCGTCCGGCGTAGATCAGCTGCTCGGTAGAAAGCCCCGATTTCGCTCGCAGGTCGGCAAGGTGGCGCTTCGCGGTGCTCGGGCCGACTCCCACGCGCGCCGCGGCACCCGAAGCCGAACCTCCCGCGGCAACGAAGGCAGCAAGGACGTCGAGCTGGCGGGCGGTTGGCGTCCGCGGGAGCGAGCCGCGCAGGTAACCGTCCCTCATGGGGAGTGGGTCACGCCGGGCTCACCCTGCTGCGCGTCATGAGCCCCAGGATCACCGCGGTAACGGCGAGGATCGCGCCGATCTGGTCGGGTGCGAGGTTGAGGCCGAACGCCACGACCAGGGCGACGATCGCCTGGACGAGGGCGAGGACCATCGCGGGCTCGCGGCCCCAGATGGTGCCGGGCTGGGTGTCCATGGCTCCTCCCTCACTTCACGCGGACGATGTCGCCCGGATGGATGAGCCCCGGGTTGGCGCGGTACTTCGCGTTCTCCGGGTACGCAAGCAGGCCCGCGAGCGTCAGCCCGTGAGCGGCGGCGATCGCGCTGAGGGTGTCGCCCGACTTCACGGCGACCGTCACGACCGTGGGCACGAGGATCGTGTTCGCCCGGTCGATGACCCGCTTGACCCTCGCCTCGCGGATGGACGGCGGCCAGGGGTCGCTGCGGCGCGACACGCTGTTGATGTCGGCGTGCACGACCACGGTGCTGCGGTTGATTGGCAGCCCGAGCGCCCGAGACGCCGCAGCGACCAGCCCGGCGACGCTCTCGACCTGGGCGTCCGTGTACGGCTCGGTGCCCGTGCCCGAGCACTCGATCGACTCGTGCACCCACTCGTTCATGTTCACGCCCGAC
>JBGPVC010000185.1:0-3783 GCA_041491485.1 Candidatus Limnocylindria bacterium
ACTGATGACGTGGTCACCTCTCTCACGCCGCTCGCCTGTGGCCCCGCCAAATGAAGGCAATGGGCTCAATCGGGGTCGGACGCGCATACTCGTAGCATCGGAGGGAGGCACGAGAACCTTCGGGTTCCCACCCGCGCGTCGTCCACACACGGTCGCCAACCGTCGCGCAGGGCCAATGGCGAGTCCGACCCACCGTCGCCGGCCACGCATGTGGCTGTGGAGGTTCCCAATGCCGTTGATGGCAGTCGCGATACCGATCCTGCCCGGAAAGACGCCGCAGTGGCGGAAATTCATCGAGGAGCTGAACGGCCCGCGTCACCAGGAGTTCGCGGACTCCCGGCGACGGGCCGGCGTCCGCGAGCGGACATTCCTGCAGCAAACGCCGATGGGCGACCTCGTCATCGTGACGCTCGAAGGCGACGATCCCGGGAGTTCGTTCGGGCAGCTGATGACCGGCACCGACGCCTTCAGCAAGTGGTTCGGCGAGCAGGCGATGGCGGCCCATGGCGACCTGCCGATACCGACGACCGGATTGCCGTCAGAACTCGTCGCGGACTCGAACTAGGGCGCGCAAGCGACGTACTCGGACTGATCTCCGCACGCAAGAGGGCCGCTCGCGTCGGCGGGCGGCTCCTTTCGACGGCGCACGGCGGTCCTCACGCCGGCCGAGGCGTGACCTCAACCTCGCGCCATGTTGTCCAGACCCGATCCCGAGTTCGCGATCACCCGGCGTCGAGCAGCTCGAGCACGGGGGCCATCGCGTCGAGTGCCGCCAGCGTGGGCGGCCAGACCAGGAGCTCGAGGTTCGTGAAGCCCGCATCGCTGAAGGCTCGGAGCTCGTCGGCGATCTGTTCGGCCGGACCTCGGATAGGGGTTCCGAGCACGGACTCCGACCCGGTGAAGGAGGTCGGCTCCACCACGATCCCGGCCGATTTGCCAATCGTTGCAGGATCGCGGCCGACCTCGGCACAGGCGGCCTCGAGCGCCGCCAGGCGCGGCCCGAACTCCGACAGGTCGCTCCGCTCCTGGACGTACCAGCTCCAGATGTCGGCGTGGAGGGCGGCCTGCCTGAGCATCTTGGGGCCCTTGGCACCGATCATGATCGGGATCCTGCCGGGGCGCGGCCCGACCGGCCGGTGCTCGAGATCGCGCGCTGCGTGGAAGGTCCCAGAGAAGTCCGCGTGACCCCGGCGCAGGAGCGGGATGATGATCTCGAGGGCCTCCTCGAAGCGGCCGTAGACGTGGTCCTCCGGGAGCCCGAAGGCATGCGCCTGCGGACCGGCATGCCCGGAGCCCAAGCCGAGCACGAAGCGGCCGCCGCTGATCTCGTCGAGGGTTTCGACGGCCTTGGCGGTGATCCCGGGATTCCGGTGCAGCGCCGACAGGACCCACGTGCCGACCTTCACGCGCGACGTCGCTGCCGCAACCGCGCCGGTCATCGCCACCCCTTCCCACCACCCCTGGGGTTGGCCATCGGGCGAGCGCCAGAGCAACTCGTCCGCGGTCCAGACGATGTCGAAGCCGATCTCCTCGGCGCGCAACGCGAAATCGCGGATCTCGACCCAGCGGGCGGTCGAGCCGTCCACGAATGACTCTCCCATGGGGAGCACGAGACCGATCTCGATCGTGCGCATCGGACCTCCGGGCGATTGGAGACACCCGAGTCTAGGGCATGCGGAGGGCCTGACTTGCTCGCGACGACTGCTGTAACGGCGAAATCCTGGAGCGGCGTGGCGTGATTCCGGCGAGCCACTTGGGCGCTGTCTGCTCCTGGTCCTCCACGCGCACGTGACGATTGCTGTTGGTACGCACGAACAGGTACTAACGGGTCGTTGGTGGGAGGCACATCGAACCGTACGTTTCCGACCATGCACCCGACGAGGGTCCCGCTCCGCCTCTCACAGGTCGTCCTGATCGGCCTGGGGGTAGTGGCCGGTGGTGTCGTCGTGGCCCTGTTGAATAACGGCGGCCTCGCCCCTCCGGCCATCCTGAGCGGCCTGGCGATCGGTTTCGTTGTCGCGTTGTGCTGGCCAGAGATCCGGCGCCTGCGGGCGATCATGACCGTTGCCAGGCGTCTGGCTGACAGCGAGCTCGGTGTGGCCATCGACGATCCAGGAGATGGTGTGCTGGGCGACTTCGCACGGTCGATCAACTCCGTCTCGGCCAAGCTGACCGACGCGTACAACACGGCTACGACCGATCTCCTGACGCAAGTCGCGAACCGGGGTGGCGTCCTCTCGACCCTCTCCATGGAAGTCGGTCGGGCGGTGCGCTACGGCCGTCCGCTGTCGGTCGCGTTCGTCGACCTTGATCACTTCAAGGTCGTCAACGACAGCCACGGCCATCAAGTCGGCGACGTCGTGCTCCGCTGTGTCGCGGACCTGTTCCGGACGAATCTGCGCCAAACCGACGTCGTGGGCCGCTACGGCGGCGACGAGTTCATGATCGTCCTCCCCGAGACGGGGCCGGCGGCAGCCACCGAGGTTGCCGAGAAACTCCGGCTTCTCGTCCAGACCGCTTCCTTCGATGCGAGCCCGGGGCTATCGATCGAGCTCACGGTCTCGGTCGGCATCGCCGGCGGTCAGGGCAAGGCGTTGGGCGCCGAGGCACTCGTTCGAGATGCGGACCAGGCGATGTATGCGGCGAAGTCGCTTGGTCGCAACCAGACGTACGTCTTCGAAGAGCCCGATGACGACAGTCGCATTCCGAGCACGCGAATCTCATCCGCGGGACGGGCCCGTGCCAAGGAGGTGACGGCGATCGTCCGACAGGCGACGGAGGCCGCGCTCAGCGGCGTCATATCGCCCTTGCCGCACTACCGGGGCAAGCCGTCGATGCTCATCGCCACGGTCAGCGTGGCCATCGCGAGAGAGCTCCGGCTGCCGGATCACGAGATCGAGCGGATCCGGGTCGCGGCCCTCCTGCATGACATCGGCAAGATTGCCGTGCCAGAACACATCCTGGAGAAGCCCAGCTCCCTCACGGCGACTGAGTGGGACTCCGTCAAGCAGCATCCGCGGATCGGGCAGGTCATCCTCGATGAGGCTGGCGGCCTCGCTGACGTCGGCAAGATCATCCTCCATCACCACGAGCGGTTCGGTGGGAACGGCTATCCGCATGGTTTGCGCGGGCAAGAAATCCCGGTTGGGTCGCGCATCGTGTCGATCGCCGACGCGTACGACGCGATGATCCAGGATCGACCATACAAGCGCGCGATCGGCCACGACGATGCGCTTGCCGAGCTTCGCCGACACGCCGGCATGCAATTCGATCCCGAGCTCGTCGACGTCTTCGCGCGCCTCTACGCGAAGCGAGCGCCGGTTGTTGACCGCAAGCTCTTGATGGCTCGGGACGCTGGCACCAGGCGCCTCCTGCGCGCTCAACGGCACGCGACGGCCTGAGTCCTGCGGAACGCGGCGTCTGCCGGGCGTACGAGGCCTTCACGTCAATTGCCCCGGCCGCGCCGTTCGACTAACCGTCTTGGGGGTAAAGGCGGGATCGTCGTCGGGCTGCAGGGCCGGGGACTTGGGACAGTAGGGACCGTCTACCGCTGTTGGAAACTGGGCGATCTACCTATTGGCCGACGAGACGTGACGGCCGATGGGACGCTGATCTCCCGGATGTCGGCCTGAGCGACACGAGGCGCAGACGCCGCTAACGCCGAGAGCCGGCCGTCGGGACTCGGGAACTCCGGCGGCTATCATCGGCACGTGCCCCGCAGACTCCCGACCACGGATCACGTCTTCGCCGTCGTTGATGACCCATCCGATGCGCCCGGCATCG
>JBGPVC010000186.1:0-3705 GCA_041491485.1 Candidatus Limnocylindria bacterium
CAAGGAGGTCCTCCAGGCGCGGCCGATCTACGTCGAGCGCCGAGAAGGCGGAACGGCGGTCGAGGTCGCGCTCCAGTACAACGACTCCTATACCGAGAACGTGCTGGCCTTCGCAAACAACATCAACACGGTGGATGGCGGCACGCACGTCACGGGGTTCCGGGCCGCCCTGACCAGCTCGCTGAACGACTGGGCGAGACGGGCGGCCGTCCTCAAGGATTCGGATGGCAACCTGTCTGGTGACGACGTCCGCGAAGGCCTTACCGCCGTGATCAGCGTCAAGCTGACCGATCCCCAGTTCGAGGGCCAGACCAAGGCAAAGCTCGGCAACGCCGAGGTCAAGGGCCAGGTCCAGACCGCGGTCTCGGACAGCCTCGGCCAGTACCTGGACGAGAACCCGGCCGACGGCCGGCGGATCATCGAGAAGTGCCTCACCGCGGCCCGAGCGCGCGAGGCGGCGCGCAAGGCTCGCGACCTCGTCCTGCGGAAGGGCGCCCTCGAAGGGATGTCCCTGCCCGGCAAGCTGGCCGACTGCCAGGAGCGGGATCCCGCACGCAGCGAGATCTACCTCGTCGAGGGAGACTCCGCCGGCGGGTCCGCCAAGGCCGGCCGCGATCGCCGGTTCCAGGCGATCCTGCCGATGTTCGGCAAGATGCTCAACGTCGAGAAGGCCAGGCTCGACAAGGTCCTCTCGAGCGAGAAGATCCGTCCCCTGATCATCGCCCTGGGTGGGGGCATCGGCGAAGGGTTCGATCTCTCGAAGATCCGCTATCACCGGATCATCCTGATGAGCGACGCGGACGTCGACGGGGCCCACATCCGGACGCTGCTGCTCACGTTCTTCTACCGGCACATGCCGACGGTGATCGAGGCGGGGTATCTCTACATCGCCCAGCCACCGCTCTACCGGATCAGCACCGGCAAGGTCACCCGGTATGCCCAGACCGAGGGGGAGCGCGACCGGATCATCAAGGAGTTCAACGTCAAGAACCTGTCGGTGCAGCGGTTCAAGGGGCTCGGCGAAATGAACGCCAACCAGCTCTGGGAGACCACCATGAACCCGGAGACGCGGACCCTGCTCCGGGTGGACAGCGAGAACGCCGCCGCAGCGGACGAGATCTTCACGATGCTGATGGGCGAGAAGGTTGCGCCACGCAAGGACTTCATCAAGAACGAGGCCCGAAAGGTGCGCAACCTTGACGTTTGAGGATCCAGGTTCCGCGAGGCCGGCCGCGCAGGTCGCGGGGGGCGACGAGTTCGAGTTCGTCCCGCACAACTGCTTCGCCTGCGGGACGCTCAACGAACATGGCCTCGGCCTGCAGATCCACGTCGAGCCCGGACGCTCCTGGACCGAGCTCGAGCTGCAGCCGCGGTTCGAGGGCTGGGAGGGGATCGCCCACGGCGGGATTCTGTGCACGATCATGGACGAGGTGATGGCCTGGGCCCTGGTCGCCGAGGACAACTGGGGCGTCACGGCCCGCATGTCCGTCGTGTTCAAGAAGCCCGTGCCCGTCGGAACCGGGCTCCGGGCAGACGGGTGGATCACACGCTCGCGGCGACGCCTCGTCGAAACCGAGGCTCGGATCGTCGACATGGCCTCCGGGACGGAGCTCGCCACCGGGACCGGGGTTTACGTCGCCGCCGACGGGGAGCGAAAGCGCGAACTCCAGCGTCGCTACGGGTTTCGCCGCCTGCTGGCGAGCCGGAATGGGAGCCAGCGGTGATCTCGACGGCCCCGGAAAGCGCCGTCACCGCCCGAGCCGTGGCATTCGTGGCGGCCCGCCGTCCACCCGCCGAAGCGTTGGGCGTGGCGCTGTCCGAGTGGATCAACGATCCGGACGCGTTCGCCGCCCGCCTGCGTGCGGGCCTGACCCGACTCGCCGATCCCGCGTATCTCGACGGCCAGCGCCGGATCGCGCCGGGAATCGGGGCCCTGTTCGGCGTCCGGTGGCCACTCCTGGCGGCCGTCCAGCGCGGATTCCGTCGCGGCACGAAACAAGTCCGGCCGACGCCGCTCCTCTTCGTCGCCGACCGCCTCTTTCGAGAGCCGGAGCTCGAGATTCGCTGGTTCCTCTTCGACATCCTTGCCCGGACCCTGGAGGTCGAGGCCGAACGGACGTGGCAGCTCCTGCGACGCGCCGCCCGCGAGGCCGGTGACTGGATCACGGTCGACTCGCTGGCGTATCCGTATCGCGCCGGGATCAGGCGGGAGCCCTATCGATGGGCCGAGCTGGAGCAGCTCGTCTACAGTCCGTCGCGCTGGGAACGTCGCCTCGTCGGATCGACGATCGCGACCATGACCCACGGCGGCCGGCGAGCCGGCCACGAGGCGGACCTGCCGCGACGTGCCCTGGCGCTGCTGTCGTTGCTGATCGGCGATGCGGAACCTGACGTCCAGAAGGCGCTCAGCTGGGCCTACCGATCCCTCGCGCCGCTCGATCCGGCGGCCACCGTCGCGGTCCTCGAAGCCGAGACGAACCTCGCGTTCGCCAATACTGACGGGCACCGAGCCTGGGTGATCCGGGATTCACTGGCAAAGCTCGATCCTTCGACCGCCAACGCGATCCGGGTGCGCCTGACCGGGATCCGCAAGCGGCCGGGCGCCCCGGCGACCTCCCGGGCGTCCGAGATCAGCGCCCGGTTCGGCGAGCTGCCGGACCCGGCGATCCATCCAGATCCGCCCCTCGCCCGATCCCACAGGAGTAGCCGAACGTGACCGACGATCTGGGCGACATCCGAGCGATCCGCATCGAGGACGAGATGCGAGTGAGCTACCTCGATTACGCCATGAGCGTGATCGTGTCGCGCGCTCTCCCCGACGTCCGCGACGGCCTCAAGCCGGTCCATCGTCGAATCCTCTATTCGATGGGCGAGATGGGGCTGTCGGCCACCAGCTCCTACCGGAAGTGCGCCGCGATCGTCGGCGAGGTGATGGGCAAGTACCACCCGCACGGGGACGTCGCCCTCTACGACGCCCTGGTCCGGCTGGCCCAGGACTTCTCGATGCGCTATCCGCTGGTCGACGGGCAGGGCAACTTCGGCTCGGTCGACGGGGACGCGGCCGCGGCCATGCGCTACACGGAGGCGCGCCTCACGGCGATCGCCGGCGAGATGCTCGCGGATATCGACAAGGAAACGGTCGACTTCGTCGACAACTACGACGGCACCCAGCAGCAGCCGTCCGTCCTGCCGGCCAAGCTCCCCAACCTGCTGGTCAACGGCAGCTCGGGCATCGCCGTCGGGATGGCCACCAACATCCCGCCCCATCACCTTGGCGAGATCGCCGACGCCACGATCGCGATCATCGACGATCCCGAGCTCACCTCGGACGACCTCTGCAAGTACGTTCAGGGGCCGGACTTCCCGACTGGGGGGACAATCTTCCGCTACGAAAAGCAGCGGAACATCCTGACCGGCGAGTGGGAGACGGTGGACGCCATCCGCCAGATGTACGCCCACGGCCGCGGCCGGGTCGTGATGCGCGCCCAGGTCGCCTTCGAAGAGGTCCGCGGCGACCGGACCGCCATCATCGTCAACGAGCTGCCGTACCAGGTGAACAAGGCCAGCCTGCTCGAGAAGATCGCCGACCTCGTCAAGGAGAAGCGGATCGAGGGGATCGGCGACTTGCGCGACGAGTCCGCTCGCGACGGGATGCGCATCTACATCGAGATCAAGCGCGACGCGAACCCGCACACGGTGCTGAAC
>JBGPVC010000187.1:0-3486 GCA_041491485.1 Candidatus Limnocylindria bacterium
ATGTGGGGTAACCTGCATCGAGGGTTCGAATCCCTCCCTCTCCGCCAGCCCTCACAGCCTCTCGTGCGCCCGTAGCTCAGTGGATAGAGCGTTAGGTTGCGGACCTAAAGGTCGTGGGTTCGAGTCCCGCCGGGCGCGCCATCTCGCTGTGGTGACGAGCCACTTGCCACCGTTTCGGGCATGTCGCTGATCAGCACGGCGAGCCTCCCCACCAAACGGGTCGGGCGCCGCGAGCCCTGCGGCCGTGCCCGTCGCAGGCGTTCCGCATCGACTACGATCCCGCCATGACGGCCGAACGGCAGCGGGTGGCGTTCCTGGGTTTGGGCACCATGGGTGCCGCGATGGCCGCCAACCTCGCTCGAGCGGACTTCGCTGTCACCGGCTGGAACCGCACCCCGGGCCGCGCCCCTGAGCTCGCCGAGCTCGGCGTCGCGATGGCGGCCAATCCGGCCGAGGCCGCCGCGGAAGCCGACATCGTCGTCATCTGCGTGTCGGACACGCCGGACGTCGAGGCCGTCCTGTTCGGTCCGGACGGCGTCGTCGGCGGCGCGCGGGCCGGCACCCTGGTCATCGACTGTTCGACGATCGCGCCGTCGGGCAGCTGGGACTTCGCGGCACGGCTCAAGGAACACGGCCTGGCGATGGTCGACGCCCCGGTGTCCGGCGGCAGCGAAGGTGCAAAGAACGCCACCCTCACGATCTTCGTCGGCGGCGCCGAGGACGATGTCGAACGAGCCCGGCCGGTGCTCGCAGCCCTTGGCAGGACCATCACGCACGTCGGCCCGATCGGTGCCGGCCAGGCCGTCAAGGCGGTCAACCAGGTCATCCTGGCCGCGACCTACCTCGGCGTGGCGGAGGGCATCGTCCTGGCGATCAAGGCCGGCCTCGATGTCGAGCAGGTCGTGGCTGCGCTTGGCGGCGGCGCGGCTCAGAGCTGGGTGCTGGCCAACCGGAGCGGCCGCATGCTCGACAACGACTACCCACTCGGCTTCAAGGTCTCGCTGCATCGCAAGGACCTCGGGATCGCCCTGGAGCTCGCGAACCAGCTCGGCGCGGTCCTCCCGGTCAGCGCCCTGGCCGCCCAGCTCGAGAGCGGGCTGATCGGGGCCGGCCACGGCGACGACGACATGTCGGCGCTGGCCCGCTCCATTCGGGCGCTGTCGGCCCTCGACGCCTGAGGAGGCCTCTCCGGCCCCGCGGTCACTCCAGCCCGACCAGGAGCATCGGATCGCCGAGCTTGCCGTCATACCGCGGTCGGAACCGGGCGACGTTGTACATCACCGGCACGTCCACCTTGCGTGGCCCCAACGCCGGGTCGGGCAGGTGCGTGTGTGCGTACTTGCCGTCCTGGATCGCGACCATGCGGCCGGTGATCCCGCCGTCGATGAGGTCCATGGCCACGTTCGCAAACGTCGTCGCGACCAGCGAATCGATCGAATCCGGCTCGCCGCTCCGCAGGTCGTAGGTCAACTCGGACGCGAGCGTCTCGATGCCGGTCCGGTCCCGGATCTCCATCGCCAGGGACTCGCCGATGTTGGCCTTGTGGCGATGCCCGAAGGCGTCGGCCATCCCGACGTCGCTCATCTGGGCGCCCTGCCAGATGGCGCCCTCGGCCGTGATCACGAAGGCGTAATGGCTGGGGTTGTCACGGTGGTCCCAGGCAAGCAGGTCGCACAGGGCGTCGAGGTCGTACGGCGCCTCGGGGATGACGCAACGGGCGGACGTGACGTAGGCGGTGTACAGCGCCGAGAACCCGGCGTCCCGGCCGAAGATGCGGAACACGCCGATTCGCTCGTGGCTGCCGAGAGTCGTTCGCTGGCGGTTGATGGCCTCTTTCGCGCGGGTGATCGCCGTCGAGAAGCCGATGCAGTACTCCGTGCCCTGCACGTCGTTGTCCATCGTCTTGGGGATTGCGACCAGGGGGACGCCGGCGTTGACCAGGACCTGCGAGTACGACAGCGTGTCGTCACCGCCGATCGTCACCAACCGGTCGATTCCCAGGGCCGACAGGTTGTCGAGGACCAGCGGTGTCAGATCGAAGACCCCGTCGCCGATGGCGTACCGCGTTCGTGACGTCTCGTCCATCCAGGGTGGCAGTCCCTCGGCGCGCATCTTCCGGGGGTTCGTCCTCGACGTATGGAGGATCGTTCCGCCGGTTCGCTCGATGGTTCGGGTGTTGATCCGATCGAGCGGCCGCAGGTAGTCGGTATCGGGGGTCGGGCCGGGCCGGACGTGCGTCAGGCCCTCCCAGCCCCGGCGGATGCCGAGGACGTCATAGCCGGCATCGGTGGCCCGATACACGACGCTCTTGATGACGGCATTGAGACCCGGGACGTCGCCTCCGCCGGTGAGAATGGCGATGCGTTTGGTGGTTGTCATGGCGCGCGTCATGCTACTCCGGCGGCCCCTGCGAGGCCGGTTGCGGTTGGGTTGCGGGCCTCGTCGTTCACCGTGACCGTGGTTGCCGCACCGTCGGCCCGGGGCGGTCTGCTAGCATCGCCCAATGAACTACGAGCTGTTCATGGGCGAAGCCCTCGAAGAGGCCAAGCTGGCCCAGACCCGCGGCGAGCGAGCCTGTGCCGCGGTGGCGGTGGTCGACGAGGCGATGGTTGCCAGAGCCCATGACCGGGTCAACGAGATGAACGATCCGACCGCTCACGCCGTCGTGATGGCCCTGCGCGAAGCGGCCCGCAAGCTCGGCACGGTCAGGTTGGCCGATGCCACGATCTTCGCGACCGAGGAGCCCTGCCCGATGTGCGTCGGGGCGCTCATGGCCAGCGACGTCGAAGCGCTCGTCTATGCGGTCGCCAACGATCGCGATGGCGCGGCCGGCACGGTCATCCAGCTCGCCCAGCACCCAAGCCTCCCGCGTCGCATCCGGATCGTGAGCGGCATACGGCGCGATCAGGTCGAGGCGCTCACCGGACCCGTCGCGGCGAGCTGATCGGGCGGCAGGCGGCCCGGCCAGGCACGTTTGGTATCCTCTCCGGCGGAGAGGTGTCCGAGTGGTTGATGGTGCCGCTCTCGAAAAGCGGTGTGCGAAAGCACCGCGGGTTCGAATCCCGCCCTCTCCGCCATCTCCGCGCCGCGTCGGACGCCCAATGCGCGCGTTGCCGCTTCCGGTCCTCGCTCACGCACTTCCAGTGCGCTCGCTCCGGTCCTCTGCGGCGCCTTCGCCTTGAGCTTCAGCCGCGGCGCTGGGCTGAATGCCTGATGATGGCGCCGGTCGGGGCCGCCCGGCCGGTTCACTTCTCCGGGAGAGGTCGCCTAGTGGTCTATGGCGCCGCACTGGAAATGCGGTTCGGGGAAACCCGTCGAGGGTTCGAATCCCTCCCTCTCCGCCATCTCCGCGCGCCGCGAGGGTGGTCGAGGCCAAGGCGGGGCCGAGCACTGGAGCGAGCGCACTCCGACGTGCGTGAGCGAGGAGCGCAGCGCCCCAACGCGGGCATCGGCCGCCCCCGCGGCGTGCGGAGATGGCGGAGAGGG
>JBGPVC010000188.1:0-3273 GCA_041491485.1 Candidatus Limnocylindria bacterium
GACATCGAGTATCCCGAGGTGGCGCGGTTGCTCGCGCTGGCCGGCGCCCGGTTGCTGGCGGTGCCGTCGGCCGACATGGAGCCCTACCGGGCGCAGCAGGCGGCCAACCTCGCCTCGCGTGCGATCGAGAACAACCTGTACGTGGCCCTCGCCAACACGGTCGATCGACGGCGCGGCGTCACCTTCTTTGGCGGCAGCGGGATCGCGGGCCCGGATGGCAGTCTCGTCTCGGCCGGCTATCTCCGGCCGCGACTGGCCATCGCCACGCTCAGCGACGCGGCCGTAGAGGCGTCCGGCGGCCGGGGCGCCTATCTGCGGACCCGGCGGCCGGAGGTCTATCGCGGGTTGCTCGGCAGACCGCCGGATATCGACGAGCGGTAGATCGTGCCAGGCCGTTTCGGTGCAGAGGTGCAACACCAACGAGGTCCGCAAGGCGGACGCCGGTCTTGGCAGGGATCTGGCGTCCCAGCTCCTTAGGTGGGCGGCCGGCCTGGACGCGGAGATGGCCCGTGCGCCGCGAGCCGACGAGACGCCAGACAACCAGCACGGCGACGCCTCCGACGATCGCGATTACTGCGATCTCGACGCTGACGGCCCGTATCGGTCCGTTGGGGCCTGGCCGGTGCGTCAGCTAGGGACGATTGAGGCATCGATTGCTCGTTGGTATCAAGGGAAAGACGAAAGTACCGGGGGCACCCGCGCACCGGCGGGACCGGAGCGAGGCGCCGGGGGAGAGCCTAGCGAGGGTCGCTCGGCTGCGGCTTGCCGCCTGCTCTGCGCGTGTCCACTCGCGCCATCACCTGATCGACGACGACAGCACGCTCCGCGCTTGTACGCGGATACAGGAGCTGCTCGACCGCCACGATAGGCCGCTGGCCGTCGTCGATCGCTTTAGCGATGTCCGCGGCCAGGCCCACATCGAGGGCGACTGCAAACTCGCGGCCGTGCTCGTCGACCCCGTAGCCAACGACACCCGCGCCATGCCGGACTACGGCCCTGATCTCGAGGATGTAGCTGCTCATCGGGCGCCACACTCGCCGACCGCGCCGTGGTCGCGCACTAAGTCGGATGCCTTATCCGTCTTGACTGAGGCTCAGGAGCGAGGTCTCGGCCCGTCTCGGAGCGGCAGACCAACTGGGACAGCCCACTAGCTCCGACACAGAAGCCATGACAGAATGCGGCGGTCGCTCTCGGGAGGGGCATGACGTCGTCGATGGTCCGCCAGCCAACCTCGATCCCGACGCGCGGCCCGAGACTCGCGGGAGGGCGTTGCCATGGACGTCGCGCATGGATCAGGCAGTGCGGCCGTCGATCGACTGCGTCGCTCGATCACCGGAACGGTCGTCGTCCCGGACGACGCCGAGTACGACGAGATGCGGCACGTCTGGAACGGCATGATCGAGCGTCACCCGATCGCGATCGTCCGAGCCGCCAGCACTGACGACATCGTCCCGGTCCTTCGGATCTCACGCGAACTGGGTCTTCGCCTGGCGATCCGCGGTGGCGGCCATGGCGTCGCCGGCACCGGCACCGTCGATGACGGGATCGTCCTCGACCTCGGCATCCTCCGGCGCGTCGAGGTCGACCCGGACACTCGCTTGGTGCGCGTCGAACCGGGGGCCACGCTGGCGGATGTGGACCGCGCGACCGAGTCATTTGGCCTCGCGGTGCCGATTGGCGTCGTGTCCGGGACGGGCATCGCCGGCTTGACCCTCGGGGGCGGCGTCGGGTGGCTGACGCGCGCCTTCGGCTTGACCATCGACAATCTGCGCGGCGCCAGCGTCATCACGGCGACAGGCGATCACCTGGCCGCGAGCGCGGTGGAGAACGCCGACCTGTTCTGGGGGCTGCGTGGTGGCGGCGGGAACTTCGGCGTCGTGAGCTCATTCACCTTCCGAGCCCATCCGCACGGACCGGAGGTGTTTGCCGGTACGTTCATCTACGAGCTGCCCAGGTGGAGCGAGGCGTTGCGAGCCTTCGCGGTATGGGCGCAGGACGCGCCGCCGGCGATTACGTCGCTGATCACGTTCATGGTTCCCCCGCCGGCCTGGGAGCTCGGTGATCGGGTACTGATGTTCCTGGGCTTTGCCTGGGCCGGAGCGGATCACGTGCGGGCCGCGGACGTCGTCGCCACGCTCCGGAACGCGGCCAAACCGGATGTGGAAGTCCTCGAGCCAATGCGCTGGCTCGCGTGGCAGTCCGCCTTCGACGACCTCCTCCCCAAGGGCGTCCGAGCGTACTGGAAGAACGCCTCGTTCGCGCGCCTCGATGACGGGTTGATCGCGACCCTCGTCGAGCAAGCCGGTGCCCAGACCTGGTACGGCACCGCCGCCGACCTCCATCACATGGGCGGCGAATTCGGCTCCGTCGCCGAGGACGCCACGCCCTTTCCGAACCGGTCGGCGCAGTACTGGCTGAACATCTACGGCTTCTGGGGGGACGCCGCCGATGATCCCGCTCGGGTAGCGTGGGTCCGTGGTTTCGGCGCCGCGACGACTTCGCACGCGATGACGGGGCAGTACGTGAACTTCCTCGGCGACGAGGGGCCGAGGGCCGACGCGCGCCAGCAGGCTCTCCTTGCCTACGGACCTGCCAAGTTCGAACGGCTAATGGCGCTCAAGCGCCGCTACGATCCCGACAATCTGCTCCGGCTGAACCACAACATCCCGCCAGGCTGAGCGGCCGTGCTGCCTGGCTCGCACTGATGCCACTCCCGCCGCCCGCCCGACAGGTTGGCTCGACGTCAACTGCCGCGTGGGCCTGCTGAAGGTGTTGGACTACCGAGCAACTCGGACGGCTTCGACTACCGGAACTGGGACCCACTGGCCACCATCGATAGTTGCCGCGGTTGTCAGGTTGAGGTAGCGCGGCTCGTCCGGCCAGCTGGTTGGGGCGCCCGCCTCCACTGACACGATGAGCAGATCGTGCGCGGGCAGACCGGCGGAAGCCGCTGCTAGGATCAGCGCCGTGGACTGCTGCTCACCCGGCGACTCCTCATTTGACCGCCAGTTCGACGCGCGCCACGCCGCCGATCATCTTCGTGCCTATCGTGAGAAGGGTCCTGTAGGGACGACCCGAGCGCTGATCGATGCGCTGGCCGCCGGCGCCTACATGGCGGTCGCCCGCGAAGAGGCCGAACGACAAGGCCATGCCGACCGCGTCCACTACCTCGCCGGCGACTTTGTCGATTTGGCAGATGCGGTCGACCCCGCCGACCTGGTCGCGCTTGACCGGGTCATCTGCTGCTACGAGGACATGGCCGCTCTTGTCGGC
>JBGPVC010000189.1:0-3151 GCA_041491485.1 Candidatus Limnocylindria bacterium
CGCCTGGGGGCGACGGACAACCTGTCGCGGAGCATCACGCCGGTGCTCGGCCTGACCCGGCGGGGCGATCTCAAGACCAAGCTCCGGGCGTTCGATCTCGGGGTCGACGACATCCTGACCATGCCCTTCTCGCCCGAGGAGCTGCTGGCGCGCTCGATCGTGATCACCCGCCGGGCGTTCGGGACCGATCGCCCGATCGTGCCCACGATCAGGCTCGGCGAGATCGAGATCGACATCGTCAGTCGCGAGGTGCGCGCCGGTGATTCGGTCATCCACCTGTCCGGCATCGAGCAGAGCCTGCTGTACCTGCTGGCCAGCCGGGCCGGCCGGGTCGTCACCCGCGACGAGATCCTCGACGCCATCTGGGGCACCGACTTCGTGGCCGAGAGCAACATCGTGGATCGCCACGTCCGGAGCCTCCGGATCAAGCTCCAGAACGACTACCGCCAGCCGCGCTTCATCGCCACCGTTCCTGGCCGGGGCTATCGGTTCATCCCGACCTTCTCGAACCGCGGCTGGGACGGCGCCCCCCGTCCCAGGCGAGGATCCCATTCGCTGAGGGCCGGCGGCGTCCGGTCTCGCGGGTTCGTACGTCGCCGAAAGCCGTACCAGGTTGTTCCGTCCGGTGAGGCCCAGCTCGGGCATGACGAAGCGACAGAGGCGACAGGATCGTCCCGTCAGTCAGCGTGCGTCAATGTACCTAGAGAGTAGCCATCACTGGTTCCTGGGGCGGTCGGGGCAGGAAGAGCGTGGTGTTGCCTGCGTCGACTGATGCAGATCACCCTTGGCGAAGTCATCCTCGCAGTCATTGTCGTCGCGGCCATAGTCTTGAGCCGGCGCCGCAGAGGCTCCACGCCGTCGCTCTCGCTAGGACCGGCCGACGAGGGCACAGTCGTCGCGGGATCGACCACTGAGGGTTGGTCGCCAGCCAGAGAGCGCGGTCGGCGGCCCTGGGTACGCATAGGACTGATCTCGGCAGTTCTGTGGGTCGTGGTCGGTCTGGTACTCGCGTTCCTGTGGAAACAGGCCGGACATCCCAGGGACTCGGCCATAGTCGCGCTGGGGACCGGGCCCTTTGCATTGCTGATCGTTGGTCGGCTGGACAAGCTGCAAGGTCGAGGCAATTGGCTTCGCGCCGGTGCCCTCGCCGTGGGCGTGGCCATGCTCGTTGGCTGGGTCGCGCTGATCTTCTGGGTGATGGTCGCTTGTGGGTAGGCAGCTGCTCCTCGGCGCTGCCGGAAACGACTTACGGAGCCCTGATCTTCCCCCGACCTCAGAGGCGAGATACGGGAACGTCTCGTCCCTCAGTGTCCGTCAATGTCACCAGAGGACGCCTCAGCTGATCCGCTCGACCCATGCTGCTCGCCACGCGGGGGCGTCGAACGGCGGGCCGAAATACCACGTCTCGCGATACAGCTTGGCGCCCCGAAGCAGGAGCAGCGCGGATATGAACCAGGTCGAGCCATCGGGGTAGGTTGTCGTTCCGTCGGCCCACCAGAAGTCGCCGCTGCCTACGACCCGGTGGATCGTGTTGAGCGGTGTCGCGACCCAGCGGTCTTCGCTTCCGACGACCCGGACCTCCAAGGCACTTGGGAGGCCGCCCGGCCAGTTCTCCAGGATCGCCCGGTCATTCGCGTCGCCGCGAACTCGCTCTCCTGACTGCGGCCATTCGATCGTCCAGTCCGCGTCGCGCAACGCGCTGATCGTGTCGAAGTCGTGCGCAGCGCGTGCGGCGAGGTAGCGACGGACGGTCTCCTCATTCGACGCCTCAGCCATTCGCTTCTCCCTTTGGTGCGGGCAGGCGGCCACGGTGACTGATGCGATCCGCAGGGTCAAGCTCGCGGTCAGGTCGCCGCGAGATCAGTCAGCGTGATCTCACTTGAGAGCGTTGTCTGTCGACCTCGGTCGCTTTCGCCACGTAGCCATCGAGGCCGGCGTCGACGAGCCCCGCCAGTTCCGTAAAGAGCGGCTCGTCCACGTGTGTGAAGTTGAAGCAGGCTTTCCCCTGCATGCGCCGACGGAGCTCAGGCGACATCCGGTCCAGCAGCTCGGGCCGGCCATACACCGGCATCAGGTAGAAGCTGACGTAGCGCCTGCCGTGCCGGATGCCGGCGACATTACCCCAGGGTTTGCCCTCCAGACCGGCGATCTCCAACGCGAGCGAATCCGGTCCGTCTTTCGTCGTGACGAGCCGTGACCGATATGGCTCCAGGATCTCGCGCAACCGGCGGTCGACTGCGGCAAAGCCAACGGATGCGACGTCAGGCACCCGTCGCCCGGGCGGCACCTTGGGCGCGGCGCTGTCAGTACGCGGCAAGCGTCCGGATCCCGTCGGCGATCTTCTCGGGATTGACCATGAACCAGTCCTCCAGGACATGGTTGTACGGCACTCCGGGAACATCTGGCCCGGCGACCCGCGTGATCGGCCCGTCGAGGTAGTCGAACGCCTCCTCCGCGACGATCGCGGCGACCTCGGCGCCATAGCCACCGAACCGGTTGTCCTCGTAGACGATCAGGCACTTGCCGGTCTTGCGGACGGAGTCGAGCAGCGTCTCGGTATCGAGGGGCCGCAGGGTCCGCAGGTCGACGACCTCGGTGCTGATCCCCTCCTCCGCCACCCGGTCGGCGGCCTCCAGGGCGTAATGGGCCATCAGGCCGTACGCCACGACGGTCACCTGCGTCCCGGGATGGGTGATCGCGGCCTTGCCGAGCGGGACGATGTAGTCGGTGTCGGGGACGTCGCCGCGAACGGAGCGGTACATCTTCTTGTGCTCGAAGAAGATGACCGGGTCGGGGTCGCGAATCGACGAGCGCAACAGGCCCTTGGCGTCGCGTGGAGTCGACGGCACCACGACCTTCAACCCGGGCACGTGGGTGAAGAACGCCTCGACCGACTGCGAGTGGTAGAGCGCCCCGTGCACGCCGCCACCGTATGGCGCCCGGATGGTCATCGGCACGCCGTAGCCGTTGTTCGAGCGGTAGCGCATCCGCGCCGCCTCGGACACGATCTGGTTGAAGGCCGGGAAGATGAAGTCGGCGAACTGGATCTCGCAGACCGGGCGCAGGCCGTTGACGGCGGCCCCGATCGAGGCCCCCACGATCATCGACTCGCTCAGCGGGGTGTCGATCACCCGCTCGTCGCCGAACTCCG
>JBGPVC010000190.1:0-2877 GCA_041491485.1 Candidatus Limnocylindria bacterium
ATGACGAGCGGCTCGGACCAGGCCGTTCCGCGGCACCCGACGATGATCGCTTAGTGCTGCTTCCTTCCGGACCTGACACGGTTCGCGGTTCGCCGCTGCGCGGGACCCGGTCCTCAACGTCGCATCGCCGGGCGGCGTTCGAGAGCAGAGACCTCGGGAGGGAATTCAGCCCTGCTGGAGCGGATTGCAGGTACAGGGCACCGCTAGTTCCCCGCCTAGCACGGCCCGCGAAGAATACCGCGGATGGCCGGGCGGGACGTAGCGCGCCGCGAGGGTGGTCGAGGCCAAGGCGGCGCCGAGCACTGGAGCGAACGCACTCCGACATGCGTGAGCGAGGAGCGCAGCGCCCCAACGCGGGCATCGGCCGCCCCCGCGGCGTGCGGAGATGGCGGAGAGGGAGGGATTCGAACCCTCGACGGGTTGCCCCGAACCGCATTTCCAGTGCGGCGCCATAGACCACTAGGCGACCTCTCCGGAGGCAAAGGAACCGGCCGAGCTACCCGGTCGGAGCCATCATCAGGCATTGAACGCAGCGCCGCGTGGGGCCTTCAAGGCGAAGGCGCCGACGAGGACCGGAGCAAGCGCACTGGAAATGCGTGAACGAGGACCGGAGTCGGCAACGCACGCATTGGGCGTCCCACGCGGTGCGGAGTTGGCGGAGAGGGCGGGATTCGAACCCGCGGTGCTTTCGCACACCGCTTTTCGAGAGCGGCACCATCAACCACTCGGACACCTCTCCGCGGGAGAGGATACCAAACGAGGCTGACCGGGCCGCCCGGCGCCGATCAGCTCGCGGGGACGGGCCCGAGGAGCGCCTCGACCTGGTCGCGGCGGATCCCGCTGACAACCCTGATCCGACGCGGCAGGCCAGGGTGCTGGGCGAGCTGGATGACCGTGCCGGCCGCGCCGTCGCGATCGTTGGCGACCGCGTAGACGAGGGCCTCGACATCGCTGGCCATGAGTGCCCCGACGCACATCGGACAGGGCTCTTCGGTGGCGAAGATGGTCGCGTCGGCCAGCCTGACCGTCCCGAGCCGGCGAGCCGCCTCTCGCAGCGCCATCACGACGGCATGGGCGGTTGGGTCGTTCAGCTCCCTGACCCGGTCGTGGGCACGGGCGACCATCGCCTCGTCAACGACCGCGACCGCCGCACAGGCGCGTTCGCCGCGGGCAACCGCGAGCTTGGCCTCTTCGAGCGCCTCGCCCATGAACAGCTCGTAGTTCATGGGGCGATGCTAGCAGACGGCCGTCGGCGGCCGACTGGGCGGCCGCTCGGCTGCCGCCACCCAACCGCAACCGGCTTCGCCGAGGCGCGCGCTGTAGCATGTCCCGCGCCATGACAACCACCAAGCGCATCGCCATTCTCACCGGCGGAGGCGACGTCCCGGGTCTCAATGCCGTCATCAAGAGCGTCGTCTATCGGGCAACCGATGCCGGCTACGACGTCCTCGGCATCCGCCGAGGCTGGGAGGGCCTGACCCACGTTCGGCCCGGGCCGGTGGCCGACCCCGACTACCTTCGGCCGCTGGATCGGATCAACACCAGGACGATCGAGCGGACCGGCGGGACGATCCTCCACACCTCGAGGACGAACCCGCGCAAGATGCGCGCCGAAGGCTTGCCGCACTGGCTGGACGACGCGGCGCGAGCTCGGTTCGCCGTCGGCGACGGGGTCTACGACCTGACCCCGCTGGTCCTCGACAACCTGTCGGCACTGGGTGTCGACCGCCTGGTGACGATCGGCGGCGACGACACGCTGTCGTACTCGCAGGTCCTGGTCAACGCCGGCGTTCCGCTCATCGCCATCCCCAAGACCATGGACAACGACGTCCAGGGCACCGAGTACTGCATCGGATTCTCGACCGCGATCACGCGTGCCAAGGAGGCCATCAACCGCCAGCGAACGACGCTCGGCAGCCACGAGCGGATCGGCGTCTTCCGGATCTTCGGGCGCGACGCCGGGTTCTCGGCGCTCTACACGGCCTACGTGACGTCCGCGCGCTGCGTCATCCCCGAAGCGCCGTACGACCTGGACGCCCTGTCCGACCTGCTGGCCCACGATCACGCGGCGAACCCGAGCCACTACGCGTTCGTGATCACGGCCGAAGGGGCGATCTGGACGGGCGCCGAGATGAGCGACGTCGGGGCGACCGATGCGTTCGGGCATCGCCACAAGGCCAACATCGGCGAGGCGCTGGCGACCGAGATCAGGGCCCGGACGGGCATCGAGACGCTCGCCTCCGAGCTGACGTACGACCTCCGCAGCGGCGAGCCGGACTCGATCGATTCGTTGGTCGCAACGACCTTCGCCAACGTCGCGATGGACCTGGTCGAGGCCGGCATGACGGGCCGGATGGTCGCGATCCAGGACGGCAAGTACGCCCACACGGCGTTGCCCGACCCGGCCCTCGGGCCTCGCAAGGTCGATGTCCCGGTGATGTACAACGTCGCCAGGTTCCGGCCGCGCTACGACGGAAAGCTGGGCGATCCGATGCTGCTGGTCGGGCTCGAGTAATCGCCGCGCGCGTTCACGAGCCGCCCTCCGCGGCCGGCCGACCCGCGGCTCAGGCGTCGAGGGCGGACAGGGCCCGGATCGAGCGGGCCACCGCCGACATGTCGTCGTCGCCGTGGCCGGCCGCGATCAGGCCGCTCTCGAGCTGCGCGACGAGGGCGCTGACCGGCAGGACGGCCCCGAGCTGGCCGGCCAGCTCCAGGGCGATTCCGAGGTCCTTCCGGTGGAGCGCGACCTTGAAGCCGAGCGGGTATTCGTTGTCGAGCATCCGGCCGCTCCGGTTGGCGAGCACCCAGCTCTGGGCCGCCCCGCCGCCTAGGGCGCCGACGACCTGCTCGACGTCCAGGCCGGCCTTGATGGCCAGG
>JBGPVC010000191.1:0-2070 GCA_041491485.1 Candidatus Limnocylindria bacterium
CGCGATCCTGCGCGAGGCCGGGATCCCGACCTTCGCCTATCCCGACACCGCCTGCGTCCTGTTCAACCACCTCTGGCGCTACGCAGACAACCTCCACTCGCTGTACGAGACGCCGGCCCTGCCGATCGCCCCGGAACGCGGCGAGTTCCGCGAAGGGGTCGACGAGATCATCGCCGACGTCACCGCCGAGGGACGCACCCTCCTGACCGAGTTCGAGAGCAAGAAAGTCCTCGCCGCCTACGGCATCCCGATCACCGACACCGAGATCGCCCAGACGCCCGATGCGGCGGTGATCGCCGCCGACGAGATGGGCTATCCGGTCGTCGCCAAGCTGCTCAGCCGGACGATCACCCACAAGACCGACGTCGGCGGAGTGTGCCTCAACCTGCGGACGCCCGAGGCCGTTCGCGAGGCGTTCGAGCGGATCCGCGACTCGGTCACGGCGAAGGCCGGTGCCGAGCACTTCGAAGGCGTGACGATCCAGCCGATGATCAACTGGTCGGGCTACGAGCTGATCGTTGGCAGCAGCCCGGATCCGCAGTTCGGGCCGGTCCTGCTGTTCGGGATGGGCGGCCAGCTGGTCGAGGTCTTCCGCGATCGCGCGCTCGCCCTCCCACCGCTCAACACGACCCTGGCCAAGCGCCTGATCGAGCAGACCAGGATCGCGACCGCCCTCCGTGGCGTCCGCGGGCGCAAGCCGGTCGACCTCGACGTGCTCGCCGCGCTCCTGGTGCGCTTCAGCGAGCTCGTGGCCGAACAGCCGCGGATCGCCGAGATCGACATCAACCCGTTGCTCGCCTCACCGCAGCGGATCATCGCGCTCGATGCGCGAGTCGCCCTCCATCCGGCGAGCATGCCCGAGCGCGACCTGCCGCGGCTCGCCATCCGGCCCTACCCGCACGTCTACATCCGCGAGATCCATGACGACACCGGCACGCCAATCGTCATTCGACCCATCCGGCCCGAGGACGAGCCCTTGCTGGCCCGCTTCCATGGGACACTGTCGGAGGCCACCGTCCGGGCCCGCTACGGCACCGACCTCGCGCTGGCCGAGCGGACGGCGCATGAGCGCCTGACCCGGATCTGCTTCGTCGACTACGACCGGGAGATCGCGCTCGTGGCCGAGGCGCCCGTCGCGGACGGAACCGCGGTCGCCGCCGTCGTGCGGCTGTCGAGGATCCACGCAACCGACGCCATGGAGCTGTCGCTGGTGGTCGCCGACGCCTGGCAGCGTCGTGGGATCGGTCGCGAGCTGATCGCGTCGGCCATCACGGTCGCCCGAGCCGAGGGCGCAAGCGAGATCGTCGCCCGCCTGTCACCCGAGAACCACCCGATGCGATCGCTCCTGGTCGAGGCCGGCTTCTCGTTCGAGGATCGCGGCGCCCTGCTCCTGGCCACGCTCCCGACGGCCTGACCGAGGCCTCCTCGCGTCCTTGGCTCGCCCTCGCAGGCGTGGCGTCCTACCGGGTTTCGCGACGTCCCAACCAATGGTTGATGGCCATGATGCCGACAGTCGCCACGAGGGTGACCATCAGGGCTACGGCGATGGTGTAGACGAACGTCTGAAGGGGTTCGGCGGACCGGCCCCCAAGGGTATGCGGTCAATGCCACTCTGCACGCAGCGCGTGTTGGAGCCCGGCGGGATCAGCCCAATCTGCAATTGGGTCGTGCAGACGGCGTGCGTGCATCTGGATTGGTGGAGATGGGGGAGAGTCGAACTCCCCGTCCAGGACCCTTCACCGGGGACCACTACGAGCGTGTCCGATGGTTTGTCGTCGACCGCCCGAACGAACATCGGCATCCTGCCGGACGGTCCAGTCACGTGCCCCTAGATCGGGCTTAGGTCCGGACTACGCGACGCTGATCCGGATCGCAGCCCCGCTGAATGACGCTTCCACTACCCGCGAGGCGGAGGTAGCTTCCACGCTCACCTTACTGCCTAAGCAGCGAGGGCGAGAGTCGACTGGCGGTTGCCAGGTACTTCGTTTTGCTGCCTGATTAACGAGGCCTGAGCAGCATCCTCGGCTCGCGTTCCCCGATAGCCAAGCCCTGTCGAAACCACACATCCCC